>JALHFU010000019.1:26670-48480 GCA_022838525.1 Hyphomicrobiales bacterium | reverse complement strand
CGAGCCGCGCGGCATCTACGGCGAGGCGACGACCGAGGAAGCCCGCGCCCTCGCCGAGGACGGCGTCGACTTCATCCCGCTGCCGACCTTCCCCGACGATACGAACTGAGGGTCGCGACCCCTCGCGCCCGCCGCGCCGCCCCTCATCCGGCCCTTCGCTCGACGTCATCCCGGCCAAGGGCGCGAAGCGCCCGCAGAGCCGGGACCCATTGGCCGGAACATCGTCAAGCGCGGCCCGGTCCTCGCCTCGGCGCGCTTCATGGTCGCATCGCGAACCTTGAACCCGGCCGTGCTGCTCAATGAGTCCCGGCTCTCCCTCGCTCCGCTCGGTCGGCCGGGATGACGCGGTGGCGGCGTCGCGCCCTATACGATCGCCCCGCCGTGAACGGGGAGAAAGGGAAAGCAGCAACCTCGCGGCCATCCGCCCTCTCCCATCTACGGCGGGGCTATCGCCTACCGGAAATGACCTCGCCCGCCGTCATCCCGGCCAAGGGCGCGCAGCGCCCGCAGAGCCGGGACCCATTGGCCGGACCATCGTCAGGCACGGCCCGGTCCTCACGCTGGCGCACGTCAGGACCGCATCGCAAGCCTCGAACCCGGCCGTGCCGCTCAATGGGTCCCGGCTCTCCCTCGCTCCGCTCGGTCGGCCGGGATGACGGCAGCGGCGGTGTCCCGCCATAGGCGATTGCCCGCCGTGGGCGGAGAGGAAGAACTTGCCGTGATCCCAATGCTCTCCGCTTGGAAGAGAGGGCGAAAGGGCAGCGCTCCATTATCAGCCAACGGCAGGATCGCGTCGGGTGAAGGCGATTGCCTCCCCCTGTCGCCGCGCTTCGCTGCGCCGCGCCGGACAGGGGTGCTTCCCGCGGATTCCACTCCCCCCGGCCACCCGGCGATTCAGGTTGTTGACTCCCAATTTTAGTTCTGCTTCAATTTTAGTATAGCTAAAGAGGAGGAGCGATGACCTCGCAGCCCGATCCCCGCGACGACGAGGCCAATCCGCTGGGCGTTCGCCTGCGCGAGCGCCGCCGCCAGCTCGGCCTGACCCTCAAGGAGGTCGCGGTCGGCGCGGGCCTCTCGGTCGGTTTCATCTCGCAGATCGAGCGCGGCATCACCGCGCCGTCGCTGTCCTCGCTGGTGTCCGTGGCGCGGGTGCTGAACATGGATGTCGGCGCGTTCCTGTCGCAGCCGCGGACGGAAGGCGGCATCACCCGCCACGACGAGCGTCCGGTCTATGCCGTCAGCCCCAACTCGCTGACCTACGAGCGCATCTCCGCCAGCTTCCCCGGCAACGTGCTGCGCAGCGTCATCATCCACGAGCCGCCGGGCCACCGCTCCGAGCCGATCGCCCACGAAGGCGAGGAGATGTTCTACGTGCTCGACGGCGCGGTGACGGTCGAGGTCGCCGGCGAGCGCAACGTGCTCGAGGCCGGGGATTCGCTGCACTTTCCGTCGACCCGGATCCATTCGAGCTGGAACCATACAGACAGGCCGTCCACCATCCTGTGGATCGGCACGATGGACGTGTTCGGAGACGCGCCGCCGGACGGCTCCTGACGGAACGGACACCACCGGCGGCGTTTCGCGGACGACCGCCGGAGAAAGAAGACGATACGCCAGGCAAGAAACACATCCAGAGGTATCGAACGATGAAACGCTACGCGCTTCCGCTTTCCGCCGCGCTCATGGCCGCCACGGCCCTGATCGCGCTTCCCGCCGCCGCCCAGACCGTGCTCAGCCTCGACGAGGTGCCGGTGGGCGAGCTCGATCCGGCAAAGGCGTCGGACTATGCCGACTCCCTGCTGATGTTCAACGTCTACGACACGCTCGTGCTGCCGGTGCAGGGCGGGCCCGGCTATGCGCCGCACCTCGCCGAAAGCTGGGAGGTGGACGGCAACGACTACGTCGTCACGCTGCGCGGCGACGTCCGGTTCAGGAGCGGCAATCCGCTGACCGCCGAGGACGTCGTCTTCTCCTTCGAGCGGATGAAGGCGCTCGGCGCCGGCCTCTCCTTCCTGTTCGACAACGTGACGGGCGCCGAGGCCGTGGACGAGCGCACCGTGCGCTTCAGCCTCGACAAGCCCTATTCCCCGTTCATCGCCTCGCTGGTGCGGCTGCCCGTCGTCGACAAGAAGCTGGTGACGGAGAATCTCGGCGCGGGCGACGGCGAGATGGGTGACTGGGGCCAAGCCTTCCTGTCGGCCAACAGCGCCGGCACCGGCGCCTATACGGTGGTGTCGCACAACCCGCAGGAAGAGACGGTGATGGAGAAGAACGCCGACTATTTCCTCGGCGTGCCGGAAGCGGCCCCCGACCGGGTACGCCTGCGCTACGGCCTCGAGGCGGCGACCGTGCGCACGCTGATCGCCCAGGGCGAGCACGACATCTCCTCGCAATGGCTGCCACCGGAGGTCATGCGCTCGATCGCCGGCACCGGCGCGCAGTTCCTCAAGGAGAGCGGCGGCGGCGCGTTCTACATCAAGCTGAACACGACCAAGGCGCCGCTCGACGACGTCAACTGCCGCCTCGCCCTGTCGAAGGCGTTCGACTACGGCGCGGCGGTCCAGATGGTCGCCATCACCGGCGACGTCGCGCAGGGAAGCCCGGCGACGGGCGCGATCCCGGTCGGCATGTACGGCGCCAATCCGGCCGACCGGATTCTCGTGCGCGACATGGATGCGGCGAAGGAGCATCTCGCGGCGTGCCAGCACGACCCGGCCGACTTTACGCTCGAACTGTCGTGGATCGCCGAGGTGCCGATCGAGGAGCGCTTCGCGCTGCTGATGCAGTCCAACTTCGCCGAGCTCGGCTTCAAGTCCGAGATCAGGCGGGTGCCGTGGGCGCTCTACACCGACCTCGTCACCAACCCGCAGAACACGCCGCACGTGTCGCAGATCTTCGTCAACGCGGTGACGGGCGACCCCGACACGCTGCTCTACGCGATGTACCACTCCTCGTCCGCCGGTACCTGGCAGTCGCCGGAATATCTCAACGACGAGCAGGTGGACGAGCATCTCGAGCGCGGCCGCACCGAGACCACCGACGAGGGGCGCGAGGCGGCCTATCGCGCGCTGAACGACCGGCTGATGGAGCTTGCCCCGACCATCTTCGGCTACGACCGGCAGTCGATCTTCGCGGCCAGCAACCGCGTCCGGGTTCCGGCGCTCAGCGAGCCGGAGAAGGCGTTCGGGCTCGACGGGATGGGCTTCTCGTTCCGCCTGATGGAGATGACCGGGCAATAGCCCGGCCGCACCGCCGGACCGGCGCAACCGCCGCCGGTCCGGGCAAGAAGTGGTGGAAAGCCCATGTCTGCTGTCCTTCGCATGCTCGCGAAGCGGCTGGTCACGTCGGTCATCGTGCTGATCGGCGTCTCCATGCTGGTCTTCTTCATCGCCCGGGTCATCCCCGGCGACCCCGCCCGCATCGCGCTCGGGCCGAACGCGACCGCCGAGCAGGTGCAGAGCCTGCGCGAGCGGCTGCATCTCGACCAGCCGCTGCCGGTGCAGTACGGCCATTTCATCGCCGACCTCTCGCGCGGCGATCTCGGCGTGTCGCTCTACACCAACCGGCCGGTGATGCGCGACATCGCGCAGTTCCTGCCGGCCACGCTGGAGCTCATCCTCGTCGCCGGGCTGATGATGATCCTGATCGGCCTGCCGCTCGGCGTCGTGTCGGCACGCTACCGCAACAGCTGGATCGACAACGCCATCCGCCTCGTCTCGCTGCTCGGCGTCTCGGCGCCCGCCTTCGTGTGGGCGGTGATCCTGATGCTGCTCTTCGCCTATTTCCTGCCGCTGTTCCCGATCGCCGGGCGGATCTCCAACGCCTATTCGGTGCCCTCCGTCACCGGCTTCCTGCTGGTCGACACGCTCGCCGCCGGCAACCTGCGCGCCTTCGGCAACGCCGCCTGGCACCTCGTCCTGCCGGCCTTCGCGCTCGCCCTGTCCGGGATCGGCCAGGCCGCGCGGCTGACGCGCGCCAACATGGTCGAGACCTACGACCGGCCCTATATCGAGATGGCGCGCTCCTACGGCTTCCCCGAGCGGCGCATCGCCCGCCGCTACGCCTTCCGCCCGTCGATGATCCCGTCGATGACGATCATCGGCCTCGACTTCGCCGCCATGCTCGGCAGCGCCTTCCTGGTCGAGGCGGTCTTCGCGTGGCCGGGCCTGTCGCGCTACGGCGTCGCCGTCATCCTGCGCAAGGACCTCAACGCCATCGTCGGCACGGTGCTGTGCATCTCGGCCCTGTTCCTGATCGTCAACATCATCGTCGATCTGCTCACGGCCTGGATCAACCCGCGCATCCGCTATTCGCAGAGGGCCTGAGGCGATGCGGCGCACCTTCCACATCCTGCTGCGCAACCCGCTGTCGCTGCTCGGCCTCGGCCTCGTCGCCGCGGTGGTGCTGTCGGCGGTCTTCGCCGATTTCATCGCGCCGTTCCCCGAGCATCGCGGCGCCGTGGTCGACTTCGCCAACTTCAACCGGCCGCCGGGATGGCCCTACATCTTCGGCACCGACCTCGTCGGCCGCGACATCTTCAGCCGCATCCTCTACGCCTTCCGCATCTCGCTGGTGCTGGGCGCCGTGGTGCTGGCCATCGCCGTGCCGATCGGCGTCACCGTCGGGCTGGTCGCCGGCTATCTCGGCGGCTGGACCGAATATGCGCTGATGCGCGTCACCGACGTCTTCCTGTCGATCCCGCCGCTGGTGCTGGCCATGTCGATCATGGGCGTGCTGGAGCCGACGCTCACCAACGGCATGCTCGCGGTCACGGCGATGTGGTGGCCGTGGTACACGCGCCTCGTCTACAACATCACCCGGGCCGAAAAGGAGGAGGGCTACGTGCTCGCCGCCGAGATCATCGGCGCGTCGCGGCTGCACGTCATCTTCCGCGAGATCCTGCCCAACTGCGTGCCGTCGATCCTGACCAAGATGACGCTCGACCTCGGCTTCGTCATCCTGATCGCCTCGTCGCTCTCCTTCCTCGGCCTCGGGGTGCAGCCGCCGACGCCCGATCTCGGCTCGATGGTGGCCGAGGGCGCGACCTACCTGCCGGATTCGTGGTGGATGACGGTGTTCCCCGGCCTTGCGATCCTCGTCGCCGTGTTCGGCTTCAACCTCCTCGGCGACGCGCTGCGCGAAATCCTGGGGAGCGACCAATGAGCGTCCCCACCCTTCGCATCCGCGATCTTGCGCTCGGCTTCCGCGGCTGGGCGGGCACCACCGAGGTGCTGCACGGCATCTCGCTCCACGTACGGCAGGGCGAGCGCGTGGCGCTGGTCGGCGAATCCGGCTCGGGCAAGTCGGTGACGGCGCGCATCGTGCTCGGGCTTCTGCAGGAGAACCGCAGCGCCCGCGTCTCCGGCCTGGTCGAGTTCGAGGGCCGCGACCTGTCGCGCCTTGCGGCCCGCGAGCGGGCCGGGCTGCGCGGCACGAAGATGTCGATGATCTTCCAGGACCCGACCTCCTCGCTCAACCCGGTCTACACGATCGAGACGCAGTTCCGCGAGGTGCTGCGCCGCGGCGAGCCGGGGATAGGCCGCGAGGAGGCTCGCCGCCGCGCGGAGCAGGCGCTGGCCGACGTCGCCATTTCCGAGCCCGGCCGGGTGCTGTCGTCCTACTCGTTCCAGCTCTCCGGCGGCATGAACCAGCGCGTCATGATCGCCATGGCGCTGGCCAACGAGCCGTCGCTGCTGCTCGCCGACGAGCCCGGCACGGCGCTGGACGTGACGGTGCAGGCGCAGACGCTCCGGCTGATGCGCCGCCTGGTCGAGCAGCACAACACCTCGGTGCTGTTCATCTCGCACAATCTCGGCGTGGTGCGCGAGTTCGCCGACCGCGTCTACGTCATCTACAAGGGGCGGATCGTCGAGCACGGCATGGCCGACGACCTCTTCGCCGATCCCCGCCACCCCTACACGCGGGCGCTGCTGCGCGCCGTGCCGCGCATCACCGGCGGCGGCATCCCCGAGATCGAGGACGTGTCGGAGGACTATTTCGCGCCGCTCGTGGTGCACGAGGGCTGCGAGGAGCCGGAGGAGGCGAAATGACCCATCTTCTGTCCCTGCGCTCCGTCTCCAAGGTCTTCACGCTCGGCAGCCGCGAGGTGCGCGCGGTGGAGAACGTGTCGCTCGACGTCGAGGAGGGCGAGTGCCTCGCCATCGTCGGCGAATCCGGCTCCGGCAAGAGCACGGTCGCCAACATGGTGCTGGGCATCTACCCGCCGAGCGAGGGCGAGGTCCTGCTGCGCGGCGAGGCGCTGCCGACGCGCCGCCAGCTCGTCCACCGCCGCGCCATCCAGCTCGTGCAGCAGAACCCGATGTCCTCGCTCAACCCGCGCCGCAGCATCGGCGCCTCGCTCAGGCTGGCGCTCGACGTGCACGGCGTCGGCGAGCGGGGGCAGCGCCGCCGCCGCGTCGGCGAGCTCCTGGAGGAGGTCGGCCTGCCCGCCGGCTTCGCCGTCCGCTCGCCGGCGGCGCTCTCCGGCGGCCAGCGCCAGCGCGTGGCGATCGCCCGGGCGCTCGCCTGCCAGTCGGAGCTGGTGGTGCTCGACGAGTCGACCTCGGCGCTCGACGTGCTGGTGCAGGCGCGCGTGCTCAAGCTCCTCAATGCGCTGAGGGCAAGCCGCGGCCTCACCTACATCTTCATCACCCACGATCTGTCGGTCGTGCGCAACATCGCCGACCGGGTCGCCGTCTTCGAGGCCGGCCGCCTGGTCGAGCTCGGCGCGACCGAAAGGATCTTCACGGCCCCCGACCATCCCTACACGAGACGCCTGATCGGGGCCGTCCCCGTCGTCACCCGAGAAGAGGAGGAGCTGCGTTCGCGGCTTGCCGAAAGCGAGAATGAAAATGCCTGACTACACAGAGTTCCAGAAATCGGTCGCCGAAGCCGGCAACCAGCCCGCCGCGGCCTTCGACGCGCTCTGCGCGCTGGCGCGGGAGACGGTGGGGGCGCGGCTGTTCACCGTGATGACCTTCGACCCCGAGACCCGCGCGGCGCAGCGCATCTATTCCAACATGCCCGCCGCCTATCCGGTCTCCGGCACCAAGCCCGCCAACGAGACCGACTGGTCGCGGGTGGTGATGGGCGAGGGGCGCACCTTCGTCGCCAACGACATCGACGGCATCGCCGAGGTTTTCAGCGACCACGAGCTGATCCGCTCGCTCGGCTGCGAGTCGGTCATGAACGTGCCGGTCGTCGTCGCCGGCCGGGTGATCGGCACGATCAACTGCCTCGACGCGGCCGGCCACTACACGCCCGACCGGATCGAGGCCGCAGAGGCCCTGAAGCTGCCGGGCGCGGTCTGCCTTCTTCTCCAGCAACGACAGTCAGCGACCGGAGGTCAGTGATGGCTCAAAGAACATTGCGCGTGGCGACCGACGTCGGCGGCACCTTCACCGATCTCGTCTGCTTCGAGATCGACCCCGAGACGGGCGAGCCGCGCATCGTCACCGCCAAGTCCGACACCACGCCGCCGGATTTCGAGAAGGGCGTGCTCAACGTCCTCGACAAGGCCGGGATCGACCCGCGCGACGTGCGCTTCATGGCGCACGGCACCACGGTCGTCATCAACGCGCTGACCGAGCGCAAGGGCGTCAAGGTCGGCCTCATCACCACCGAGGGCTTTCGCGACACGCTGGAGATCGCGCGCGGCAACCGGCCCGACTTCTTCAACCTGCACTACGAGAAGCCGAAGCCCTTCGTGCCGCGCCACCTGCGCCGCGAGCTGCCGGGCCGCATCTCCTACAAGGGCGAGGAGCTGAAGCCGCTCGACCTTTCCGGCCTGCCGGCCATCCTCGACGATTTCCGCAGCGAGGGCGTCGAGGCGGTCGCCATCTGCTTCCTGCATTCCTACGCCGACACCGCGCACGAGAAGGCCGCGCTCGAGGAGGTCCGCAGGCTGTGGCCGGGCGTGTCGGTCGTCTCCTCGCACCAGATCACCCGCGAATGGCGCGAATACGAGCGCACCAGCACGGCGGTGCTGTCGGCCTATGTGCAGCCGACGGCCGAGCGCTACCTGTCGCGCCTCCACAACGGGCTGAAGGAGAAGGGCCTGCCCGGCAGCCCCTACATCATGCAGTCCAACTGCGGCGTCGATTCGCTGGAATCGGTGTCGAAGATCCCGATCACCATGGTGGAATCGGGGCCGGCCTCCGGCTTCTGGGGCGCGGCCGAGCTCGGCAAGCTGATCGGCGAGCCGAACGTGCTGGCGCTCGACATCGGCGGCACCACGGCCAAGTGCTCGCTGATCGAGGACGGCCAGGTGCGCATCATGACCGACTACTGGATCGAGCGCGACCGCACCTCGGCCGGCTATCCGATCATGGTGCCGGTGGTCGATCTGGTCGAGATCGGCAATGGCGGCGGCTCGATCGCCTGGGTGGACGATTTCGGCAAGCTGCATGTCGGCCCGCAATCGGCCGGCGCCATGCCGGGGCCGGCCGCCTACGGCCGCGGCGGCACCGAGGCCACCACCACCGACGCCAATCTGTGGCTCGGCCGCATCAACCGCGACTATTTCTGCGGCGGCGAGGTGGTGGCCGACATGGAGGCGGCGAGAAAGGCGATCGAGGCGGTGGGCGAAAAGCTCGGCATCGACGCCGACGAGGCGGCGCGCGGCATCATCCGCATCGCCAACAACAACATGGTCAACGCGCTGAAGCTCGTGTCGCTCAACCGCGGCCACGACCCGCGCGACTTCACGCTGGTGGCGTTCGGCGGCGGCGGCGCCATGCACGCCGTGGCGCTGGCCGGCGAGCTCGGCGTCAGGAAGGTGGTGATCCCGACCGGCGCGTCCGTGTTCTCGGCCTGGGGCATGATGATGTCGGACCTCAGGCGCGACTACTTCGTCACGCGGCTGGTCGACCTGAAGCCGGGGGCTGCCGCGGGCATCGAGGCGCTGTTCGCCGAGACCGAGGAGCAGGCCCGCCGGCAGTTCGCGGCCGAGGGCGTCGACCCGGCGGACGTGAAGTTCCTGCGCTACGGCAAGTTCCGCTACCAGAACCAGGAGCACACCACCGAGGTGCTGATCGAGGGTGCGGTCGGCGACGGCCGGCTGGCCGAAATCGCCGCCGCCTTCCACGAGACCTACGAGCGCGAATACACCTACCGCCTCGATGCGCCGGTCGAGATGGTCGGCATCCATCTCGTGGCCTCCGCCGAGGTCGGCAAGCTGACCGTCAGCGAGCGCAAGCCGACCGGCACGCCGGCCGAGGCCGCGCTCAAGGGCGAGCGCGACGTCGACTATGCGCTGGAAGGCGTGCACCGGGCGAGGATCTACGACGGCACGAAGCTCGAGCCCGGCATGGAGTTCTCCGGCCCGGCCGTGGTCGAGGACCCCGGCACCACCGTCGTCGTCCATCCCGGCAACCGGGTGCGCATCGACGGCTACGGCAACATCCACATCGCGCTCGGCGCGTGAGGAGGGCAAGATGACCGCCAGCAACGATCCCATCACGCTCGAGATCATCCAGAACTCGCTCCAGGCGACCGCCGACGAGATGTTCGCCGCCATGCGCAAGACGGCGATGAGCTCGATCATCTACGAGGTGCTCGACATGGGCACCGGCATCCTCGACGCCGAGGGCCGGCTCGCCAGCTCCGGCGCCGGCATCCCCGCCTTCATCGGCGTGCTCGACAAGGCGGTGCAGGTGCTGGTGAAGAAGTTCGACAAGCCCGGCGACGTCGAGCCGGGCGACGTCTTCATCACCAACGATCCCTATTACGGCGGCGTCACCCATCTCAACGACCTCGTCGTGGCGATGCCGGTCTTCGCCGAGGGACGCCTGATCGCCTGGACCGCCAACATCGCCCACAATTCCGACATCGGCGGCAAGTCGCCCGGCTCGCTCTCGGCCGACGCGACCGAGATATTCCAGGAGGGCCTGCGCCTGCCGGCGATCAAGATGGTCTCCAAGGGCGAGCCCATCGCGCCGGTCTTCGACATCATCCGGATCAACTCGCGCATGCCCGACTTCCTCGAGGGCGACCTGTGGGCGGCGATCGCCTCGGTGCGCATCGGCGCGAAGCGGCTCGCCGAGCTCGCCGTGAAGTACGGCGTCGGCACCTTCGAGAACGCCATGGCCTCGTTCATGGACTTCGGCGAGAAGGTGTCGCTGGCCGAGCTCGCCAAGCTGCCGCACGGCACCTTCGAGCTTTCCGAGGAGCAGGACGACGGCCGCGTCTACAACGTCAAGATCACCATTTCGGACACGGAGTTCGTCGTCGACCTCACCGACAATCCCGAGCAGGACACCGGCCCCACCAACACCAGCCGCGACGGCGTCATGGTCTCGGCGCAGATGATCTTCAAATCGCTGACCGATCCCTACTCGCCGGCCAACGAGGGCTCGTTCCGGCCGATCAGGCTGCTGACGACGGAAGGCACGGTGTTCCACGCCAAGGAGCCCTGCGCGCTCGGCTTCTATTTCGAAACTGAGGTCCGCGTCTACGACCTGATGTGGCGGTGCCTGGCGCCGCACGTGCCGGACCGGCTGCCGGCCGGCCACTTCTCGTCGATCTGCGGCACCTTCATCGGCGGCATCCACCCCGACACCGGCCGGCAATACACCATCGTCGAGCCGCAGATCGGCGGCTGGGGCGCCAGCCGCGGCCGCGACGGCAACAGCGGCATCTTCTCCGGCTTCCACGGCGAGACCTACAACTGCCCGGCGGAAATCTCCGAGGCGCGCAACGGCCTGTTCGTGGACCGCATGGAGCTCAACACCGCGCGGGGCGGCGAGGGCCGCTGGACCGGCGGCCGCGGCATCGTCATGGACTACCGCATCCGCCGCGACGACTCCTTCCTGACGGCGGGCTACACGCGCTCGCGCATCCTGCCCTGGAGCATGGACGGCGGCAGGGAAGGCTCGCCCAACTATGTCGAGGTGATCCGCACCGACGGCTCGCGCGAGAGCTACGCCTTCGCCTCCGGCGTCACCGTCAACACCGACGACGTGATCCGCATCCACACCGGCATCGGCGGCGGCGTCGGCGACCCGAAGGAACGCGACCGCACCGCGGTCGCGGAGGACATCCGCAACGGCTTCATCGCGCCGGAGCGGGCGAAGGACGTCTACGGCCATTCCGGCTGACGGAGGGAAGGAGCAGGCAATGAACGGCAAGCCCCTGAAGATCATGTATTTCAGCCCGGTCGCGGGCGGCGGGGAGCACGACCGCGTGTTCGCCGACATGGCGCGCGACAACAAGCTGCCGGGAACCGAGGTCCACATCGCCTCGCTGCCGGCGGGCGAGGGCGGCTTCACCCCTGCGTCGCCTCGTGCGAGATCGCCGCCAGCCTCGCCAACCGCTTCGGCGTCGTCGTCGGCCGGCGCAAATGGGTGAACCAGATGGCGGCGACCGTGCGCGAGCACGGCCACGAGCACCGGCTCGCCGGCTTCTACCACGTCGAGCTCGGCGTCAACGACTTCCAGAAGGACCATGCCGAGACCGGGCGGCGGCTGATCGAGGCCGGCCGCAAGGCGGTCGAGGACGACCATGCCGAGGCGCTGATCCTCGGCTGCACCATGGAGGTCGGCTTCTACAGGGATGTCGAGAAGCGGCTGGGCGTGCCGGTCATCGACCCCTCGATCGCCGCGCTCAAGCGGGCCGAATACGCCGCGATCCTCAGGCGCCAGTGCGGCTGGGTGCCCTCGCGCAAATGGTCGTGCGAGGCGCCGCCGGAAGAGGAGATCGCCCGCTTGCACGCAGACCGGACACAGACGGAGACATCGACATGAAGGTAGACACGAAGAGCCGCCTCGCCGCGCTGCGCGCCAGGATGCGGGAGACCGGCGCGGGACTGGTGGCGGTCGCGCCCGGCTCGCACATGGACTGGCTGCTCGGCTATCATCCGCACCCGGACGAGCGGGCCTGCCTGCTTCTGGTCGGGCCGGAGAAGGAAGCCTTCCTCATGCCCGCGCTCAACGCCGACGGCACGCGGGAGCACACCGACATCGCCTTCCACAACTGGAGCGACGATCAGGGCCCCGACGCGGCGCTGGCCGCGGCGCTGCAGGCCGTCGGGGCCGCCGATGCGCGGATGGTCGTGCTGGACGAGACCATGCGCGCCGACTTCGCGCTCCTGGTGCTGGACAGCCTGCCCGGCGCGCGCCACGCCTTCACCGCCGACACGCTCGGCGCGCTGCGCATGGTCAAGGACGAGGACGAATACCGGGCGCTGAAGATGAATGCCGGCATCGCCGACCGCGCCATGCTGGCGGCGTTCGAGGCGATCCGGCCGGGACGCAGCGAGCGCGAGGTGGCCGACGCGGTGAAGGCCTATTTCTCCTCGCAGGGGGCGGTGCCCTCGTTCTGGATCGTCGGCGGCGGCCCGAACGGCGCCTTCCCCCATCACCAGAGCGGCGAGCGCCGGTTTCAGGAGGGCGACGCCGTCGTCATCGACATCGGCGCGAAGAAGGAAGGCTATCCGAGCGACATCACCCGCATGGCGGCGGTCGGCCGCGCGCCGGAGGGCTATGCCGAGGTTCACGCCGTGGTCGAGGCCGCGGTGCAGGCGGGGCTGGAGGCGGCGCGGCCAGGCGTGAAGGCGAAGGAGGTGGACGCGGCCGCGCGCAGCGTCATCGCGCAGGCGGGCTACGGCGACTATTTCGTCCACCGCACCGGCCACGGCATCGGCATCGACGGCCACGAGCCGCCCTACATCACCGCCACGTCGCAGACCGTGCTCGAGGAGGGCATGACCTTCTCCATCGAGCCCGGCATCTACCTGCCCGGCCGCTTCGGCATCCGGCTGGAGGAGATCGTCATCCTGCGCGCCGACGGGCCGGAGATCCTCTCCACGCTGCCGCGCGACCTCCATATCGCGAAAGGCTGACCGCGATGTCCCGCGCCGCTCCCGACCCGATCACGTCCAGCGTCATCCAGGCCGGCCTGGTGGCGGCCGCCGACGAGATGTTCGCCGTGCTCAGGAAGACGGCGATGAGCCCGATCATCTACGAGGTGCTGGACGTCGGCACCGGCATCACCGATGCGGCGGGCGAGCTCGTCAGCTCCGGCGCGGGCATCCCGACCTTCGTCGGCGTGCTCGACAAGGCGGTGCGCCGTATCGTCGAACTGCACGGGGCGGAGACCATCCGCGACGGCGACATGTTCGTCACCAACGACCCCTATTTCGGCGGCGTCACCCATCTGAGCGACGTCGTCGTGGCCCTGCCGGTGTTTTCCGGCGGGCGCTGCGTCGCCTGGGCCGCCTCCATCGCCCACTGGAACGACATCGGCGGCGCGGTGCCCGGCTCGATGGCCGTGGACGTGACCGAGATCTTCCAGGAGGGGCTGCGGCTGCCGGCGGTGAAGCTGTTCGAGAACGGCAGGCCGATCGCCCCGGTCTTCGACATCATCGCCGCCAACTCGCGGCTGCCCGACTTCGTCAGGGGCGATCTGTGGGCGCAGGTCGCCGCCGCCCGCAAGGCCGAGACGCGCGTCCGCCAGCTCGTGGCGAGCTACGGGCCGGAAGCCTACGACGCCGCGCTCGCGGCGCTGTTCGACGAGGGCGAAAGGCGCGGCCGCGCCGGCCTCGCGCAGCTTCCGGCCGGCCGCTACGCGATCGAGGAGGAGCAGGACGACGGCGCGGTGTGGCGCGCGGCGATCACGGTCTCGGCCGACCGCTTCGTCGTCGACCTGACCGGCAATCCGGCGCAGCGGGCCGCCCCCTTCAACACCAGCCGCGACGGCGCGGTGATCTCGGCGCAGATGGTGTTCAAGGCGCTGTCGGACCCGACGCTGTTCGCCAATGCCGGCTCGTTCCGCCCGCTCGAGGTGGTGACGGAGCCGGGCACGATCTTCCACGCCACCGGCAACGCGCCGCACGGCTACTATTTCGAGACCCGCATCCGGCTCTACGACATGCTGTGGCGCTGCATGGCCAACGCCATGCCCGAGCGGCTGCCGGCCGGCCACTTCGCCTCGATCTGCGGCACGGTGATCGCCGGGACGCATCCCGACACCGGCCGCCGCTTCACCATGGTCGAGCCGCAGATGGGCGGCTGGGGCGCCACCGCCACGCGCGACGGGCTCGACGCCATGTATTCGGGCAGCCACGGCGAGACCTACGCCTCGAGGTCGGCTACAAGCGGCTGGGCGAGAGCACGGCGGGCAGGGGCCTGCACAGCGGCGGCAGGGGGCTCGAGCTGCGCTACGGCCTGCGCGCGCCGGCGGTGCTGTCGGCCGGCTACAGCCGCGCCCGCCAGCCGGTCTGGGGCGCCGCCGGCGGCGAGCCCGGCGGCACCAACGGGCTCGCGGTGCTGCGCGGCGACGGCGCGCGCGAGGACTACGCCTTCGCCAGCGGCATCACGCTCGCGCCCGGCGACGCGGTGCTGATCCGCACCGCCAACGGCGGCGGCTGGGGCGCGCCCGGCAAGGGATAAGGCGCGCCCAGAATACAGCAATAAAAACAATACTGTGTGAAAATTTGGCGATCCCGACAGGATTCGAACCTGTGACCCTCAGATTAGGAATCTGATGCTCTATCCTGCTGAGCTACGGGACCGCTAGGGCTGCGATATAGCCGCTTCGCCGTCTTTCGCCAACCGTTTTGGCGGCGCGGCAGGGTGAAGCCTATCTCGCCAGCGCCGTTTCGGCCAGCCGCACCCAGTAGGAGATGCCGTGCGGGATCAGCTCGTCGTTGAAGTCGTAGGCGGGGTGGTGGAGGCCGGCGGTGTCGCCGTTGCCGGCGAAGATGAAGGCGCCGGGGCGCACGTTGAGCATGTAGGAGAAGTCCTCGCCGCCCATCACCGGCAGCACCGCGGTGTCGACATTGGCCGCGCCGGCGATCTCCGCGGCCACGCCGGCCACGAACCCGGTCTCCTCGGGATCGTTGCGGGTCACCGGATAGTTGACGTCGATGACGAGGTTTATCCGCGTCCCGCTCGCCGCCGCGATGCCGTCGCAGATCGCGCGCATGCGCGAGAACACGGTCTCGGCCACCTCGTCGCGCAGCGTGCGGACGGTGCCGGCGAGCTCCGCGGTCTGGGGGATGACGTTGTGGGCGTCGCCGGCATGGAACTTGGTGACGGACACCACCGCCGAATCGATCGGATCGACCGTCCGCGCCGCGATGGTCTGCAGCGCGGCGACGAGCTGGCTGCCGGCCACGATCGGGTCGACCGCCTTGTGCGGCATGGCCGCGTGGCCGCCCTTGCCCTCTATGGCGATGGTGAACTCGGCCGTCGCCGCCATGATCGGGCCGGGGCGGATGGCGAAGTGGCCGACGGGCAGGCCCGGCATGTTGTGCATGCCGAACACCCGCGCGATGCCGAAGCGCTCCATCATGCCGTCCTCGATCATCGCCTTGCCGCCGGCGCCGCCTTCCTCGGCCGGCTGGAAGATGACCGCGACCGTGCCGGCGAATTGCCGCGTCTCGGCGAGGTACTTGGCCGCGCCGAGCAGCATGGCGGTGTGGCCGTCATGGCCGCAGGCGTGCATCCGGCCGGGCGTCTGCGAGGCATAGGGCTTGCCGGTGAGCTCGGTCAGCGGCAGGGCGTCCATGTCGGCGCGCAGGCCGATGGCCGGGCCGGCGCCGAGATTGCCGCGGATGATGCCGACGACGCCGGTGCGGCCGATGCCGGGCACCACCTCGTCGCAGCCGAACGCCCTGAGCTTCTCCTCGACGAAGGCCGCGGTCCTGTGCACGTCGTAGAGAATCTCGGGCATGGCGTGGAGATGGCGGCGCCAGCCGGTGACCTCATCGTGGAGTTCGGCGGCGCGGTTCAGGATCGGCATTGTCGGCATTCCTCGTGGTCGGCCCCGCCTGCCCGCCCCTCGGTGCGTCATGCGGCTTTGCCATCCTGACGACACATAGGCTAGATAGCAGCGGCTGGATAGCAGCGATGGCGGTCGGGACCCTGTGCTTGGTGCGGGGGATGGCGGCGCCATCCCGGCAGAAGCTTAAAGACGCGAGCGCGATCACGGCAAGAGGCGAATACGGGCAAGACGATGCGCAGACCGCTTTTCCCACGGGCACTTTCGGCAGGCCTCGCGCTGGCGCTGCTGGCGGGCGGGGCCGCTCACGCGGGGCCGGCGGTGCTGGTCGATCTCGGCACCGGCAAGGTGCTGGAGCACGAGGACGCCTTCGCGCCGTGGTATCCGGCGTCTCTGACCAAGCTGATGACCACCTTCGTGCTGTTCCGCGCCGTCAAGGCCGGCGAGATCACGCTCGAATCGCCGGTGCGCATCTCGGAGCGGGCGGCCAAGGAGCCGCCGAGCAAGATGGGCTACAAGCCCGGCTCGGTGCTGACGGTGGACAACGCCATCAAGATCCTGATGGTCAAGTCGGCCAACGACGTGGCGACCGCCGTGGCCGAGAGCCTGACCGGCTCGCGCGCCAGCTTCGCCGCGCGCATGAACGCGGAGGCCGCGCGCCTGGGCATGACCGGCACGCGCTTCGTCAACCCGCACGGGCTGCATTCGGAGGAGCAGGTGACCACGGCGCGCGACCTCGCCATCCTGGCGATGGCGATGCGCAACGAGTTCCCCGAATACGCGCACTACTATTCCATCGAGGCGCTCAGCTCCGGCAAGACGCTGATCGAGAACCACAACGACCTGATCCTGCGCTTCCAGGGCGCGGACGGCATGAAGACCGGCTACACCTGCCCGTCGGGCTTCAATCTCATCGCCTCGGCGACGCGCGGCGGCCGCAGCCTGCTCGCCGTGGTGATCGGCGAGCCGACCGTCGAGGCGCGCGCCGACAAGGCCGCCAACATGCTGGCGCGCGGCTTCCAGCTTCCGGGCGACGAGGCCCCCTATCTCGGGCAGCTGCGGCCGAGCGGGCAGGAGCCGGTCTCGGCCGTCAACCTGCGGCCGGTGATCTGCACCGAGGCGCACTGGAAGGCCGTGACCGAGGCGCGCGGGCCGGAGGGCAAGCCCCTCTACACCTCGCCGCACCTGTCGAGGGAGCCGCTGCGCGAGCCGGTCGTGGTGGCGGTGTCGCTCGGCGGCGCCAGCGGGCCGGCGCCCGACGTGCCGCACTATGCCGACGTGCCCATCCCGACGCCGCGCCCGGACTACACGCCCGAGGCCGTGGCGCAGGGCGGCTGAGGCCATGGCCGTGCCCCATCCAGCCGCCTTTTCCCCCATCGCCGTCTCCATCGTCACCGGCTTTCTCGGCGCCGGCAAGACGACCCTGCTCAACCGGCTGCTGAAGGAGCCGGCGCTCGCCGACACCGCCGTCATCATCAACGAGTTCGGCGAGGTCTCGATCGACCATCTGCTGGTCGAGCAGGCGAGCGACGGCGTGATCGAGCTTTCCGACGGCTGCCTGTGCTGCACGGTGCGCGGCGAGCTGGTCGACACGCTCGCCGACCTGATCGACCGCATGCAGACCGGCCGCATCGCGCCGCTCAGGCGCATCGTCATCGAGACCACCGGGCTCGCCGACCCGGTGCCGGTGCTGCAGTCGGTGATGGCACATCCGGTGCTGATGCAGGCGCTCAGGCTCGACGGCGTCGTCTGCATCGTCGATGCCGTCAACGGCGCCGCCACGCTCGATGCCCACGAGGACGCCGTGCGGCAGGCGGCGGTCGCCGACCGCATCGTCGTCACCAAGGCCGGGCTCGCCGCGCCCGGCGAGCGCGATTCGCTGCGGGAGCGGCTGCGCCGGCTGAACCCGTCGGCGCCGATCCTCGATGCCGGGGAAGGGGCCGGAGACGGGGCCGGAGATGGGGCGCCGGCCTCCGCGCTGCTGAACTGCGGCCTCTACGATCCCGGGACCAAGACCGCCGACGTGCGCCGCTGGCTGGGCGAGGCCGTGCACGGTCATGCGCATGAGGAGCATGGGCGCGACGATCATGGGCATCACGGGCATCATCATCACCATCACGACGACGGCCACGACCATCACCATCACCACGACAGCCGCATCGCCACGGTAGCGCTGTCGCACGACCGGCCGGTGCCGTTCGCCGCGGTCGAGGCGTTCCTCGATCTCCTGCGCGCCGTGCAGGGCGAGAAGCTCCTGCGCATGAAGGGCATCGTCGAGCTGGCGGAGGACCCGGAGCGGCCGCTGGTCATCCACGGCGTGCAGAAGCTCCTGCACCCGCCGGCGCGGCTGCCGGCATGGCCCGAAGGGGCACGCGGCACGCGCATCGTGCTGATCACCTGCGACATGCCGCCGGACTATGCCCGGCGGCTGTTCGCCGCCTTCGTGGGCGAGCCCGCCGTCGACGCGCCGGACCGCGCAGCGCTTCAGGACAACCCGCTGGCGATCGCCGGGTTCAGGGGATAGCCGTGCCGGCGGGAGGCGTGGCGAGGGCCCGCCTGCCATCCCGCTCCCCCGCAAGCCGAAGGCATGCCGCCTATGGCAGGACGCCGCCCCGCCGTCATCCCGGCCGACCGAGCGAAGCGAGGGAGAGCCGGGACCCATTGAGCGGCACGGCCGGGTTCAAGGCTTGCGAGACGGTCCTGACATGCGCCGAGGCGAGGACCGGGCCGTGCCCGACGATTGTCCGGCCAATGGGTCCCGGCTCTGCGGGCGCTTCGCGCCCTTGGCCGGGATGACGCGGTGGTGGCGGCGGCGTCCCGCCCTATGCGATTGCCGTGCCGGGAACGGGGAAACAGGCTCGGGAACAGGGAAACAGGGTCCAGCCGCCGGGTCAGCCGCGCTCGATCAGGAAGCGGTGGCCGCCCTCGACCGGCTCGCTGGCGACGAGGCGATGGCCGTCGTCGCTGCAGAAGGCGGGGATGTCGATGACGGCGAGCGGGTCTGTGGTCTCGATCCACAGCCGCGCGCCGGGGATCATGCCGGAAAGCCGCTTGCGCGTGCGCAGCACCGGCAGCGGACAGTTCAGCCCCCTGAGATCGTAGACCTCGGCGTCGCCGCTCACGGCCGCGTCAGCCGCCGAACATGCCGAGGAGACGCTTGCGCACGCTGGTCTGCGGCGGGGCCGCGGGCGCGGCCTCCTGCGCGATGGCTTCCTGCGCGGTCTCGGCGGCCGGATGCGGCACGACGGGGGTCCGGGCGACAGAGGCGGGGGCGACAGAGGCGGGGGCGGCGGGAGCGGGAGTCGGCACGACGGTCGCGGTGCGCTCGGGCAGCGCCTGCTCGGAGGCCAGGATCTGCGGCCGCTCCAGCGTCGGCGGCTCGCGCGTCACCTTCTCGCCGCGGGCGCGGCGGCGCGACCAGTCGGCGACGAGCTGCGCCTCCTTGACGCCGGCGATGGACGGCGACGGCGCGACGGCCTTGCTCTGGCTGCCGGCGAGGGCGGCCGAGAACGCGCTTTCGTAGGTGGCCTGATAGCTGCGGTAGGCGACCTCGAGCTTCTCCGGTCGTGTCGTCGGCGGGCAGGCCGCGGTCGGCTCGAAGGTCCTGCCGGGCTCGGCGACGCGGTTGAAGACGTAGCGCCTCTCGCAGACGTCGACCTTCGGCGGCACCCGGGTGATCTCGAAGTGGTCGTAGCCTTCCTTCAGCATCTTCCAGAACTCGTAGTTCGGGTCGTCCTTGTAGCGGGCCATGTTGGCCGCCGTCATGCGGAAGGGGAAGGCCTGGATCTGGAACTCGGTCTGCCCGCCCTTGAAGGCGTCGCGGGCGAAGGCGTAGATCTGCTCGACCTGCTCGTCGGTCATGGAATAGCAGCCGGCCGAGGAGCATGCGCCGTGCACCATCAGGTGCTGGCCGGTGCGGCCGTGGGCGCGGTCGTAGGCGTTGGGGAAGCCGATGTTGAACGACAGGTGATAGCTCGACTTCGGGTTCATCTGGTGCGGCCGCACCGTGTAGAAGCCCTCCGGCGCCTGCCGGTCGCCCTCGGTGAATTTCGGCCCGAGCCGGCCCGACCACTTGCAGATGTCGTAGGAGGCGGCGAGGTCGTAGCGGCCGTTGTCCTTCTGCTTCCAGATTTCGAGCTTGTTCTCTTCCTTGAAGATGCGCGCCATGATCGGCGACGTCGTCGTCATGCCCTTGGCGCGCATGGACTGCACCAGCTCGGGCGGAAGCTGCTTGTTCGCCTTGGGCGAGACGTCGCCCAGCGTCGCCTCGGTGCACCCGGCAAGGGCGCCCGCGAGGGCGATGGCGGCAACGACAAGACCGGCGCGTGCGAAGCTCGTTTTCATCGGAATGCGGATCATGCTTTCATTCATGGATGCCGGGGCCCGTCCGTCCCCGAACCCGTCCTGCCCCTGACCCGACCATGGCGGGTTAACCTTGAAATTCCCTTACCGCAATCTTTACCAAATGCCGCTCACGCGAAAGTCATTGCATGCGCACGACCATTGAGCGGACGGGCGCGGCAAATTTGTGGCGAAAAGGTGGATGCGGCAGCCTGTCCTACAGGCTGCGGCCCATGGCGAGGAATTTCTCGCGGCGGTGCTCGCGATAGTCCATCGGCGCGCGCTGGAGGTCGGCGAAGCCGCGGGCGATCTGGTCGCCGGTGGCCTTGATGACCGTCTCCTGGCCGCGATGCGCGCCGCCGAGCGGCTCGGGGATGATGCCGTCGATGATCTTGAGCTCGAGCAGGTCCTGCGCCGTGATCTTCATCGAGGTGGCGGCGTCCTTCGAGCGGGTGGTGTCGCGCCACAGGATCGAGGCCGCGCCCTCGGGCGAGATCACCGAATAGATCGAATGCTCCAGCATGTAGACGTGGTTGGCGACGGCGATGGCGATGGCGCCGCCCGAGCCGCCCTCGCCGATCACCACGGCGACGTTCGGCACCTTGAGGCCGAGGCAGGCCTCGGTGGAGCGGGCGATGGCCTCGGCCTGGCCGCGCTCCTCCGCGCCGATGCCGGGATAGGCGCCGGCAGTGTCGACGAGGCTGACCACGGGGATGGCGAAGCGGTCGGCGAGCTCCATGACGCGCACGGCCTTGCGGTAGCCCTCGGGCCGGGCGCTGCCGAAATTGTGCTTCAGCCGCGTCTGGGTGTCGTTGCCCTTCTCCAGCCCCAGCACCGCGACCGGCTCGCCGCGGAAGCGCGCGAAGCCGGCCACCAGCGCCTGGTCCTCGGCGAAGGCGCGGTCGCCGGCCAGCGGCGTGAAGTCGGTGAACAGCGCCCGCACATAGTCGAGGCAGTGCGGCCGGTCGGGATGGCGCGCCACCTGCACCTTCTGCCACGGCGTCAACTGGCGGTAGATGTCGCGCAGCGCCTCCTGCGAACGCTTCTCCAGCCGGGCGATCTCGTCGGCGACGTCGACGGCCTCGCCGCTCTCCGTCAGCTTCTTCAGCTCCAGGATCTTGCCTTCGAGGTCGGCGACCGGCTTTTCGAAATCGAGATAATTGAACATCCGCCGTGATGGTTCCGAACGCGGGGTCGAGGTCTGAAAGGCCGCCGTAAGACGGCTTTCGCGAGCAAAAACTGCGCTTCACATAGCGGCAGCGGGCCTAGTCGGCAAGCGGATGATGGCGGCCGACCAGCTCGGCCAGCCGGTTTTCGAGCACGTGGGTGTAGATTTGCGTGGTCGATATGTCGGAATGGCCGAGAAGCTGCTGCACGGCGCGCAGGTCGGCGCCGTTCTGCAGCAGATGGCTGGCGAAGGCGTGGCGCAGCACGTGCGGCGACACCTTGGACGCGGGCACGCCGGCGCGGCCGGCGAGCGCCTTCAGCTCGCGCGCGAAGACCTGGCGCGGCAGATGGCCGCTCTCCGACGGCGAGGGAAACAGGAACGGGCTTTCCGCGAGCTCCGGCCGCGCCGCGCGTGCGGCGAGCCAATCCGTGAGCGCCGCCCGCGCCGCGTGCGACAGCGGCACCATGCGCTCCTTCGCCCCCTTGCCGCGCACGATGAAGAAGCGCTCGCTGCGCAGCGCCACGGTGACGGGAAGCGCCACCAGCTCCGAGACGCGCAGGCCGGTGGCGTAGAGCGTCTCG
>JALHFU010000019.1:0-26624 GCA_022838525.1 Hyphomicrobiales bacterium | reverse complement strand
TCGCCGGCCTCGCGCTTCTCGGTCTCGGCGCGGGCGATCAGGCGGGCGACGGCGTCCTCGCGCATGGTCCTGGGCAGCGCCCGCTCCTTGCGCGGCGCGTCCACCGTGCCGGTCGGGTCGTCGGCCCGCAGGCCCTCGGCATAGAGGAAGCGGAAGAACTGGCGCAGCGACGACAGCTTGCGCGCCTGCGAGGTGGGCGCGAAGCCGCGCCGCGCCACATCGTCGAGGAAGGCGCGGATGTCGTCGCTTCCCGCCTCGGCCAGCCGGCCGCCGAGGAAGGCCGCGGCGTCCTCCAGGTCGCGGCGGTAGGCGGCGAGCGTGTTGTCGCTCGCGCCGCGCTCGGCGCTCATCATCTCGAGAAAGGCTTCCAGCCTGACGGCCGTGCTCATGTGCGGCTCCTTCGCTTGGCTGCCGACCCTGCCACGAACCGATTGCCGAAAGGTGAAGCGGGGTCGCGCGGGAACCCGCCGCGGCAGCGGCGCGTTAACGGATCGAAAGGAATACGGTCATGGAACACATCGCTGCTTTCCTGCTGATCGTCGGATGCTCGCCCGATCTCGCCGAGTGCCGCGAGGTGCCGGCGCCGACGGCGATCTACGAGACCATCGAGGATTGCGAGGCCGAGCGCCCCGCGTTCGCGGCCGCGCATGAAAAGGCGGCCCCGCGCATGTTCGTGCAGTGCTTCGAGGTCGATCCGCTGCTGACGGAGACCGATGCCGAGATCGTCTGGGACGTCACGGCGGACGGGAAACTTACAGCCTCCGTGGAACCATATGCGTCACCGGAAGTTCTGGTCGCGTCGAACCGCGGCGGCAACGACGTCGAAGCCGTGGCGCGCCGCTAGGACTTGATCGCACCACATCTTCCGGTCATGTTCTGGCGGGAAGGGTCCCCCGAATGTCATGGAGGCACGGATGAAGAAATTGATGATCGCAGCCGCATCGGTACTGATGCTGGGCGGTTTGGTGTCTGGCTGCACCACGGCCGAGCAGACCGCCGTCGGCGGCGCGGCAGCGGGTGCGGCGATCGGCGGACTGGCTACGGGTCGCGGCAGCGGCGCGGTGGCGGGCGCCCTGATCGGCGGGACCGCCGGCTACCTGATCGGCCGCTCGGCGGACCGGCCGGGCTGGTGCCGCTACCGCGACGAGTACGGCCGCATCTACGAGGCGCGCTGCCGCTAGGCGTTGCCTCCCGGGTGAATGCGAAAGGGAGCCGCAAGGCTCCCTTTTCCTTTGCCCGCTTGCCGCGTCCGTCCGGGCGGCCGTCAGGCCACGGCCTGCATGGCGCCGGGACCCGGGATCGCGCCGGGCGGGCACTTGCCGAGGATGATCATGCCCAGCACCTCGTCCTTGGTGACGTCCTCGGTGCGGGCGGTGCCGACGACCTGGCCGTTCTTCATCACGCAGACGCGGTCGGCGAGGTCGAACACGTCGTGGATATCGTGGCTGATGAGGAAGATGCCGATGCCGTCGTCCTTGAGCTGCCTGACCAGCTCGCCGACCTGCGCCGTCTCCTGGGGCCCGAGCGCCGCGGTCGGCTCGTCCATGATGAGGATGCGGGCGTTGAAGTGGATGGCGCGGGCGATGGCGACCGACTGGCGCTGGCCGCCCGACAGCTTGATGACCGGCTCCTTGAAGCGCTGGAAGCGCGGGTTGAGCCGGCCCATCACCTTGCGGGTCTCCGATTCCATCGCCACGTCGTCGAGCGTGCCCCATTTCGTGCGCAGTTCGCGGCCGAGGAAGAGGTTGGCGGCGGCGTCGACGTTGTCGGCCAGCGCCAGCGTCTGGTAGATGGTTTCGATGCCGTACTTCTTGGCGTCGCGCGGGTTGTCGATCTTGGCTTCCTCGCCGTTGACGAAGATGTCGCCGGCGTCGCGGCGATAGGCTCCGGACAGGATCTTGATCAGCGTCGACTTGCCGGCGCCGTTGTGGCCGAGAAGCGCGACCACCTCGCCGGCGTGGAGGTCGATGGAGGCGTTGTCGACGGCATGGATGCCGCCGAAGGAGATGGAGATGTTCTTCATCTCCACGAGAGGCGTTCCTGCGGTCATGGCGGTTCCTCCCTATCCCACCCGGCGGCGATAGACGGTGTCGAGCCACACGGCGATGACGAGCGCCAGGCCGACGACGATGTTCTGCAAGGGCGTGTCGACGCCGAGCAGGATCATGCCCGAGGCGAGCGACTGCATCAGCACTGCGCCCAGCATCGCGCCGGCGATGGTGCCGACGCCGCCCGACAGCGACGTGCCGCCGATGACGGCCGCGGCGATGACCAGCAGCTCGTCGAGCGTGCCTTGCGCGTTGGTGGCGGCGTTGAGGCGTGCGGTCGAGATCATGCCGCCGATGGCCGCCAGCCCGCCCATAATCATGAAGATCTTCATCGTCACCCAGCGGGTGTTGATGCCGGCGAGCGTCGCCGCCTCCGGGTTGCCGCCGATGGCGAAGACGTAGCGGCCGAAGCGGGTGCGGGTGGCGACGAAGGTCATGACGATGCCGACGCCGAGCGCGATCAGCACCGGCACGGCGATGCCGTGGGCGATGAACACGTTCTCCGGCACCTCGAGGCCCTGCGCCTGATAGTAGCGGCGCACGATGCCGACCGGCCACGGATAGGAATTGGCCACCCACACCGCGCCGAGGATCAGCGCGCAGGCGACCGCGCCGAGGAAGCCCTCGGCCCACAGCGGGCGCAGCGGGAACTTGAAGCGCTTGCGCTGCGCGCGGGCGTTGGCGAGGAGCAGCACCACCGCGGCGCAGGCCGCAAGCCCGACGATCCAGCTCCACGTCGCGCCGATGGCCCCGCCCGGGCCGCCGCCCATCAGGCGGAAGGTGGCATCCATCGGGGCGACGGTCTGGCCGCTCGTCACCCACCAGGCGGCGCCGCGCCACACCAGCAGGCCGCCCAGCGTGACGATGAAGGCCGGCACGCCGAGATAGGCGATGACGTAGCCGTGCAGCGCGCCGATCGTGACGCCGACCGCGAGGCCGGCGAGCGCGGCGAGCACCCAGATCGCCGGATGGCCGAAGCCGAGCAGACCCGGCAGGTACTGCGCCTGGGCGACGCCCATGATCATGCCGCAGATGCCGAGGATCGAGCCGACCGACAGGTCGATGTTGCGGGTGACGATGACCAGCACCATGCCGGTCGCCATCACCGCGATGGAGGCCGACTGCACCGACAGGTTCCACAAATTGCGCGGGGTCAGGAACAGGCCGCCGGACAGGACGTGGAACACGGCCCAGATGACGAGCAGCGCGCCGATCATGCCGAGCATGCGCGTGTCGATCTCGGTTGCCTTGAGAAATCGCCCCACCGGGCCGAGTTCGCTCGCCCGTGCCCTGTCGGCGGGCGCCTGCGCCGTCGCGTCCGACATGATCGTTCCTCCCGTCCGGCCGCGCCCGGCGGCCGTGTCGATCGTCCAGATTATGAAAACGCCGCGGCTTTCGTCAAACCGCGGCGCTCGTTGCTGTCAGGCCGTGGCCCCGCGATCAGTCGCAGGCCGCAACGGTGCCGGCGGCGACGCCCTGGCAGACGATCTCCTTGGACACCCAGCCGGCGTCGATGACGACGTCGAGATTGTCCTTGGTGATCGGGTTGGGCGCGAGGAAGATCGCGTTCATCTCGACGCCGTTGGGGCCGTCGGCCCACTTCACCGCGCCCTCGACGTCCTCCATGGCGACGCCGTCGGCGAGCTGGTTGGCGATCTCGGCCGCCGCCTTGCCGAGCTCGCGCGAGTCCTTCCAGACCGAGACGGTCTGGGTGCCGAGCGCGATGCGGTTGAGCGCGGCGTGGTCGCCGTCCTGGCCGGAGACCGGCACCGAGCCGGCGAGCCCCTGCGCCTCCAGCGCGGCGATGGCGCCGCCGGCGGTGCCGTCGTTGGAGGCCACGACCGCGTCGATGTCGTTGTTGTTGGCGGTCAGGAACTGCTCCATGTTGCGCTGGGCGTTGGCCGGCAGCCAGCCGTCGGTGTAGGCCTCGCCGACATTCTTGATCTTGCCGGAATCGATCGCCTCCTTCAGCACCTCCATCTGGCCGGCGAACAGGAAGTCGGCGTTGGGGTCGGCGCCGTTGCCCTTGATGAAGACGTAGTTGCCCTCGGGCTGGACCTCGAACACGGCGCGCGCCTGCAGGCGGCCGACCTCCTTGTTGTCGAAGGTGAGGTAGAAGGCGTCGGGGTTCTCGATCAGGCGGTCGTAGCCGACGACCGGGATGCCCTCGGCGACGGCCTTCTCGACGGCCGGGGCGATGGCGCTGGCGTCCTGGGCGAGGATGATGAGCGCGTCCGCGCCCTGGCTGATCAGCGCCTCGACGTCGGTGAGCTGCTTGGCGGCGGACGACTGCGCGTCGGCCGAGATGTAGGTGTTGCCGGCGGCTTCCAGTGCAGCCTTGATCGCCGCCTCGTCGGTCTTCCAGCGCTCCTCCTGGAAGTTGGACCAGGAGACGCCGACGGTCTTGCCCTCGGCGACGGCCGGCGCCGTCATCGTCAGCGACGTGACGACCGATAGGGCGACGCCCGCCAGCATGGCGGTTGCAAGCTTCTTCATGATGTTCCTCCCTGCGCCCGCGGGGCGCTATGGCTAGCCCTGCTGCGATGCGAAGCTATTTTTTCGAGCTTCGAAAAAAAGAATGACTCAGCCGAAGGCCCGTGTCAATATCCGTGACGCTTGCATGCCGGGCGAGGGAAGGGCAGGAAATGCCCGATACGGGCATCGGCAAGCGGGAGGAGCGACGGGCAATGACGGTGGGCGTGCGCCACGACGATCTGCGCAGGCAGAACCGCGCCATGGTGATCGCGGCGGTGCGCCGCGCCGGCCAGCCGTCGCGCACCGAGATCGCGGCCGCCACGGCGCTCAGCAACTCGACCATCTCGACCATCTCGGCCAGCCTGATCGAGGAGGGCATCCTCGCCGAGGTGCGCGGCGGCGAAAGCGCGGCGCTGAAGCGCGGCCGGCCGCAGGTGGCGCTCGGCCTCAACCCCGGCGTGGCCACGGTCGTGGCCGTGGTGCTGTCGCTCAACGCGCTGTCGGCGACGCTGATCGACTATGCCGGCCGCGAGATCGCCGCCGACGTCACCCGGCCGCAGACGCTGACCCTGTCGCAGGACGAGCTCGTCGAGGCGGTGAAGGCGGCGGTGCGGCGGATGCTGGCGCGGGCGCGGCCGGGCCACGGCCCGGTGCTGCGCATGGCGCTCGGCATCCAGGGCATCACCGATTCCGGGGCGCGGCGGCTCCTGTGGTCGCCGATCACGCCGCACAGCGACGTCGCCTTCGCCGACGCGCTCGAGGCCGAGTTCGGCGTGCCGGTCACGGTCGAGAACGACTGCAACATGATCGCCGTCGCGCTCAAGGCGCGCCATCCGGAGCGCTACCGCGACAATTTCGTCGCGGTGCTGCTGTCCAACGGCATCGGCATGGGGCTGGTGCTGCGCGGCGGCCTGTTCTCGGGCTCGCACTCCTCGGGCGGCGAGTTCGGCCACATGATCCACATTCCCGACGGCGCGCTGTGCCGCTGCGGCCGGCGCGGCTGCATCGAGGCCTATGCCGGCAACTACGCGATTCTCCGCCATGCGCGCGGCGAGAGCGAGGATGCGCCGCCCGCCGCCGACATCGACGACGCCACTATGCTGGAGCTGGCCGCGGCGGCGCGGGCGCGGCCCGGCCGCGAGCGCGAGGCGTTCGAGCGCGCCGGCGAGGCGCTGGGCTTCGGGCTGGGCAGCCTGTTCGCGCTGATCGACCCGGCCCCGGTGGCGCTGGTCGGAAGCGGCACCGCGGCCTTCGACGTCGTCGAGCCGTCGATGCGCGCGGCGCTCGCGCGCACCGCGGGCGGCCAGCACGACGCGGCGCCCTCCTTCGACGTCGAGCACGACGAGACGCCGCTCATCCGCGAGGGCTGCGCCCGGCAGGCGCTCACCTTCGTCGATCAGGAGATTTTCGCGCCGGGCGTGCCGGCCTCCGCCGCGGCGGAGGAGCCGGCCGGGAAGGGTCAGGCCTCGCGGATCGCGTAGCCCGCGCCGCGGATGGTGCGGATGACGTCCGGCTGGCCCTCGATGTTGACGGCCTTGCGCAGCCGCCCGACATGGACGTCGACGGTGCGCTCGTCGATGTAGATCGTCTCGCCCCAGACCTTGTCGAGGAGTTGTCCGCGCGAGAAGACGCGGCCGGGATGCTGCATCAGGAACTCGAGCAGGCGGAACTCGGTCGGCCCGAGCTTCACCTCGGTGTCGCCGCGGTGCACGCGATGGGTCTCGCGGTCGAGCAGCAGGTCCTCGACCTTGAGGATCGAGGACAGCACCTCGGGCTTGGCGCGGCGCAGGAGCGCCCGCACGCGGGCGATGAACTCGGGCGTCGAGAACGGCTTGACGAGGTAGTCGTCGGCGCCGGTCTGCAGCCCGCGCACGCGGTCGCTCTCCTCGCCGCGCGCCGTCAGCATGATGATCGGCAGCCGCTCGGTCTCCGGGCGCAGCCGCAGGCGGCGGCACAGCTCGATGCCGGAGATCGCCGGCACCATCCAGTCGAGGACGAGGAGGTCCGGCACGTTCTCGCGCAGCCGCATCTCGGCCTCGTCGCCGCGGGTCACGACCTCGACCTGGTAGCCCTCGGCCTCCAGATTGTAGCGCAGGAGGACGCCCAGCGGCTCCTCGTCCTCCACGACCATGATTCTCGGCGCAATCATCGATTGCCTCTCGTCTGCACGTTCAGTCCGGCCTGACCGACACCGCGGTCTCGTCGCGCTTCGGCCGGTCGAGCGGGAGCTGGCGGCCCGTCAGCACATAATAGGCGTTTTCGGCGATGTTGGTCACATGGTCGCCGATCCGCTCCAGGTTCTTGGCGCAGAACAGGAGATGCGTGCAGGCGGTGATGTTGCGCGGGTCCTCCATCATGTAGGTCAGGAGCTCGCGGAAGACGGCGGTATACTGGACGTCGATCTTCTCGTCGTCGGCGCGCAGCCGCACCAGCCCCTCGGCGTCGCGCGCCTCGTAGCGGTCGATGGCCGTGCCGACCTGGCCGATGACGGCCTGCGCCATCACCTCGATCGAGTGCGACAGCTCGCGCGGGGCGACGCCCTCGCCGACGGCGCCGACGCGCTTGGCGATGTTCTTGGCGAGGTCGCCGATGCGCTCGAGGTCGGCGGCCATGCGGATGGCGCCCACCACCGAGCGCAGGTCCTGGGCCACCGGCTGGCGCTTGGCAATCAGCGTGATGGCGCGGTCGTCCAGCTCGCGCTGGCGGGCGTCCATCAGCGCGTCGTCGGAGATGACGCGCTGGGCCAGCGCCCCGTCCGACGTGACCAGCGACCGGGCCGAGGCCGCCACCATCCCGCCGGCAAGGTCGCCCATCTCGCGGATCAGCCGGTCGATGGCGTCGAGGTCCTCGTCGAAGGACGTGACCGTGTGCTCACCCATTTCAAGCCTCCTTTGGCTCATGCCGGAGCATCGCAGGGTTCAACGGAAACGTTGAGATGCCCCAAGTCCTCGTTCTGCCGCGCTTCCGGGCCGCAAGGGCGAAACCCGCCCGTGCCGGAAGCGCTCCGGCGTCAGCCGAAGCGGCCGGTGATGTAGTCCTGCGTCCGCTTCTCCAGCGGGCCGGTGAAGATCATGTCCGTCGGCCCTTCCTCGACCAGGTTGCCGAGGTGGAAGAAGGCGGTGCGCTGCGACACGCGGGCGGCCTGCTGCATGGAGTGGGTGACGATGACGATGGTGAAGTTCTGCTTCAGCTCGTCGATCAGCTCCTCGATGCGGGCGGTGGCGATGGGGTCGAGCGCCGAGCACGGCTCGTCCATCAGGATCACCTCCGGCGAGACGGCGATGGCGCGGGCGATGCACAGGCGCTGCTGCTGGCCGCCGGAGAGGCCCGTGCCCGGCTCGTTGAGGCGGTCCTTGACCTCGCCCCACAGGCCGGCCTTCTGCAGGCTCGACTCGACGATGGCGTCGAGATCGGCCCGGGAGCGGGCGAGGCCGTGGATGCGCGGGCCGTAGGAGACGTTCTCGTAGATCGACTTCGGGAACGGGTTGGGCTTCTGGAACACCATGCCGATCCGCGCCCTCAGCTCCACCGGGTCGAGCGCGGGATCGTGGATGTCGGAGCCGTCGAGGCGGATCGAGCCGGTGACGCGGCAGCCCTCGATGGTGTCGTTCATGCGGTTCAGGCAGCGCAGGAAGGTCGACTTGCCGCAGCCCGACGGGCCGATGAAGGCGGTGACCGCCTTCTCGGGAATGTCGATCGACACGTCGAACAGCGCCTGCTTGGGACCGTAGAACACGCTGACGTCGCGCGCCGTGATGCGCGCCGGGCGCGACTCGGCGTCCGGCGTGCGGATGGTCGGCGACTGCGTGCTGTAGAGGTCGGACTGCGGAACGATCTTTTCGGCCGGCATATGCATCTCCGTGGCCTCCGTTCTGGTGTTGGTGTTCATACCCTCTTCTCCAGACGCGTGCGCAGGAAGATGGCGATGGCGTTGAGCGCGAGCATCAGCGCCAGGAGCACGATGATCGCGGCCGAGGTGCGCGCCTCGAAGAAGTTGCGGTTCTCGTTGCCCTGCCACAGATAGATCTGCACCGGCAGGGCCGTGGACTGGTCGAGCGGCGTGCCCGGCACCTGCGCGACGAAGGCGTTCATGCCGATCAGGAGCAGCGGCGCGGTCTCGCCCAGCGCCTGCGCCACGCCGATGATGGTGGCGGTCAGGATGCCGGGATAGGTCACGGGCAGGACGTGGTGGAACACGGTCTGCGTCCGCGACGCGCCGAGGCCGAGCGCGGCCTGCCGCAGCGACGGCGGCACGGCACGTAGTGCCGAGCGCGTGGCGATGATGACGGTCGGCAGCGTCATCAGCGTCAGCACCAGGCCGCCGACCAGCGGCGCCGACAGCGGCAGCCGGAAGTAGTTGATGAACACGGCCGCGCCGAGCAGGCCGAACACGATCGACGGCACGGCGGCGAGGTTGTTGATGTTGACCTCGATGAGGTCGGTCAGCCGGTTCTTCGGCGCGAACTCTTCGAGATAGACCGCGCTCATGACGCCGATCGGCACGGCGAGCACGATCACCACCAGCATCATGTAGAGCGAGCCGACGAAGGCGCCGGCAAGGCCGGCCGCGGCCGGGGCCGAGCGCGAGTCGACATTGGTGAAGATGTGCCAGGCGAAGGCGAAGCGGATCTTGCCGTCGGCGTGGAGCTGGTCGGCGAGCGCGCGGGCCGGCGTGGAGAGCTGCTGCTGCGCGTCGGGCAGCGAGCGGTCGATGTTGCCCTTCAGCCAGTTGTCGGCGTTGGCCGAGGCCAGCATCCGGACCGGGACGGTCCTGCCGAGGAGGTCGGGGTTGGCGACGAACATGTCGCGGAGCAGGAAGCGGGCGTTGGTCTCGACCACGGACAGCACCTGCCGCGCATCGGCCTCGGTGTCCGGCGCGGCGGCGCGGATCGCCTGCTCGACGACGCGGTTCCAGTTCAGCATCGTCACCTTGCGCTCCCAGTCGAGGACCGCGCGGCGGTAGTCGGCCGGGGACTGGCCCGGCTCCTGCTGCGGCTTCGGCTCGACCTCGATCACGGCCGGGTCGAAGGCGACGTCGAGCGTCAGCGTCGCCTGGGTGAAGGCGGGCAGGCCCTTGGCGAGGATGATGACGAACAGGATGGCGACGAAGCCCAGCGCCGCGGCGATGGCCGCGATGCCGTAGAAGCGGAAGCGCTTCTCGCGGGCGTGGCGGGAGGCGAGGCCGGCGCGGATCAGCGAAAGCCGTTCTTCGGAGGTCATTCGTACTGCTCCCGGTAGCGGCGCACAATGTAGAGCGCGGCGACGTTGAGGACGAGGGTCATCGCGAACAGGGTGAGGCCGAGCGCGAAGGCCACCAGCGACTGCGGCGAGGCGAAGTCGGTGTCGCCGGTCAGCTGGTTGACGATGGTGACGGTGACGGTGGAGACCGGCTCGCCGGGGTTCAATCGCAGGAACGGGCTGTTGCCGGCGGCCAGCACCACGATCATGGTCTCGCCGATGGCGCGGCTGACGGCGAGCAGGAAGGCGCCGACGATGCCGGGCAGCGCCGCCGGCAGGATGACGCGGCGGATCGTCTCCGACTGCGTCGCGCCGAGGCCGAGCGAGCCGTCGCGCAGGCCGCGCGGCACCTGGCGGATGATGTCGTCCGACAGCGACGAGATGAAGGGGATGATCATGATGCCCATGACCACGCCGGCCGTCAGCGCGCTGGTGGCGCGGATGTTCAGGCCGACCGCCGCGCCCGCCGAGGCGAGGAAGGGGCCGACCGTGACCAGCGCGAAGAAGCCGTAGACGATGGTGGGGATCCCGGCCAGGATCTCGATGGCCGGCTTGACGGTGTTGCGCACGCGCGGGTTGGCGTATTGCGACAGGTAGATCGCCGACATCAGGCCGATGGGCAGCGCGACGAGGATGGCGATCGTCGCCACCATCAGCGTGCCCCACAGCAGCGGCAGCAGGCCGTAGTCGCCGCCGGCGCCGGAGCCGGTGGAGGAGAAGCCCGGCCGCCACACCGTGCCGAAGAAGAAGTCGGCCGGGTTGACGAAGGTGAAGAAGCGGATGGCCTCGGCGAGAAGCGAGGCGACGATGCCGGCCGTGGTCAGGATGGCGACGACCGAGCAGCCGATCATGAGGAAGCGCACGAAGCGCTCGACCTCGTTGCGGGCGCGCAGGCGCGGCGTGATGCGCCGGCGCGCGAACCACATCGCCAGCGCGCCGGTGCCGGCGGCGGCGGCGACCACGGTGGCGAAGGTCAGCACGTTGAACTCGCGCAGCGCCTGCGCGGCGGTGTTCTCGTAGGGGCGGAGCTCGCCGGCGACGCCGAAGCCGGATTCGATCTGACGGATGCGGCGGATGGCTTCCTCGAGCGCGGGGCCGTCGAGCGCGGCGATGTCCGGCGGGAGCTGGGAGAGGATCCAGGCGCGGCTGGCCGCCTCGGAGAACAGGGCCCACAGGCCGACGATGAGCAGCGCGGGAACCAGCGCCCAGATGGCGGCGAGCGCGCCGTGATAGATGGGGCGCGAATGCAGCCGTCCGCCGTCGGCGGGCACGAGGCTGAGGCTGCGGGACCGTCCGATCTGATAGGCGAAGGCGAGAAGGACGAGCAGCAGTCCGGCAATGATGGTGGCGTTCACGGGCGATGTCCCTAGAAAAGGAAAAGGAGCGGGCCGGGGTGTCCGGCCCGCTCCGGCAGAGCCGTGGCGTCAGTTCACGTCGGCCGCGGTGAGAGCCTTGCCTTCCTTGAAGGTGGCCAGCACTTCGGCGGTCTCCTCGGCCGGGGCCGGGATCAGGCCGGCGCCCTCGAGCGTGCCGCCGAGGCCGACCATCTGGTCGGAGAGGAAGAACTCGACATATTCCTCGATGCCCGGGACGACGCCGATGTGCTCGCCCTTGACGTAGAAGAACAGCGGACGCGACACCGGGTACTCGCCGGAGGCGATGCTCTCCAGCGACGGGGTGACGCCGGAGATGGTCGCGACCTTCAGCGTGTCGCGGTTCTGGTCGTAGAAGGACAGGCCGAAGACGCCGACCGTGTCCGGGTTCGACTGCAGGCGGGCGAGGGTCTCGGTGTAGTCGCCGGCGATCTCGACCACGACGTCCTGGCGGAAGTTCTTCAGCACCTTCTCGTGGTCCTCCTTGGACAGCTCCGGCAGGCCCGCTTCCTTGGCGCCGGCGGCGATCACGCGCTCCTCGAACACTTCGCGGGTGCCGTGGTTGGAGGCCGGGATGGCGAGCGCGATCGGCTGGTTCGGCAGCGAGGCGTCGATCTCGTTCCAGCTCTTGTAGGGGTTGTCGACCAGCTGGCCGTCGACCGCGACCTGGGCCGCGATGGCCTTGAAGACGTGGACCGGCTCGAGCGCGAAGTCGCCCTTCGTGGCGCTGGTGGCGAAGACGATGCCGTCATAGCCGATCTGGACCTCGCGGATGTCCTTGACGCCGGCGGCGTTGCAGGCCTCGATCTCGGCGGCGCGGATGCGGCGCGAGGCGTTGGCGATGTCGATGGTGTTCTCGCCGACGCCCTGGCAGAACTGGCGCAGGCCGCCCGACGAGCCGCCCGAACCGACGACCGGGGTCTTGAACTCGGGGAACGCCTGGCCGAATTCCTCGGCGACGATGGAGGCGAAGGGGAGGACGGTGGACGAGCCGGCGATCTGGATGGTGTCGCGGGACTGGGCCAGGGAGCCGCCGGCCTGGAACGCCAGTGCGATCGCCGCAGCCGATACGGTGAGGAAGAGCTTGTTCATTGGAGCCTACTCCTGTTCGGAAAAACCGTCGACGCGCTTGCGTCGGGAGGGGCAATAACGGCGCTATGTAACAGTTGGATGACAGTTTCGTGTCGGGCGGGTAACGGTTTGATTCACCTTTCGCCCCGCGGCCCGCCGCCGCGGGCGCGCCGGAACGCCTGCGGCGGGCGCTCGTCCTTGCGAATCCAACGGGTTGTGCTTGGGGTCGTTCAGCCGGCGGCGGTGTGGGCCGCGGCGCCGCCGATCCAGCGGCCGATCTTCTCGGTCAGCGCCCTGGGGCTGATCGGCTTCGACAGGTAGTCGTCCATGCCGGCCTCGATGCAGCGCTCGCGGTCGCCCTTCAGGGCGTGCGCGGTGACGCCGACGATCGGCGTGCGCCCGCCGGAGGCGGCCTCGAACTCGCGGATGCGCGCCGTCGCCTCCAGCCCGTTCATCTCGGGCATCGACACGTCCATCAGGATCATGCGCGGGTTCATCGCCCGGTGCGCCTCGACGGCGAGCCGGCCGTTGCCGACGATCTCGTAGGTCAGGCCGGTCTCGTTGAGGATCTGGGTGAAGACGAGCTGGTTGACCTCGTTGTCCTCGGCCACCAGCACGTCGACGCGATGGCCGGCGGCGGGCCTGGGCGTCACGACGGTGAGCGCCGGGCGGCTGGCCGCCTCCTGCGCCGCGGCCGCGTCCTCCGGCTGCGCGGGCGCGGCCTCTCCTTGGCCGCTGCGGTCGCGGTGCTTCTGGATCGTCGAGACCAGCGCCTCCAGCAGCGCGGAGGAGCGGGCGGGCTTGATGAGGCTGTGCGCGATGCCGAGATCGCGGTAGCCCGGCTGGCCGGGCTGCTGGTCCACCGAGGTCAGCATGACGATGGGCGTGGCGGCGATCCGCGGCGTTCCCCGCACGATCCGCGCCATCTCGATGCCGGACATGCCGGGCATCTGGTAGTCGAGGACGACGCAGTCCACCTCGAGGCCGTGCGCGGCCACCGCCTCGAGTACGGCGATGCCTTCCGGTCCGCTCTCGGCCGCACAGGCGTCGAAGCCCCAGCTCGCCATCTGCTCCATCAGGATCGAGCGGTTGACCGCATTGTCGTCCACGACGAGGATGCGCGCGCCGGAGACGTCGAGCGGCGCGGTCCTCTCCGTCCGCGACAGCCGCGCCCGCGGCAGCTCGACGGTGAACCAGAAGGTCGAGCCCTCGCCTTCGCGGCTTTCGACGCCTATCTCGCCGCCCATCAGCGCGACGAGGCGCGAGGTGATGGCGAGGCCGAGGCCGGTGCCCTCGTGGCGGCGGGTGGACGACGAATCCACCTGGCTGAACTTGTCGAAGACCTGGCCGAGCTTGTCCTGCGGGATGCCGATGCCGGTGTCGGTGACGGAGATGCGCAGGCGCGTGGCGTCGCCCTGCGCCTCGCCGCCGACATCGACCAGCACGTGGCCGGAATCCGTGAACTTGACGGCGTTGCCGACGAGGTTGGTGATGATCTGCCGGATGCGCCCGGCATCGCCGACATAGCGGTCGGGCAGGCCCGGCTCCACCCGCACGATCAGCTCGAGGTTCTTCTCCTTGGCGCGGGCCGCGATCAGGGTGGCGACGTCCTCGATGGCCTCGGCGAGATGGAACGGCGCCGGGTCGAGCACGATCTGGCCGGCGTCGATCTTGGAGAAGTCGAGGATGTCGTTGATGATGGTGAGCAGCGCGTTGCCCGACTTGACGATGATGTCGGTGAAGGTCTTCTGCCGCGCGTCGAGGTCCGACTTCGCCAGCAGCTCCGCCATGCCGAGCACGCCGTTCATCGGCGTCCTGATCTCGTGGCTCATATTGGCGAGGAATTCCGACTTGGCGCGGTCGGCCAGCACCGCGCGCCGCTGCGCCTCCTGCAGCTCCTCCTCGCGCTGCTTCAGCTCGGTGACGTCGGCGCTGGAGCCGATCAGGTGAACCCTGCCGTCGGCGCCGACGATCCGGCTCTTGCGGGCGATCAGGTGCCGCACCGTGCCGTCGCGGTGGGTGAGCGTCTCCTCGGTCTCGTTGGTGCGGCCGGTGGCGAGCACGTCGAGGTCGCGCTGTGCGAAGCCCTCGCCCTCCTCGCCGAAGAAGTCGCGGTCGGTCCTGCCGAGCGCTTCGTCCTTGGAGATGCCGGTGATCTCGCACCACGCCTTGTTGACGAATTCGAGCGCCAGCGTGTCGGTCTTGACGTAGGAGGAGACCGGCAGCTCGTCGAGCACGTGCTTGTAGAGCTCGATCTCGGCCATGCTCGCCTTCAGCGCTTCCTCGCGCCGCGTCATCTCGGTGACGTCGTAATAGGAGACGAGCCGCTTGCCGCCGGAGAGCGAGGTGACGGAGTAGATCATGGTCCTGCCGTCGGCGCGGCGGAACTCGCGCGGGGCGATGTCGCCGTGGCGGATCTCGTCCAGCCGGAAGGCGACGTAGTCCTCCCATTCCGCGTCGGACACCTCGTAGATGCCGTTGTGGCGGTTGATGTCCATCAGCGCCCGGAACGGCCCGCCGATGGGCACGTCGTCCGGCGTCACCTGCCAGATGTCGAAGAAGGTCCTGTTGACGAACTCGGTGTGAAGCGAGGGGTCGAGGATGACGACGCCGAGATTCATGGCGTCGAGGCTGCGCTGGAGGTCGCTCAGCAGCATCTCGGCGCGCTGCTTCGCCTCGGCCAGCTCGGCCTCGCGGCGGCGCAGCGCGGCGATGTCGTCGCCGGAGAGGATCGTGCCGGCCGCGGTGCGGCGGAACCGTTCCTCGTCGTCCGGCGCGGTCGCGGTCGATCCCGATGCGCTGTCGTCCTCCCGCATGGCCACCGAAGGAAGCCCCCTCCCGAAAATTCCTCCGCGCGCCTTATATCCGCTATGGCTTAACGAAACGCTAACCATGATCGGACGGGCCGAAGGGAGAAGGGATGCCGGCATGGTGTTGCGGGCAAAAGAAAACCCGCCGGGGGAGGAGGTCCGGCGGGTTGTTCTGAGACGCGGCTAGGGGGGAGGTGCCGCGTCAGGTGTCGGCTTTCTGGGAGGAGGAAGATCACCGACCACCGCCAAATAGGATTCGGCGGCAAACGATTCAACCATGGCTTGTGCATGGCTGCCTTGCAGGAATGAGGGCACAGCCGCGGCGGGTGGGTCTCCGAGGGCGGCGGCGGCGCGTGCCGGCCCGGCATCGGCGCGGATTTCGGCGTCCCTGGCGCGGCAGATACAATTTATCATTGTGAATTACCGTTCATGCAACTAATGGTTAACCCTGTTTTCCCAGTATGCGTAACGCAGTCGCCGGCCGGCGGGCAATGCCGGAAAGGAGCGATGCCGCGCGGTTGGGGTGGTGCCGCCGACACGCCAGTCAATGCTTCTCGCAGGAATGGATGACGGATGACCAATCAGGCACATGATCCCGTCGCTCTCAGGGAGCGACTCGACTTCATCGGTATCGACAATGCGGCCCGGGAGCGGCTGCGGGCGCTCAAGGGGGTGATCGCGCAGGCGATCGACGGCGCGCTGGACGAGTTCTACGCCAAGGTCCGCGTCACGCCGCAGACGGCGCGGATGTTCTCCGGCGAGAAGCATCTCGACAGCGCCAAGAAGCGGCAGGAGGCGCACTGGAGCGTCATCGCCGACGCGCAGTTCGACGCCCGCTACGTCGAGGGCGTGTCGGTCGTCGGGCAGGTGCATGCCCGGCTCGGGCTGGAGCCGCGCTGGTACATCGGCGGCTATGCGCTGATCCTGGAGCAGCTGATCGGCGCGGTGGTGACGGCGCGCTGGCCCTCGGCCTTCGGCCGCCGCCACGCCGCCGACCTCGCCCGCGAGGTCTCGACCGTGGTCAAGGCCGCCATGCTCGACATGGACTACGGCATCTCGATCTATCTCGACGAGCTGGCGGCGGCGCGCCGCAGGACCGAGGAGGAGAAGGCGCGGGCCGAGGCCGACCAGCGGGCGGCGCTGCAGCATCTCGCCGCCGCGCTCGACGACCTCGCCGCCGGCGACCTCGAAAGCCGGCTGTCGGCGGAGCTGCCGGCCGAGTTCGCCGAGATGGCGAAGAACTTCAACTCGGCCGTCGCCTCGCTGCATGCGGCGATCGCCGAGGTCCACGCCACCTCGACCGCCATCGTGACCGGCGCGGAGGGGATCGCCAGCGCCTCCGACGACCTGTCGCGGCGCACGGAGCAGCAGGCGGCGAGCCTCGAGGAAAGCTCGGCGGCGCTGCACCAGCTTTCCGAAAGCGTGCGGCTGACCGCCGAGAACGCCGGCAAGGCCTCCGGCGTGGTCGGGGCGACGCAGACCGAGGCGAGCCAGTCCGAGAAGGTCGTGAACGATGCCGTGGCCGCCATGGGCCAGATCAAGGCGTCGTCGGAGGAGATCGCCGCCATCATCGGCGTCATCGACGAGATCGCCTTCCAGACCAACCTGCTCGCGCTCAATGCCGGGGTCGAGGCGGCGCGCGCCGGCGATGCCGGGCGCGGCTTCGCCGTGGTGGCGCAGGAGGTCAGGAGCCTCGCCCAGCGCTGCGCCAGCTCGGCCAAGGAGATCAAGGAGCTGATCTCGACCAGCAGCGACCATGTCGACAACGGCGTGTCGCTGGTCGGGGCGGCCGGCGAGGCGCTCGGCCGCATGATCGGCCGCATCAACGAGATCAACCATCTGATGACGGACATCGCCTCGGCCGCGGCCGAGCAGTCGCGCGGGATCGCCGAGGTCAACACCGCCGTCAGCCAGATGGACCAGATCACCCAGAAGAACGCGGCCATGGTCGAGGAGACCTCGGCCGAGACGCAGCGCCTGAAGGACGAGGCGGTCGAGCTCGCCGCCAAGCTGACGCGGTTCCGCATCGGCGCCGAGGCGCCGGGTCATCAGGCGGGCCATCGGGCGGGCCGCGCCGCGCCGGCATTGCCGCACCCGGCGGCGCAGCCGCGCTTTCCCGCACCGGAGCGGCCGCGAATCGCCGGTGCGGCGGCGCTGGCGGTCAGCCGCGCCGCGGAGCCGGACGCCTCGTGGGAGGAGTTCTGAATCCGGCGGATTTGCGGCCGGTCTGCGGCAAAATTACGCAGGGTGGCTGGACAGCCCGGCCATCCCCGGTCATGATCCCCCCACCCCCAACAGGAGGCGCTTCATGGGCATCGAAAGTCTGATCGTATTCCTCATCGTCGGCGCGATCGCCGGCTGGCTCGCCGGGCAGCTCGTCAAGGGCTACGGCTTCGGCCTTCTCGGCAACATCGTCGTCGGCATCGTCGGCGCGTTCATCGCCGGCTGGCTCTTCCCCGCAATCGGAATCAGCATCGGCAGCGGCATCCTCGCGGCGATCATCCACGCCACCATCGGCGCGGTGATCCTGCTCGTCCTCATCCGGCTGGTGAAGCAGGCCTGATCCGGTCCGCGGGCGGCATCCAGGCTTTCGGAGTTCCTGCGACCGCTTCATATCGACGACGAACGCAAACGGGCGGCCAGGGCCGCCCGTTTCCTTTTCAGGACCGCTCGGGTCGCCTAGCGGCGGTGGCTCATCAGGAAGGCCATCGCGGCCACCGTCAGCGCGGCCAGCCCCACCACGGCGGCGGTGCGGGTCGGGTTGTCGCGGATCGTCTCCTCGAGATCGCGCGCCCGGCGGCGGATCACCGGCAGGGCGTTGTTGAAGCGTTCGGCCACGTCGTCGTAGAGGCCGGAGGCCTCGTCCGTCGCTCCGCGCCAGGCGGCGGCGCCGCGCTTCGAGGCCGTGCGGCTGAGCGCCGCGATCTCGCGGCGAAGCGCCTCGATGTCGCGGTGGAGGTCGTAGCCGCTGTCGCGGCTGGAAAACAGCGCCATTGAAATTCTCCCTTCATGGATTCGCAGGGAAGAACGGCCGCGCCGGGCGAAGGTTCCATCCCGTCCAAGGCGGCGCGCCGTCGCAGGGGCACCGCCCGGGCAGGGCCGTCAATCCTCCTCGACGAACACTTCCTCGCGCTTCCTGCGCACGGAAGGCAGCAGCACGACCACGAGCACGATCGCCGACAGCGCCAGCAGCGTGGCGCTGATCGGCCGGGTGAAGAACACCGTCGGGTCGCCGCGCGAGATGATCATGGCGCGGCGCAGGTGCTCCTCCAGCATCGGCCCGAGGATGAAGCCGAGCAGCAGCGGCGCCGGCTCGCAGCCGAAGCGCACCAGCACGTAGCCCAGCGCCCCGAACACGGCGAGGGTGTAGAGATCGTAGGGGTTGGAGTTGATCGAGTAGATGCCGATGGCCGCGAAGGCCATGATCGCCGGGAACAAGAGGTAGTAGGGGATGGTCAGCAGCCGTACCCACAGCCCGATCAGCGGCAGGTTCAAGAGCACCAGCATCAGGTTGCCGGCCCACATCGAGGCGATGATGCCCCAGAACAGCTCCGGGTTCTGGTTGACGACGTTCGGCCCCGGCACGATGCCCTGGATGATCATGGCGCCGATCATCAGCGCCATCACCGGGTTGGCCGGGATGCCGAGGGTGAGCATCGGGATGAACGAGGTCTGCGCGCCGGCATTGTTGGCGCTCTCGGGCCCGGCCACGCCCTCGATCGCGCCCTTGCCGAACTCCTCGGGCGTACGCGACAGCTTCTTCTCCACCGAATAGGAGGCGAAGGAGGCGAGGATGGCGCCGCCGCCCGGCAGCACGCCGAGGATCGAGCCGAGCGCGGTGCCGCGCACCACGGGCGCGGACATGCGGCGGAAATCGTCGCGCGAGGGCCACAGGTTGGTCACCTTCTTGACCATGACGTCGCGGTCGGTCTCGTTCTCGAGGTTGCGCAGGATCTCGGCGATGCCGAAGATGCCGACGGCGACGGCGACGAAGTTCAGCTCGTCGGCGAGCTCGGGAATGCCGAAGGTGAAGCGCGGCGCGCCGGAATAGAGGTCGGCGCCGACGAGGCCGAACAGGAGGCCGACGACGATCATGGCCGTGGCCTTGAGCACCGAGCCGTGCGCCAGCGCCACGGCCGAGATCAGGCCGAGCACCATCAGCGAGAAATATTCGGCCGAGCCGAAATTGAGCGCCGCGGCCGCGAGCGGCGGCGCGAACAGCGCGAGGATGACGGTCGCGACCGTGCCGGCGAAGAACGAGCCGAGCGCGGCGGTGGCGAGCGCGATGCCGGCGCGGCCGCGCTTGGCCATCTGGTAGCCGTCGATGGCCGTCACCGCCGAGGACGATTCGCCCGGCAGGTTGATGAGGATGGCGGTGGTCGAGCCGCCATACTGCGCGCCGTAATAGATGCCGGCGAGCATGATCAGCGAGGTCGAGGGGTCGAGGCCGAGGGTGATCGGCAGCAGCATCGCGATGGTGGCGGTCGGGCCGATGCCCGGCAGCACGCCGACCAGCGTGCCGAGCAGGCAGCCGAGGAAGCAGAAGGCGAGGTTGTGCGGCTGGAGCGCGACCGACAGGCCCAGCCCGAGATTGGCGACGAGATCCATGTCAGCGCACTCCGAAGATCGGCCGCGTCCACGGCTCCACCGCCGAGCCGAACAGCCTGAGCGGCAGGCCGAGGCCGAAGTTGAAGACGACGACGCAGAAGACGGTGAGGCCGAGCGACAGCAGGACCGCGGCCCACAGCGTCATGCGCCGGCTGGCGAAGGAGGTGAGGAAGGTGGTGAGGGCCAGCACCGGCACCATGCCGAGCGGCCGGATCAGGAGCCCGAAGATGACGGGGACGGAGAGCAGCACGACGAGGCCGCGCCAGGGCAGGGGGCCGCGCGGCTCCTCGCCGTGGCTGACCGATTTCAGCGCCACGGCGATGCCGAGCACGACGAGGATGCCTGCGAGCATGATCGGGAAATAGCCCGGCCCCATGCGCCGCGCCGTGCCGATGTCGAGCTCGGCGAAGGTCATGGCGGCAAAGCCCAGCCCGATGGCGATGAAGATCGCCCCCGCGCCGAGGTCGCTTTTGTTGAAGGTCATCGTCTGTCCCCTTTGAACCGAAAAGACCTTGGAGCCGAAAAGACCGGCGCGGCCGCGGCCGCGCCGGCAAGGGCCTTCCGGAAATCCGATCAGTCGGCGTAGACGCCCGCGGCCTCGATCAGCGGCTTCCAGCGCGCGATCTCGGATTCCACCTTGGCCTTGAGCGCGGCCGGGGTGGCGTTCTCCTGCGGCTCGGGCGTGGTGGCGAGCGCGGCGAAGCGGTCGATCACGTTCTGGTCCTGGAGCGCGCCCTGCAGCGACTGGCTGAGGCGGTCGACGATGGCCGCGTCGGTGCCCTTGGGCGCGTAGATGCCGTGCCAGATGCCGAACTGCATCGAGGCGAGGCCGCCCTCGGCCGTCGTCGGCAGGTCGGGGAGCTGCTCGAGCCGCTCGGCGCTGGTCACGGCATAGGCCTTCACCGCGCCGCCCAGGATCTGGCTGGTCGTGTTGGTGGTCTGGTCGCACATGAAGTCCACCTGGCCGCCGAGCAGGTCGGTCATGGCCGGGCCGGTGCCCTGATAGGGCACGGTGGTGAGCTGGGTTTCGATCTCGCTCATGAACAGCATGCCGCACAGGTGCGAGGCCGCGCCGATGCCGGCATTGGCATAGGTGACGTCGTCGGCGTTCTCCTTGACGTAGGCGATCAGGCCCTGGAGGTCGTCGGCCGGGAAGCCGGGCTTGGCGATGATGGTCATCGGCACCTCGGTGACGAGGCCGACATATTCGAAGGATTCGAGCGGGTTGTAGGCCAGCCTGCGGTAGAGCGTGGCGCTGGTGGCCATGCCGATGTGGTGGAGAAGCAGCGTGTAGCCGTCGGCCTCGGCCGCGGCGACGCGCGCCGCGCCCACGGTGCCGCCGGCGCCGCCGACGTTCTCGACGATGACCTGCTGGCCGAGGTCGCGGCTCATGGCCTCGGCGACGAGGCGGGCGACGGTGTCGGTCGGGCCGCCGGCCGAGAACGGCACGATCATGGTGATGGTGCGCTCCGGCCAGCTCTGGGCGCCGGCGGCGAACGACGCCACCGAGCAGGCCGCGGCGAGCATCAGCGATGCGACGAGTTTCTTCATGGAAAGGTCCTCCCGGAGACCGATGTCAGACCACACGGCGCGCGGTCTCCTCCAGCGCCGTTCGTGGATGGCCAACTACGGTCGGGGGCTTCGCAAAATGCAACGCCGGCAACGATGCGTTAACCGGCTATGCGTCCCGCAGCGCGCGGCAATGGGTGGAATCCGTAACATCGGCCGCCGCGGATGTGTGCCTGCCGACACATCCAGGCGGCCGGGCGGCCGGTCCGGCTACTCGTCCGGCCCGGCGTCGCCGTCGAGGTCGCGTCCCATGTCACGCCCTAGCTCGCGCTTGTCGAGGCGGTAGCGCTGCATCTTCTCGTAGAGCGTCTTGCGCGAGATGCCGAGCGCCTCGTAGACCGGCTTGAGGCTGCCGCCATGCGCCTGCAATGCGCTGGCGATCACCGCGCGCTCGAAGCGCGCCACGCGCTCGGCGAGGCTGGTGGCGTCGCCGCCTGCCGCGCCGGGGTCGAGGCTGTCCGTGCCGAGGCCGAGCACGTAGCGGTCGGCGGCGTTGCGCAACTCGCGGACGTTGCCCGGCCAGTCGCGCTGCGCGATCTCGGCCACGACATGCGGCGGCGGCTCGGCGAAGTCGCGGCGATAGCGGCCGGCGGCCTCGCGCACGAGCTGGAGGAAGAGCAGCGGCACGTCCTCGCGCCGGTCGGCGAGCGGCGGGATGCGCAGCGTCACCACGTTGAGGCGATAGAACAGGTCGGCGCGGAAGCGGCCGGCCGCGACCTCGTCGGCGAGCTCCGCCTTGCTGGTGGCGATGAAGCGCACATCGAGCGGGATCGGCTCGTTGGAGCCGAGGCGCACGATCACCCGCTCCTCCAGCACGCGCAGGAGCTTCGCCTGCGTGTCGGCCGGCATCGAGCCGATCTCGTCCAGAAGCACGGTGCCGCCGCGCGCATGCTCGAACTTGCCGTAGCGCGGCCTGAGCGCGCCGGGAAACGCGCCGGCCTCGTGGCCGAACAGCTCGCTCTCGATCAGGCTGGCGGGGAGGGCGGCGCAGTTGATGGCGACGAAGGGCCGGCTGGCGCGGCCGCTGGCGTCGTGCAGGGCGCGCGCCGTCACCTCCTTGCCGACGCCGGTGTCGCCGACGATCAGCACGTCGGCGTCGGTGCCGGCGAGGGCGCGCAGCCGGTAGCGCAGGTCGATCATGGCCGGCGAGCGGCCGGGCAGGCGGCTCTCGATGTCGTCGTTCTTGCCGGCGGCGGCGCGCAGCAGGCGGTTCTCCAGCACGAGGCTGCGGCGGTCGAGCGCGCGCGCCGTGACGTCGGCGAGGTGCTGGGTGTCGAACGGCTTCTCGATGAAGTCGTAGGCGCCCTCGCGCATGGCGCGCACGGCGAGCTGCACGTCGCCATGGCCGGTGACGAGGATGACGGGCAGGTCGGCGTCGATATCGTGCACCCGCGCCAGCAGCGTCATGCCGTCCATGCCCGGCATGCGGATGTCGCTGACCACGACGCCGTTGAAGCCGGGGGTGGCGTAGTCGAGCGCGGCCTCGGCGGCGGGAAAGTCGCGCACGGCGAAGCCGGCGAGCTGCAGCGACTGCGCGGTCGAGCGGCGGATCTCCTCCTCGTCGTCGACGAGAAGCACGATGCCCTGCTTCATTCGGCCGCCTCGCGGACCGGGCTCTCGGCCGGGTTGAGCAGGATGGTGGCGAGCGTGCCGCCCTCGGGATGCCGCTCGACGGTGAGCGCGCCGCCGAAATCCTTGACGATGTTGTAGGAGATCGACAGGCCGAGCCCGAGGCCCTTGCCGACGCCCTTGGTCGAGAAGAACGGGTCGAAGATGCGCCCGGCGATCGCCTCCGGCACGCCGGGGCCGCGGTCGCGCACGGTGATGGCGATCCGGTCGCCCTGGCGGCGGGCGCGCAGCTCGATGCGGCGGTCGGCCCCGGGGTCGGGAAGGCCCTCGACCGCGTCGGCGGCGTTGGAGACGATGTTGACCAGCACCTGGCTCAGCCGCACCGAGCCGGCATGGACGGCGAGCGGCTCGGGGCCGAGATCGACGGCAAGCTCGGCGTCGGCCGCCTTCAGCCGCCAGGCGACGATCTCCAGCGTGTCGCGCATCACCTCGTCCAGCGCCACCGGGCCGAGCTTCTGGTTGGGTTTGCGCGCGAAGTTCCTCAGATGGCGGCTGATCGAGGCCATGCGGTCGATCAGGCTCGCGATACGCCCGACCGTCTCGCGCGCTTCCCCGATGCGGCCGCGCTCGATCAGGATGCCGGCATTGTCGGCATAGGTGCGGGCGGCCGCGAGCGGCTGGTTGAACTCGTGCGACAGCGCCGCCGACATCTGGCCGAGCGCGGCGAGCTTGCCGGCCTGCACCAGATCGGACTGCGTCTTGCGCAGCGCGCGCTCGGTGGCGCGGCGCTCGGCCACTTCCTCCTTGAGCAAGCGGTTGACCTCGGCGAGGTCGGCGGTGCGCTCGGCGACGCGCCGCTCCAGCTCCTCCTGCGCCTCGCGCTGGACCTGCAGCCGCTCGGCGAGCCGCGCCCGCCTTTGCAGCCACACCGCCGCGCCCATCGCGGCGAGCGCGACGAGCAGGACGAGGGCGGCGATGGTGGTCAGCACCTGCGCCCGCACCGAGGCGGTGTCGAGCAGCACCTTCACCGTCCAGTCGGCCTCCGGCATCGCCTCGGTGACGGTGAGGTACTGGCGCGGCCCCTCCGGCCCGGTGATGGAGATGAGGTCGTGGCCGTAGGCGGTGCGCAGCCGCGTCGCCGGCAGCGCGACCAGCGGCGCGTCGGCGTAGCGGCGGGTGGCGGCGGTGCGGGCCAGCCGCTCGTCGGTCAGCGGCTGGATGGCCGAGAACAGCCAGTCCGGCCGGCCGGTCATGAAGACGATGCCCTCGGGATCGGTGACGATGATCTCGTAGTCGCCGCCGCGCCACGCGCTTTCGATGGCGTCGATGTCGACCTTGAGCACGACGACGCCGGCGATGCCGTCCGCGGTGTGGATCGGCGCGCCGAAATAGTAGCCGCGCTTGAGCGAGGTGGTGCCGAGCGCGAAGAAGCGGCCCTTGCCGCCGGCCAGCGCGTCGAAGAAATAGGGCCGGTAGCTGAAATTCTCGCCGATGAAGGTCGGCGTCTGGTCGAAGTTCGAGGCGGCGAGCGTCAGGCCGTCGGGCAGCATGATGTAGATGTCCGACGATTCCACGAGGCCGTTGACGTGCTTCAGGAAGCCGTTGATCTCGTCGATCTTGGCCCGGTTCTGCGGGTAGGTGACGAGTTCCCTGATGTCGGGGTCGTCGGCCAGCAGCTCCGGCAGCTTCTCGTAGCGGGCGAGGTGGCCGCGCAGCGCCGTCACCGCGAGGCCGAGCGTGTTCGCCCCGCGCGCGGCCGCCTGGTCGAGATAGAGCGCGGTCGCATAGCGGTTGCCGAAGCTCGCGATCAGCAGGCACAGCACGCCGGCGGCCGTGGCCAGGATGATCGAATGGCGGCGCCAGAGCCCGTTCATGCGCGCGTCGCTTCCCCCGATCGCTGCGATGTGTCCTCGCCCCGCTTATAGCGCGGCCGGGGCAAGGGAGTCGAATGCGGCGCGGCCTACTTGTCCAGCACGTCGGCCCATTCCGGGTGGCGCTTGAACTGGGCCGCGGCGAAGGGGCAGAGCGGCAGGATGGTCTTGCCCGCTGCGCGGGCGTCCTCCACCGCCCGCGTCACCAGCTTCGCGCCGATGCCCTGGCCGCGGAACGCGTCGGGCACGCCGGTATGGTCGATGATGATGCGGCGCTCGCCGACCCTGGTGAAGGTCATCTCGGCCTCGGCCCCGTCCGGGCCGCGCACGACGTAGCGGCCCTTGGCGCCGTTGTCTTCCAGTTCGATCGGCAGGTCGTCGTTCATCGTCTTCCTCCTTCAGCTCGGTTGGTGCAGGCCGGCGAGAAAGGCCTGGGTGGCCGCGATCTCGCCCTGGCGGACCTCGTGGCCGCCATCATGCCAGAAAAGGTCCGTCTCCGCGCCGCGCGCGCCGAGCGTGGCGACGAGGCGCTCGGTCTGGTCCGGCGGGCAGATCGGGTCGCGGCGGCCCGCCGTCACCAGCACGCGCGTGCGCGCCAGCGATCCGGCATCGGCCGGCTCGAACGGGATCAGCGGGTGCATCAGCACCGCCGCGTCGAACAGGCCGGGCACGGCGAACAGCACCGAGGCGAGGATGTTGGCGCCGTTCGAGTAGCCGAGGCCGAGGACGGCGGACGGCTTCGCGGCCTCGCGATGCGCCGCCGCGAAAGCGGCCATCTTCCGCGTCGCCCGGACGAGGTCCGCCATGTCGTAGACGCCCTCGCCGGTGCGGCGGAAGTAGCGCGCCGCGCCGTGCTCGGAAACGTCGCCGCGCGGCGCGACGACGGTCGCCTCCGGCAGGAGGGCCTGCCCGAAGCCGAGGAACTGCGTCTCGTCGGCGCCGGTGCCGTGGAAGACGAGGAGGAGCGGCCCGCCGGGCGCGCCCGCTTCCACGCGGTGGATGTAGCTGTCCTTCGCCATCGCCTCAGTCCCGGATCGGCTCGAGATGGTCTTCGAGGAAGGGCCGCAGGTGCTCGTGCTGGCGCGGCAGCTTCAGCGCCTCGCCGAGATGGGCGGTGTCCTCGTCGCGGTCGAAGCCCGGCTCGTTGGTCGAGACCTCGAACAGCACCCCGCCCGGCGTGCGGAAGTAGATCGCCCAGAAATAGTCGCGGTCGATCACCGGCGTCACCTGATAGCCGGTCTCCATCAGCGCCCGGCGCACCTCGAGCTGCCGCTCGCGGTCGTCGACGGCGAAGGCGACGTGATGCACCGAGCCCGCGCCCTGCCGCGCATGCGCCACCATGGGCAGCGTCTCGATGTCGACGATGGCCGCGCCGTTGTCCTCGCCCCTGACGGCGAAGCGGCGGACGGCGCCGGCGCTGTCGACCTCCTCGTGGTTCATGAACCTCAGGAGCTCCGCCGTCGCGCCGCCGTCCTGGAGCCGCATCGACACCGAGTGGAAGCCGCGGATGGCGACGTCCTCGCCGACGCCGCTGCCGGTCCACGGCGCGCGGCCGTCGTCGGCGGTCTCGACGAGGGCGAAACCGTCGCCGTCCGGTCCTTGGAAGGAAAGCCGCTTCTCGCCGAACAGCTCGGAGCGGCCGAGGCCGGCGACGCCGTGCGCAGCAAGGCGCTCCTCCCAGAAGGGCAGCGCGCCTTCGGGCACGGAAAAGGCGGTGGTGCCGACCTCGCCGGTGCCCGGGCGGCCGCGGGCCGCATTGGGGAAGGGGAAGTAGGTCATGACCGTGCCGGGCGTGCCGGCCTCGTCGGCATAGTAGAGGTGGTAGACGTCGGGCGCGTCGAAATTGACCGTCTTCTTGACGCGGCGCAGGCCGAGCGTGCGGGTGAAGAAGGCGTTGTTCTCGTTGGCGTCACGGGCGAGCGAGGTGACGTGGTGAAGCCCCTTGATCTGGTCGAGCATGATGCCGTTCCTTGTCCTCGTGCCGCGCGGGGG
>JALHFU010000470.1:0-1526 GCA_022838525.1 Hyphomicrobiales bacterium | reverse complement strand
GTCGTGAACGACGATGCAGATGTGATGCAGGTGGGTGAAGAGGGCCAAGTTCCGTTCCTTTCCGGCCGGACGCCGTCGCGGCGGATCGCTCCCGCCTTCCGGCAATCGCAGGCTTCAATGTTAATATACAAATTCATATACGAAACCATCTACGTCATCAACGGTCGCGTTGATGCTCAGGCCGGATTCAGTGTTTTGGTGGGAGTCTGACGAGACGTCGGGAGAATGCGGAAACACCGCAGATCGCAGAGCGGCCGCGCGGCGGCCGTCGCGCCCTCGCGAGGCCGAAATCCGGGGAATGCGGAAGCGCCCGCGCGGCAGGCGGCCGGAGACGAGACGGTGCGGAGATGACGAAGGCGTCGCCGGAACGAAAAAGGCCGGGCGTTGCCCGACCTTCCTCCTTCGCCTCGACATCCTGCCAGTACATCCGTGGTCAGAGATGGAAGCGATCTGGTTGCAGGTTAATATGGGTATTGTTACCGAAATATGAAGGCCTGCCCCGAAGCGATTTTTCCGGACGATTTTCATCGCCGGCATCGGCACCCTTTCCTCCCGTATCCGACACGCCGGAAAGCGGAACGGCCCGCCCCGTCGCCGGGGCAGGCCGCATTCAGGTCGCGCCGGAAAATGCCGGTCAGAGCGTGCCGGAGATCGCCGCGTCGAGAAGCGACAGTGCCGCTTCCTTGGTCAGCTCGACCGGGTTGCCGCCGGCCGTGGGGTCGACGATGGCCATCTCGGCGATCAGGTCCCTGCGCGCGGCGTCCGGCGCGAAGTCCCTGATGAATTCCGGCAGGGTGTGCGGCACCTTGAGCGTCTGCCTGAGCTTCAGCACCGCCGCCGCGAAGCCGTCGAAGCCGCCCGCGATGCGATCGCCGGGCGGTTGAAGGCGAGCACATAGGGCATGAACACGGCATTGGTCATGCCGTGATGGGTGTCGTAGAGCGCGCCGATCGGGTGCGACAGCGAGTGGATGGCGCCGAGACCCTTCTGGAACGCGGTCGCGCCCATGGCCGCGGCCGACATCATGTGCGCCCGGGCCTCAAGGTCCGCGCCGTCGGCGAAGGCCTTCGGCAGATAGTCGAAGGCGAGCCGCATGCCCTCGAGCGCGATGCCGTCGGCCATCGGGTGATAGCCGGGCGCACAATAGGCTTCGAGGCAGTGGGCGAGCGCGTCCATGCCGGTGCCGGCGGTGATGAAGGGCGGCATGCCGGCCGTCAGCTCGGCGTCGGCGATGACGATCACGGGCATCATCTTCGGGTGGAAGATCACCTTCTTGGTGTGGCTCGCCTCGTGGGTGAGCACGCCGGCGCGGCCGACCTCCGAGCCGGTGCCGGCCGTGGTCGGCACGGCGACGATGGGCGCAATCCTAGAGGCGTCGGCGCGCGTCCACCAGTCGCCGATGTCCTCGAAATCCCACACCGGCCGGCTCTGATGCGCCTGGAAGGCGATCAGCTTGCCGAGGTCGAGCGCCGAGCCGCCGCCGAACGCGACGACGCCGTCATGGCCGCCCGCCTTGTAGACCTCGA
>JALHFU010000469.1:0-1000 GCA_022838525.1 Hyphomicrobiales bacterium | reverse complement strand
GGCGTGGTGTTGCCCTTGGCGTCCTTGGCATAGAGGATGCCGTCGGTGCCGATGACGACGCTGTCGATGGAAGCGGGTCCGGTGCCGTTCTTGCCGACGTCGCCCTGCGTGAACTCCGCGGCGAGCTGCGTCATGCCCGAGATGTCCATCTCGATCATCTCGCCGTTCAGGCCGGTGAGGTCGATGCCGACCGTCGCGGGGCCGATGAGCTTGCCGTACTGGTCGAACTCCAGCGCGGCCGTCTGGAGCGCGGGCTGGCTGTAGGGGAAGGACGTCGTCGCCGCCGCGTTCGGCTGGTAGAAGACCGACATTTCCCACGTGTCGTTCGTGGCGGGGACCGGCGGCACGGCGAGCGGGTCGCCGGGGCTCGCGGTTCCGGTCCTCGTGAAGAAGATGTCGAGCAGCACTTCCTGGCCGACATTGTCGTAGACGATCAGCGAGCGCTTGGCGGTGAACTCGGCGTTCGGATCGTTGGTCGAGGGCAGGCTCGCCGCGGGCACGACGGACGCCGTGTAGGGCAGGTTCGCCGCGTAGCTGGCGAGCGTGGTCGGCGACGCCTGGAGCTCGTTGGTGGGAATCCGGACGGGTTCGAACCCGGCATAGCCGTTCGCCACCGGGCTCGGGATGCCGTTCTCGTAGCTGTAGCCCATCAGGTAGAAGCCTGCGGCGTTGACGAGGCGGCCCTCATTGTCCGGCACGAAGGAGCCGGCGCGGGTCAGGAACGGCTGGCCGTTGGTGTTCTGCACCACGAAGAAGCCGTTGCCCTTGATGGAGAGGTCGGTTCCCGAGGTGGTGTATTGCGTGTTGCCGGCCTGCGAGATCGCGTAGCGGATGGTCGTGGCGACGCCGCCCGAGACGTAGTTGGTTCCGGCGTTGGGAATGACGAGCGAGGAGAACTCGACGCTCGCGCGCTTGTAGCCGTTGGTGCCGGAATTGGCGATGTTGTCGGCGACGGTGGCCAGGCGCGTGGACTGTGCCGCCATGCCCGAAACGCCGGTGC
>JALHFU010000198.1:0-5821 GCA_022838525.1 Hyphomicrobiales bacterium | reverse complement strand
CCGAGCGCGCGGCCGGATTCGAGCGCCCGTTCCGGCGTCGAGGACAACGCGCCCGCCACCAGCATGAACTCGCCGTCGAGGCGCGCGGCGATGCGGTGGACCGCGCCGATGAAGGCGTCCTTGCCGCCGCCGACCATGCCGAGCCGGATCGGCCCCTCGCGCTTTTCCGTGCTGCCGGTGATCGCCATCACTTTCCTTCCTTCCGCATGATGTGGCCCGAAAACCGGTTCCCACTTTTCGGCATCATGCGCCTACCTCAACCCGAGCATGCGGCGGTTGGCGGCCTCGTCGGTGCCGCCGCCGGCGAAGTCGTCGAACGCCTTCTCCGTCACGCGGATGATGTGGTGCTTGACGAACTGTGCGCCCTCGCGCGCGCCGTCCTCGGGGTGCTTGAGGCAGCATTCCCACTCGACCACGGCCCAGCCGTCGAAGCCGGCGGCGGTGAGCTTGGAGAACACCGCGCCGAAATCGACCTGCCCGTCGCCCGGCGAACGGAAGCGTCCCGCCCGCTTCACCCACGGCTGGTAGCCGGAATAGACGCCCTGCCGTCCGGTCGGGTTGAACTCCGCGTCCTTGACGTGGAACATGCGGATGCGCTCGGCATAGATGTCGATGTTGTCGAGATAGTCGAGGCACTGCAGCACATAGTGCGACGGGTCGTAGAGCATGTTGGCGCGGGCGTGGTTGCCGACACGCTCCAGGAACATCTCGAAGGTGACGCCGTCGAACAGGTCCTCGCCGGGATGGATCTCGTAGCACACGTCGACGCCGCAGGCGTCGGCATGGTCGAGGATGGGCTTCCAGCGCCGCGCCAGCTCGTCGAAGGCGGTCTCGATCAGGCCGGCCGGCCGCTGCGGCCACGGATAGAGGAAGGGCCAGGCGAGCGCGCCGGAAAAGGTCGCCATCGCGTTCAAGCCGAGATTGCGCGACGCCGTCAGCGCCTTCCTGACCTGATCGACGGCCCATTCCTGCCGCGCCCTGGGGTTGCCGCGCATGGCCGGCACGGTGAAGCCGTCGAAGGCCTCGTCATAGGCGGGATGGGAGGCGACGAGCTGGCCCTGAAGGTGGGTGGAGAGCTCCGTGACCTCGACGCCGTTCTCGCGCGCCTTGCCCTTGAGCTCGTCGCAATAGTCCTTCGACGTCGCTGCCTTGTCGAGGTCGATCAGCCGGCCGTCCCAGCTCGGGACCTGCACGCCGACATAGCCGCAGTCGGCGGCCCATTTCGTGATCGAATCCCATGAGTTGAACGGTGCTTCGTCACCGGCGAACTGCGCCAGGAACAGGGCGGGGCCCTTGATCGTCTTCATGCACTTTCCTCCCGCCGGGCATCTGCGTGCCCGCTTTCGATCTCGCGGCTGCGATGCCGGAATGCTGCATCGCAACGATGTAATCGATTGCAATTCAGAAAAACACAGAATGTAATAGATTACAAGAGCGAACCGGCCGGCTATTGCTCCGTCGAGAGGCGCTATAGGAGCCCGACGGGCGCAACGCCCGAGGGGAAGCTCGGGGGAGAAGGGACGCAGATGACGAAGCGGTTCCCGAAGATCAGGGATGTGGCGGAGGCCGCCGGCGTGTCGACCGCCACCGTCAGCCGCGCGCTCTCCGCGCCGGAGATGGTGTCGGAGGACACGCGCGCCATCGTGCTCAAGGCGGTCGAGGCGACGGGCTACCGCATGAATCACGCCGCGCGCAACCTGCGGCGGCGTCAGGCCGGCGGCATCGTGGTGCTGGTGCCGAACCTCGCCAACCCGTTCTTCGCGCAGATTCTGTCGGGCATCGCCGCGGCCATGGCGCCGTCCGGCTACAACGTGCTGATCGCCGACACGCGGCAGGCCGACGCCGGCAGCTCCATCCTCGACTACCTGCACAACAACCGCGCCGACGGGCTGATCGTGCTCGACGCCGGGCTGCCGGAGGAGATGCTGTCGGCCGGCCAGACGAGTGCCTTCCAGCCGCCCATCGTCTTCGCCTGCGAGTGGCTGGACGACGACGACCGCGCCAGCGTCACCATCGACAACGCCTACGGCGCCCGGCTGGCGGTCGACCATCTGGTGGCGCTCGGCCACCGACGGATCGGCCATGTGATGGGCCCGCCCGACAACATCCTGACCGTCACCCGGGCCCAGGGCACGCGCGCCGCGCTTGCCGCCCACGACCTCGCGCCGCGCGGGGACTGGTTCTTCGAGGGCGACTTCTCGCTCGCCTCCGGCGCGGCGGCGGCGCAGCGCTGGCTCGCCCTTGACGACCGGCCCACGGCCGTCTTCTGCGCCAGCGACGCCATGGCCGGCGGCTTCATCGGCGCGCTGCATCGCGCCGGCGTGCGCGTGCCGGAGGACGTTTCGGTCGTCGGCTTCGACGACATCGAGATCGCGGCCCATCTGGTGCCGGCGCTCACCACCATCGCGCAGCCGCGGCGGCAGATCGGCGAGACCGCGGCGCAGAAGCTCCTCGACCTGATCCGCAAGACCGGCCAGCCGGGCAGGGCGAAGGACGTGCTGCCCGTCGAGCTCGTGGTGCGCGACAGCACCGCAGTCCCCGCTTCCTGAGCCTGTCGTCCGGCGGCGCTGCGGCAATGCGCCGCCTTCTCCCGTTCTCCGGGAACGGCTCGCCGGGCCCGGCGTTCCTCCCGTGACAGCCCATCCAAGGAGGACGCCATGCCGATGACGCACGACGAAGTGGTTTCAGTGCTTGGTCCCGGCGACGAGACGCTGGTGGCGGAGATCGTCGCCACCGGCGCCACCCTCGCCGAGCTGCGCGAGGCGTGGGCGTGGCTTCACGGCGACGAGGCGCTGATGGGAGAGGGCCGCCCGCTCCCCGGCACCCGCGTCGCCGCCCTGATCGACCTCCTGGAGCCGCAAGGCGAGGAGGAGGAATAGAGCTCCTGCCGGTTGCCGTGGAGCCCGAATGTCGGCTCCGCCGCCGCCGCTGCGGGCAGCGCCGGTTGCGGGCGGGATCGCGAGGGGGTGCCGGGCTTTGCCTGCCCGGCCGTCGCGGCTCACAGATTATACTGCTCGCGCGCGTAGACGCCGAGGCCCACGGCGTCGAGCCGGCTCAGCGGCGCGAGGAACGTCACCTGGATGACGCCCGGCGCGCGGCCGATCTCGATGGCACCGTTCACCGTCGCCCGGTTGCGCACCTCGGGGACCGTCATTCCGAGGAGCTTGGCCGCGCGTTCGAGGCCGTTGTCGATCGCCGCATTCATGGTGGCGGCGGTGCCGACGACCGAGACCGGCGCAAGCTCCTCGATGCTGTCCATGCCCCACGAGCGGGCCAGCCGCTCGGCGCGGGCGCGCTCGTCGGCGGTGAAGGGGCGCGCCAGCGGCGGCAGGTCCTCCGGGAGCGGGAACAGCACCGGGCCGTCGATGGGATAGTTCTTCACCACCTCGACCTGCAGGGTGACGCTGCCGGCGACGTCCATGGTGTGGCCGGCGATCTCGCCGTCGCCCTGGGCGGCGTGCATGTCGCCCATATAGACGCCCGCGCCCTTGACCTTCACCGGCGCGATCAGGATCGCGCCCGGCCGCACGGCGTCGATGTCCATGTGGCCGTCGGTCTTGTGCTCGGCGAGCTGTTCGGCGGTGATGGCATAAGGGTGCGGCGCGCCGACGAGGAAGGCGCCAAAGTCGCCGGCATTGTGCGAATCCGGCATCGGATGCGACGGTGTCGTGCCGAGCTGCCCGAGGAAGGGGCGCATGCGCACCATGACGCCCGGCATGTCCGACGGCGCGAAGGCGAGGATCGGATGCTGCACCGACTCGTCGGGCAGGGCGGCGTAGTGATGCGCGTTGCGCGCGATCTTCTCCGCCGCCTCCTTCGGCACGGTGACGCCGACGCGGCGCGTCTCGTCGAAGACGACGGTGTAGCCGTGGACGATCTCGAACGGCTTCACCGCATTGCCGCACTTGTCGCACTTCACGGCGTCCTGGCCGATCCCTTCGAGATGCGTCTCGGGCCAGATCTCGTCGCAGGTCGGGCAGCGCGCCGCGACGTAGGGATCGCCGAGGCAGAAGCCTTCCGGCGAGGAATCGTGGCCCGACGCGGTGGCGATCGCCGTGACGGTGATGTCGCGGATGCGCATCGCGATCCCGTCGCCCGGTTCGGCGCCGTCGACACAGACGGGCTGCGTGACCTCGTGGCCGCCGCGCAGCCGCGGCGTGATCATCGGCCCCCAGCAGCCGGGCGCGGTGTTGGCGATGATGGTGCCGCCGTTCTCGACCGGCCCGAGCATGGGCGCGGCCGGATCGAGGACGCTGTTGGTGAAGCCGTGGACGACGACGCTGCGCTGCGGCGCGGCGGAGATCGCGGTTTGCTTGTTCATGTCGGTGCTCCCTGCATGGTCCTGTGCTGGCCGCCGCTCCTGCGGGCGGCTTGCCGGGTCGGCGCCGGCGGCCCTGCCGCGTGACCGGCGCGGGAAAGGGTGCATGCCGGCAACTCCCCGGATGCTAGGACATGATGCCACCCGTGGCCAGCTTCGACGGCAATGTCGGCCAGCGACCTTGCGGCGCAGGAAAAATCTTTCCCATGGGGAGCGGGTTCGGCAGGCGGCCGGGCGTCACAAAATATTTCGTGAGGCAACAGCCCTTCGCGGCCGCGGTTCGGTGGTCGCGAGGCGAATGGTCGTCCGCGAAACAATGAAGGAGAGCATCATGCCGAACCAAGGCGGGACCCAAGGCGGGACCCATGAGCAGCACGTGAAGGCCGGCCAGCAGAGCCACAAGAACGACGGCCGCAAGCAGCAACAGCAGCAGGCTGCTCCCAAGACCAAGGACGGTGGCCATCGTGGCGGTGGCGGCAATTTTGCGGAGGACCGGGAGCGCGCCGCGGAGGCCGGCCGCAAGGGCGGCCGGCACTGACGAGGCGTTGCTTCGACAGCCCGCCCGGTACGAGCCGGGCGGGCTTTCTCTCGGCCTGCCGGGTCCGCCCGCGCCGCGGCGGCTGCGCCGGGCTGAAACAAACATCACTTTCCGGGTCATCGCCGCGAAACGACTCGCCTGTGCCCGGTGTTCGGTGCGATGATCCCTTTTTCCTCTCGATAGCCGGAGGAGCCGATCATGCAAAGCAAGATGCACGGCAACAGTGGCGTTTTCAGACCCCGTGAGCTCGAAGAGATGTGGGAGGAACTGAAGCGCGGCGATACGCCCGCCGAAACCGCGGTCGAGCGGGAGCAGCGGGCGATAGCCATTCTCCACCGCCATCGCCTCAGGCAGGCGGTCATGAAGAAATCCGGTCCCCGCGCGGACGGCATCGCGAAGCCCGGCTGGCCGGGATAACGCCTTCGTCCGGTTTGCATCCATTGGCGCGGAACAATCGCCTGCCGCGGCCGTTTCGGGCGATCGAAAGGCGATGCGATGCAACACGTTCGCAAGACGATCGAGGACCTGCGGCGCTACATCGCCGCAAGCGAGAGCGAAAGGCGATGCGATGCAACACGTTCGCAAGACGATCGAGGACCTGCGGCGCTACATCGCCGCAAGCGAGAGCCGGGCCGAGCTCGAAGAGGTGGACGCGTTGCTCGCGGTGGCGCTCGAAGAGGTGCGCAAGAAGCTCGCGGCGAGGAGCGCGCGGGAGCGGGACTCGTAGGCCTTCCGGCGGGTGGCCCTGCCTTTGCTCCCCGAAGCCGGCCGGCTGGTCTTTCCCTGCCGTTGGGGGCCTTGCACGAGCCGTCCCGAAATCCCAGATCGACAGGGCGGCAAGTCCGCCTCACCAACGACAGGCGATGAAAGGAGGAACGATGAGAGACGAGCTGTTTCCCCGCCCGCTTTTCCTGCGCTCGGGCAAGCATCTGGTCCACGAGATCGCCACGCTCGGCGATGCGATC
>JALHFU010000018.1:0-26712 GCA_022838525.1 Hyphomicrobiales bacterium | reverse complement strand
GCCGGTGTGGTCGCCGCGCGGCGACCTCATCGCCTTCACCAAGCAGACGGGCGGCGAGTTCCAGATCGGCGTGATGCGCACCGACGGCTCGGGCGAGCGCATCCTGTCCACCGGCTTCCTGCAGGAGGGGCCGACCTGGGCGCCGAACGGCCGCGTCATCATGTTCTTCCGCGAGGGTGCGGGCCAGGGCGGGCCGAAGCTCTTCTCCATCGATCTCACCGGCCGCAACGAGCAGGCGATCCCGACGCCGCAATACGCCTCCGACCCGGCATGGTCGCCGCTGCTCGACTGAAGGCGAGGGCGCGCGGATTTATGACCGGAAGGCCGCAAAAAGCCGCGTTTCGGCCGTATTTCGGCCTAGTGTGCGGTTAACACAGGAGCGCGTCGGCGGAACCGACGCATCCGGACGGGCAGTCACAGATCGTTAACCCTGTTTGTTGAGCGAGCCTTAACCGCGTTGTGGTTACTGGAAGCTCAATCATATCGTGCAAATGCCAAGGAGAGGCGGCCATGCGCCGAATCGCAGCCTTCACCCGCAATCCCGCCGCGGTCGCGCTTGTCGCCATGCTCGCCGTCGCGGGCTGCGCCAGCAAGCAGACGCCCAACAACCCGGCCGATCTCGGCCTCGGCGCGGGGGCGGCCACGCCCGGCTCCAGCCAGGACTTCACCGTCAATGTCGGCGACCGCATCTTCTTCGACACCGACTCCTCGGTGATCCGCGCCGACGCGCAGACGACGCTGACCCGGCAGGCGCAGTGGCTCAACCAGTATCCGTCCTACGCGATCACGGTCGAGGGCCATGCCGACGAGCGCGGCACGCGCGAATACAACCTCGCGCTCGGTGCGCGCCGCGCCGCCGCTGCCCGCGACTTCCTCGTCGCCCGCGGCGTCCAGGCCAACCGCATCCGCACCATCTCCTACGGCAAGGAGCGGCCGGTGGCCGTGTGCGACAACATCTCGTGCTGGTCGCAGAACCGCCGCGCCGTCACCGTGCTGTCGGGCGGAAGCTGACCGACGACGCCGGCCATCGGAAGAGAACGGGGAAGCGGCCTTCGGGCCGCTTTTTCTTTGGCCGCGCCGCTCCGGGCGGCGGGCGCGAATCCGTCGCCACCGTTTATCGAACCGGACCATGGAACCAAACCCGGCCTGCCGCGTTTCGCGGGGTAGATCAACGGGGGGTTCCCATGACGAAGCCGTGCGACTTCCACGAACCGATCAACCTGTTCGGCGCGGGCGGCGAGATGCGCATCGCCTCCGCCGACGAGGCCTATGCGGCGCTGACCGGCGACTGGCCGGCCTCGCGCGGCAAGTGGTATCATGCCGCCACCCGCGCCTGCCGCAGCGCCTCGGCGGGCGAGACCTCGCCGCACGTGGCGCGGCGCGTCTTCATCCAGGCGGCCGGCGAGGCGCTGCTGTCGGCACGCTGAGACTTTGTCAGGAACCCATCGGCCGGCGCGGCGTTTCTCGAGGCCGCGCCCTCGCAGGCACCCGTGAAAAGACGTCATAACACCAAGGGTTGCAAGATGACGAACACCGCCTTTCCCCGCCCGGTCCATGTCCTGATCGGCCTCGGCTTTCCCCATCCCATCGCCTCCGCCACCGACGCCCGCGACTATCTCGACGGCGTGCCGCGCCTGCTGCACGACGAGGTCTTCCAGGCCGCGCGGCAGGCCTGCGCCGACGCGATCGCCGGCCGCGTCGCGGCCGAGGAGGCCCACGACGTGTTCGTCGCCTATGCGCGGCGGCGCGGCGTGCTGATCGAGGTCGATCCCGTAGAGGCGGCGCTGCCTTCAGGACGGCCGCGAGAAGACGTAGGCGAGGCCGACCGCGATCAGCAGCGCGACGGAGGCGAGAACGGCCGGGCTCGGGTCGCCGCCTAGCCAGATCGCCAGGAAGCCGCCCGTGGTGCCGGCGAGCGCAAGCAGCTTCGCCCGGAACGGGATCGCGCCGCGCTCGCGCCATTCGGTCAGCGTCGGGCCGAAGCGCGGGTGCTCTAAGAGCCATCTTTCCAGCCGCTCCGACGAGCGGGTGAAGCAAGCGGCCGCCAGGATCAGGAACGGCGTCGTCGGCAGCACCGGCAGCAGCGCCCCGGCGATGCCGAGCCCGGCGAAGACGAGGCCGAGCGCGAGATAGAAGCCGCGCATCGGGTTGCCGCCGTTCATGCCGGAAAACGTCCCGTGTCGCGGCGAATCGTGGTCGGCATGGCGTCGCTGTCCCGTGGCGTGTGGGTGGGGCCGCTCCCGTCGCCGAATCCGGGTGGGTCAAACCGCACGGGAATGAGGGTGCCTGGGCGACGGGCGTTCGCGGGCATGATCGGCCAGAGCGCAGCCGCGATCAACCGGACAAATTGGCTCGCCCCGCCGCATCGGCGGCGTTCAAAAGGTCGCACCCTGCGCATTTTCTTCCTTTGCCGCCTTGCGCGAGGTCAAGGACGGAGTCAAATCATGACACTATTAATCATGTTTTAGCGAGACCCGCGCATCCGGGCCGGTCCGAGACATCGCCATGCTGGCACCCTTCCTCATCATGCTGCGTGAGGGCCTCGAAGCGGCCCTCATCACGGGAATCATCGCCTCCTATCTGCGCCAGACCGGGCGCGAGGAATGGCTGCCGGCGATCTGGGTCGGCATCTTCCTGGCGGTGGCGCTGTCGCTGTTCTCGGGCGCGGCGCTGCTCATCGTCAGCGCCGAGTTCCCGCAGAAGGCGCAGGAGATGTTCGAGGCGGTGATCGGCCTCGTCGCGGTGGCGGTGCTGACCTCGATGGTGTTCTGGATGCGCAAGGCCGCGCGCTCGATCCGGGCCGGCCTGCAGCGCGACATCGACCGGGCCATGGAGGCGCCGCGCGGCACGGCCTGGGCGCTGATCGGTATGGCCTTCTTCGCAGTGGCGCGCGAGGGGCTGGAATCGGTGTTCTTCCTGCTCGCCATCTTCCAGCAGAGCCCGGGACCGGCCGCGCCGCTGTCGGCGCTCGCCGGGGTGGCGGTGGCGGTCGTCGCCGGCTTCGCCATCTACTGGGGCGGCATCCGCATCGACCTCAGGCGCTTCTTCCGCTGGACCGGCGTGTTCATCCTGTTCGTGGCGGCCGGGCTGCTCGCCGGGGCGTTGCGCAACCTGCACGAGGCGGGGGTGTGGAACCACCTCCAGACGCGGGTCTTCGACCTGAGCGAGACGCTGCCGGTGTCCGGCGTCATCGGCACCATCCTGTCCGGCCTCCTCGGCTACCACGAGGCGCCGACGCTCGGCGAGGCCATCGTGTGGGCCGCCTTCCTGGCCGTGACGCTGTTCCTGTTCCTGCGGCCCGCGCAGGCGGCGCCGGCCGCGGTCGCCCGCGAGGCGATGAGGGGGTGAGACAATGACCGCAACGGAAAAGCGCAATACGGGTCCGGCCGCCCCGTCGCGGCTGATGCCGCTCGCCGTCGCCGGCTCGGCGCTGCTGGCGGCGGCCTCGGCCGGCATCTTCTACTACGCGACGCAGACCGCGACCGGGCCGGAGCGCGGCGACACCTACAAGGTGGTGGTCGGCGACCGCACCTGCGACCCGGCCGATTTCACGCTGCCGGCGGGCCGGGCGACCTTCGAGATCCACAACGCCTCCAACCGGCCGATCGAATGGGAAATCCTCGACGGCGTCATGGTCGTGGAGGAGCGCGAGAACATCGCGCCCGGCTTCCACTCGCTGCTGACGGCGCGGCTGAAGCCCGGCACCTACGAGATCACCTGCGGCCTGCTCTCCAACCCGCGCGGTACGCTCGTCGTCACGCCGTCGGCCGAATCGGAAGCCGAGCGGGCGCGGCCGCCGATCACCGCCTTCATCGGGCCGCTGTCGGAATACAAGGTCTATCTCGCCACCCAGTCGAGCGCGCTGGTCAAGGCGGTCGGGACGCTCGAGGAAGCGGTGCGCGCCGGCGATGCCGAGGCCGCCAAGGCCGCGTGGCACGCGGCGCGCCTGCCCTACAAGCGCATCGAGGCGGTGACGGGTCGCATCGCCGACCTCGAGAACGCCATCGACCCGGTCTCCGACTATCTCGAGAAGCGCGAGGCGGACCCGGCCTTCACCGGCTTCCACCGCATCGAATACGGGCTGTGGGGGCAGGGCACGGTCGACGGGCTCGAGCCGGTGGTGGAACGGCTCGCCGCCGATGTCGCGGCGCTCAAGGACCGGCTGAAGGCGCTGAAGCTGCAGCCGGAGGACCTTGCCGGCACGGCCGAGCGGCAGGCGCGGCGGCTCGGCGAAGGCCAGGTGCGCGACGGCGAGAACCGCTGGGCCTTCAGCGACCTCGCCGAGCTCGAGGCCAATCTCGACGGCATGGAAAAGAGCGTCCTGCTCCTGAAGCCGCTGGTCGCGGACGCCGCACCGGACGTCGCGGCCGCCATCGACCGGGGCCTCGCCGCGGCGCGCGATGCGCTCGACGGGATGAAGGCGAGCGCGACCTATCCAGCTTACGACACGGTCGGCGCGGAGGCGCGCGACAGGCTGGCCGAGGCGTTCCGCGCGCTGGCCGAGGCGATCTCCGCGCTCAATCCGGCAATCGGTCTGGGGTAACGCCATGACGGACGCACGCGATCACGATTCCCTGCTGAAGGTGGACACCAACCGCCGCCGCGTTCTCGGCGGGCTGGGGCTGGCGGCGGCGAGCTGCCCGTTCTCCGGCCTGATGGCCGGGACGGCGCAGGCGAAGGCGCCGGCCGCGCCGGGGCACGTCACCGACGCGCCGATCCTCAACATCGCCTCGCCCGACGATCGTGTGCCGTTCCACGACCGGCATCAGGCCGGCATCGTCAACCCGCGCCCGGCGCACGGCATGGTCGCGAGCTTCCACGTCGTGGCGCAGACGGCGGACGATCTGGAGGACCTTTTCCGCCGCCTGACGCAGCGCATCGCCTTCCTGACCGAAGGCGGCACGCCGCCCGAGCTCGACCCGCGGCTGCCGCCGGCCGATTCCGGCATCGTCGGGCCGGTGATCCGGCCGGACGCGCTCACCGTCACCGTCGCGCTCGGCGCCTCGCTGTTCGACGAGCGGGAATGGCTCGCGCCGCTGAAGCCGCTGCGGCTCACGCGCATGACGCGCTTTCCCAACGACGCGCTCGACGCCTCGCTCTGCCACGGCGACCTCACGCTGCAGATCTGCGCCAACACGCAGGATACGACGATCCACGCGCTGCGCGACATCATCAAGAACCTGCCCGACCGGCTGGTGCTGAAATGGAAGCAGGAGGGCAACGTGCCGGTGATCGCGCCCGGCCCCGACGGGCTCGCCGAAAGCGCGCGCAACTTCCTCGGCTTCCGCGACGGCTCGGCCAATCCCGACGCCTCCGACAAGGCGCTGATGGACCGGCTGGTGTGGGTCGGGCCGGAACGCGGCGAGCCGGAATGGGCGGAAGGCGGCTCCTACCAGCTCGTGCGCATCATCCGCAATTTCGTCGAGCGCTGGGACCGCACGCCGCTGCGCGAGCAGGAGCTGATCATGGGCCGGGTGCGCACCACCGGCGCGCCGCTCGACAGGCCGGAGGCGAGCGAGTTCGACGCGCCCGACTATGCGGACGACCCGGAAGGGCTGGCGACGCCGCTCGATTCGCACATCCGCCTCGCCAATCCGCGCACGCCGGAGACGGAGGAGAACGTCATCCTGCGCCGGCCGTTCAACTACTCCAACGGCGTGACCCGGGCCGGCCAGCTCGATCAGGGGCTCTTGTTCATCTGCTACCAGGCCGATCTGGAGAAGGGCTTCGTCGCCGTCCAGCGCCGGCTCGATGGCGAGCCGCTCGAGGAATACATCAAGCCGGTCGGCGGCGGCTATTTCTTCGCGCTTCCGGGCGTGCGCGACGCCTCGGACTATCTCGGCAGCACGCTGATGGCGGCCGTGACCCGGTGAGGACCGGGCCTTGCCCTACCCAGACTCCCTGATCCTTGAACCCAGGAGACTTCCATGAAGATGAACTCTCTCTTCGCCGCCGCGGCGATCACACTGGCGACGGCCGGCGGCGCCCATGCCCAGGTCGATGCGCTCGACCTCGTCGAGCCGATCGCCGAATACAAGATCTACGTCACCGAGCGCACCGAGAAGCTGGTCGAGGGCACCACGGAATTCGTCGCGGCGGTCAAGGCCGGGGACATCGACAAGGCCAAGGCGCTCTATCCGGCCGTGCGCGTGCCCTACGAGGAGATCGAGCCGATCGCCGAGCTGTTCAGCGACCTCGACGTGGCCATCGACTCGCGCGCCGACGACTACGAGCAGGCCGAGGCCGATCCCGAGTTCCCCGGCTTCCACCGCATCGAATACAGCCTGTGGGAGAAGGGCTCGACCGAGGGGCTGGACGAGGTGGCCGACAAGCTGCTGGCCGACGTCAAGGAGCTGCACGGGCGCATCGAGGGCCTGACCTTCCCGCCCGAGAAGGTGGTGGGCGGCGCGGCCGTGCTGATGGAGGAGGTGGCCTTCACCAAGATCTCCGGCGAGGAGAACCGCTACAGCCGCACGGATCTCTGGGACTTCAAGGCCAATTTCGACGGCGCCTACAAGATCGTCGAGCTGGTGCGGCCGCTGATCGAGGAGACGGAGGGCGAGTTCCTCAAGACCGTCGACGCCAATTTCGACAAGGTCTACACGACGCTTACGAAGTACGAGGACGGCGACGGCTACGTCTCCTATCTCGAGCTGACCGACGCCGACCGCAACGTGCTGTCGGCAGCGGTGAACACGCTGGCCGAGGACCTTTCGACGCTGCGCGGCAAGCTCGGGCTGGACTGACCTTCAGACTTCGGACGAGTAAAACGAAGCGGGCGGCCAGGGCCGCCCGTTTTGCATTTCAGGGGTTGTGCGCTCAGAACTTCGCGTTGAGGCCGACGAAGAAGCCGCGGCCGTCGCCGGGGATGAAGGCGGCCTGGTTGGGCTGCGCCTGATCGACCACCAGCGTCGAGGCGGCATAGGTCTCGTCGAAGACGTTGGTGACCTCGGCGAACAGCGACACCTGCTCGTTGATGCGGTACTGGGTGCGCAGGTCGACCACGACATAGGGGTCGGCATAGAGCGTGTTCATGTTGTCGACCGGGGTCTTCGACGGCAGCCAGCGCACCGCGCCCTGCAGCGTCCAGTCTTCCGTCGCGTCGTATTGCAGCACGGCGTTGACGATATGGCGCGGCGCGCCGGCCAGCCGGTTGGTGCCGTAGGTGGAGTGGTCGCGGAAGCGGAAGTCCTGATAGGTGTAGGCGAGGCGTGCGCTCCACTGGTCGGCGAACTGCGCCGTCAGCCCGAGCTCGATGCCGAAATGGCTGGTCTTGCCGGCATTGATCGCGCCGAGCGACACGCCGGTCACGTCGCGCAGGTTGAGAAGCTCGTTCTCCACCCACGAATAGTAGACGGTGGCGTCCCAGGCCGCGGTGCCGCTGTGATTGCTGCCGCGCCAGCCGGCCTCGACGGTGGTCGCGGTCTGGGCCTTCAAGTCCGGCGTGTGGAAGACCTCGGCATCGAGGGCGGGATTGCCGGGGTTCGGGCGGCCGGGGCCGCTGTTCGGCGTGCCGTTGACGGTGGCGAGGAGGTCGTCGTGCGTCGGCGGCTCGAAGGTGCGGCTGACCGCGCCGAAGAAGGTCTGGCGCTCGTCCGGCCGGTACGAGACGGCAAGGCTCGGCGACCAGCCGCTGTAGGTGCGCTCGTAGCTCGAATCCCGGGTCGCGACGGCCCCGTCGGGCGTCCGCACCGTCGGGTTCATCGGGTTGTAGGCGACGGTCGGGCGCGTCAGCGAGGTGAAGACGTCCTTGTTGTCGCGCGTCGCATGCGAATAGGCGACGGACGGGGAGACGATGAAGGCCTCGCCGAACGGCACGTTGAAGCCGGCGTTGAGCGACAGCGAGGTGGCGTCGAGCTCGCTCCTGCCGAAGAGCGGCCCCTGCGTGCCGGAGAGATTGTGGTAGTTCTCGCGGTCGGCTGAGCCGATCGTGTATTGCGCGGTGCTCTCGAACAGCGGCAGCACGGCGCTCGCATCCGGCTTGTAGGCGTAGCGCAGCACGCCGGTGAAGTCGCCGCCCTTGGTGACGCGGATGCCGGACGAGATCGGGAAGCGGAACATGTCGTCGGTGTAGGTGTAGCCGAGGACGAGGTCGAACAGGTGGGCGTCGAACTCGGCCGTGGTGCGCGAGCCGATCAGGAACTGCTCGGCCTCGCGCCGCGGCTTGTCGCGCACGACGTTGGGGCCGGGGAAGGTGGCGACCGGACCCGGGAGGGTCATGACCGGTCCGGTGTGGACCTGCGAGGGGTCGGCGTTCAGGTAGGACTTGGGCAGCGGCCCGGCGACGTCGAAGCCGAGGTCGGTGTAGCCGAAGAATAGCCTCGTCTTCACGTTGTCGGACAGCTCGATGCCGACATTGCCGCCGACATGGATGCGCTCCGACTCGTTGTAGGTGCGGAAGCCGTCGCGGCGGCTGAAGTCGCCGCGCAGGTGGACGTCGTAGCCGTCGCCCTGGAAGCCGGCCTCGCCGGACGCGCCGATCTGGCCGAACGAGCCGCCGCTGGTGGAGAGGCGGATGCCGGGCTGGCTCGATCCGGTCGGCGAGATCATGTTGATGGCGCCGCCGAGCACGTTGGCGCCCAGCCGGTTGGCGGTGTAGCCGCGATAGACCTCCAGCGCGTTGGCGGCGCCGGGATTGAGGAAGCCGACGATGTAGGAGCCGTCGGCGCGGTTGAGCGGCAGGCCGTCCTGCAGCATCAGGATGCCGCGCTCGACCGGGTTCTGCTGCAGGCCGGAGCCGCGGATCTGGATGCGCGGCTGGTCGTTGGCGCCGAAGAAGTCCTGCACGACGACGCCGGGCACCGTCGCGAGCGCACGCGAGGCGGTGAGGTTCGCGGTCCGGGCAAGCTCGTCGCGCTCGACCAGCGCGACGCCGCCGGGAAGCACGGAAAGGCGCTCGCTGAGCGTCGAGCCCTCGACCGCCGCGTCGGCCGAGACGTCGATCGTGTCGAGGACGATGACCGAGCCGGGCGAGGCCGACTGCGCCAGCGCCTGATGGCTCGCGCCGACGAGGAGAAGCGCCGCCGCGCCGGCAACGATGCCGCGCCGCAGCACCCGGCGGTCCCCGGCGATCCCTTGCGATTTCACCTGCATGTCATGCCCCCGTCCGCTGCCCCCGCCGGCCGCTCCGATACAGACCGGCGCTAAGTGGAATTTAAGATGCAAGTTCTCTCATCATAGTGGACTATAATTGTCAACATTATCTCCGGGGCTGGGCGATTGCGCCGCACCGCATCTTCGGCTAGGTGCGGCATATGAGCCTCGAATCCGTCCGCGCCTTCTTCGCCGAAAACGCTCCCGACATCGAAATCCTGGTCACCGACGACAGCACGGCGACCGTGGATCTGGCCGCCGCCGTGCACGGGGTCGAGCCGGCGCAGATCGCCAAGACCATCTGTGTGCGGGCCGGGGAGCGGGTCGTCCTCGTGGTCGCGGCCGGCACGGCGCGGCTCGACAACCGCAAGTTCAAGGACACGTTCGCGGCCAAGCCGCGCATGCTCGGCGCCGAGGAGGTGCTGGCGATCACCAGCCATCCGGTCGGCGGCGTGTGCCCGTTCGGCCTGCCCGGCCCGGTGCCGGTCTATTGCGACGTGTCGCTGAAGCGGTTCACGGAGGTGGTGCCGGCGGCGGGCGCCATCAACGCGGCGCTGCGGATCACGCCGGAGCGGCTGGCGGCGCTGACCGCGGCCGAATGGGTGGACGTCTGCCAGTAGGCGGCCTTCACGGCCGGCCCTATTGCGCGGCCAGCGCCTTCTCGATCTCGGGCATCAGCGTCGTCGTCACGTTCCGCGGGTCGAACGGACCGACATGCTTCCACGCGATGGTGCCGTCCTTGCCGACGAGGAAGGTCTCCGGGATGCCGTAGACGCCCCATTCGATGGCGGCGCGGCCGGACGGGTCGACGCCGAGCGCGGTATAGGGGTTGCCGAGCTCGCCGAGGAAGCGGCGGGCGTTGTCCGGCTTGTCCTTGTAGTTGAGGCCGACGATCTCGACGCGGCCGTCCCTGGCCAGATCCATCAGCACCGGGTGCTCCTGGCGGCAGGGCACGCACCACGACGCCCAGACATTGACCAGCGTGACCTTGCCGGCAAGCTGCGACGGCTCGAAGCCCGGCCGGTCGACGCCTTCGAGCGGCGGCAGCGGCGTGTCGGGCGCGGGCTGGCCGATCAGCGCCGACGGCACCGTCGAGGTGTCGCGGCCGGAAAGAAGCTGGGCGAGGAACACGCCCGCCAGCGCCATGAAGACGAGGAGCGGCAGGATCGCCAGCCAGCGCCGCGGCTCGGGCGTGGCGGCCTCGCGCTCGTCCTGCGCGCTCATTTGCCCGGCCCTCTCGCATCGGAGCGGCGGCGCACGCCGGCGGCCTCGAGCGCCGCCATCTCGCGGCGCCGGGCGCGCTGGTCGGCCAGAATCCACCATGCCAGCGCGGCGAGGACCAAGGCCGAGATGCCGTAGGCGGCCACGACGTAGAGGAGATGGGGATTCATCGGCCCGTCTCCCCCGCCTCTTTGACATCGGCGGCGCGCGCGGCCATGCGGCGCATGGCGGAGACGCGGCGGCGCAGGATCTCCGTGCGCATCGCCATCAGGTGCAGCGTCACGAACAGCAGCGTGAAGCCGGCGGCGCAGGTGAGAAGCGGCCACAGCATGGTCGGATGGATGGTCGGCCCGTCGAGGCGGATGACCGAGGCCGGCTGATGCAGCGTGTTCCACCAGTCGACCGAGAACTTGATGATCGGGATGTTGACGAAGCCGACCAGCGTCACGACGGCCGCGGCCTTCGCCGCCTTGCCGGGATCGTCGAGCGCACGGGTGAGCGCGATCAGGCCGAGATACATCAGGAACAGCACGAAGACGGAGGTCAGCCGTGCGTCCCACACCCACCATGTGCCCCACATCGGCTTGCCCCAGATCGAGCCGGTGACGAGCGAAAGCAGCGTGAAGATGGCACCGATCGGAGCGGCCGCCTTGACCGAGACGTCGGCCAGCGGATGGCGCCAGACCAGCGTGCCGAGCGAGGACATCGCCATGATCGAGTAGCACATCATGGCCAGCCACGCGAAGGGCACGTGGATGTACATGATGCGCACGGTCATGCCCTGCTGGTAGTCCTCGGGCGCGGCGAAGGCCAGCCACAGACCGAGCGCCAGCACCAGCGCCGACAGGGCGGCGAGCCACGGCACCAGCCTGTCCGCCAGCGCGATGAAGCGGGTCGGGTTGGCGAGGTCTGTCCAGCGTGCGGGGCGTACGGCTGCGGTGTCGCTCATGGCTGCCTACATAGATCGGGTCGCTTGCATTCGCAATTCTGCGCTCTTGTCGCAGCTTTTTCGCCGCCGCGACATGATGCCGATCAATCGAGGCCGAATTTCAGCGCCAGCGCCGCGGCCAGCGGCCCGACCACGGCGAAGCCGAGGGTGAGCGCGCACAGGATCAGGAACGGCGGCAGGAACGGGTTGGGGTCGGCGACCGCGCCGTAGGCGGCCGAGACGCCGAAGATCAGCACCGGAATGGCGAGCGGCAGGATCAGCACCGAGACCAGCAGCCCGCCGCGCGGCAGCGACACGGCCACCGCCGCGCCCACCGCGCCGACGAAGGCGATGGCCGGCGTGCCGACGAGAAGGGTGAGCGTGGTCGCGGCGATGCCCACCGGCTCCATGTTCATGAACAGGCCGAGCAGCGGCGAGGCGATCACCAGCGGCAGCACCGAGGCCGTCCAGTGGGCGAGGCACTTGACCGCGACGGTGAGCGCCAGCATGTGGCGCGTGTCGGCGAGCACCATCAGGTCGAGCGCGCCGTCCTCGCGGTCGGCCTGGAACAGCCGGTCGAGGCCGAGCAGCGAGGCGAGCAGCGCCCCGATCCACAGGATGGCCGGGCCGATGCGGGCGAGGAGGTTGAGGTCCGGCCCGACGCCGAACGGCACCACGGCGACGACGGCGAGGAAGAACAGCACGCCGACCAGCGCGCCGCCGCCGGCGCGGATGCCCAGCCGCATGTCGCGGACGAAGAGGGAGAGCATCAGGCCACGCTCCCCGTCTGCCGGTCGCCCAGCCGGAGGCTCTTGACGCCCTCCAGCCCGAGCGGGATGTGGGTGGCGGCGACGATGATGCCGCCGTCTTCCAGATGGGCGCGCATCAGGGCGGCGAACTGGCGTTCGGAGGCGGCGTCGAGGCCGGCGGTCGGCTCGTCGAGCAGCCAGACCGGGCGGTAGCTGACGAGGAGCTTGGCGATGGAGATGCGCCGCTTCTGGCCGGTGGAGAGGTAGCCGAACGGCAGGCCCGCCACCTGCGGCAGGCCGACCAGGTCGAGCGCCTCGTCGATGGCGAGGTGCGGCGCGCCGCAGAACTCCTGCCAGAAGCGCAGGTTCTCCTCCACGGTCAGCGCCGTCTTCATCGCGTTCTGGTGGCCGAGATAGTGGCACGCGGCCTGCGGGGTGGGCCATTCCTCGCCGCCGTCCTCGACGCGAATCGTCCCGCCGGCGGCCGGCAGCAGCCCGGCGACGACCCGCAGCAGCGTCGACTTGCCGGAGCCGTTCGGCCCGGTGACGACGAGGCCCTCGCCGTCGCCCAGATCGAAGGAAACGCCGGAAACGACCGGCTCGCCGCCGCGTTCGGCGCCAAGGTTGTCGGCGATCAGCCGCATGGATGCCCCGCTTTCATTTCGCCTGCGGGCGATCCGCGCGGAAGCGGCAAAATCACCCAAACTCTCTCTGGAACTATTCTACGAACTTCTTTATATGCGGGGCAACCGTGCCAGCGGTCGGCACGGGAACCAATTTGCGCCGAACCAGCGCGAGCGCCGCCTTGAACGGCTGCACGCGGGGGGACGGACAGCGGAAATGACCGTACCCGCACCTTTGCGCGTGATGAGCATGCACTGGCGTCCGTTACCCCATCGGCAACCGAACGTTAGGGATCGCACGTGTCAAATTCTCTCGACAGCTTTCAGTGCCGCCGGACGCTCACCGTGGGCGACGCGGAATACACCTATTTCGATCTGCGCGAGGCCGAGAAGAACGGCCTCTCCGGCGTTTCCCGGCTCCCCTTCTCGATGAAGGTGCTGCTCGAGAACCTGCTGCGCAACGAGGACGGCCGCTCCGTCACCAAGGAAGCCATCGCCGCCGTCGCCGCCTGGCTGACCGACCGGGGCTCGGCCGGCGTCGAGATCGCCTATCGCCCGGCGCGCGTGCTGATGCAGGACTTCACCGGCGTCCCCGCCGTGGTCGACCTCGCGGCCATGCGCGACGGCATCGCCTCGCTCGGCGGCGACCCGCAGAAGATCAACCCGCTGGTGCCGGTCGACCTCGTCATCGACCATTCGGTCATCGTCGACGAGTTCGGCACCCCGATGGCCTTCGCCCGCAACGTCGAGCTGGAGTACCAGCGCAACGAGGAGCGCTACAAGTTCCTGAAGTGGGGCCAGCAGGCGTTCCGCAACTTCCGCGTCGTGCCGCCCGGCACCGGCATCTGCCACCAGGTCAACCTCGAATATCTCGGCCAGGTCGTCTGGACGAAGGAGGAGGACGGCGAGACCGTCGCCTATCCCGACACCTGCGTCGGCACCGATTCCCACACCACCATGATCAACGGCCTCGGCGTGCTCGGCTGGGGCGTCGGCGGCATCGAGGCCGAGGCGGCGATGCTCGGCCAGCCGGTGTCGATGCTGCTGCCCGAGGTGATCGGCTTCCGCCTCACCGGCAGGCTCAAGGAAGGCGTGACCGCGACCGACCTCGTGCTGACCGTCACCCAGATGCTGCGCAAGAAGGGCGTGGTCGGCAAGTTCGTCGAGTTCTTCGGCCCGGGCCTGTCGTCCATGTCGCTCGCCGACCGCGCCACCATCGGCAACATGGCGCCGGAATACGGCGCGACCTGCGGCTTCTTCCCGGTCGATTCCGAGACCGTGCGCTATCTCACCATGTCGAGCCGCGCGCCCGAGCGCATCGCGCTGGTCGAGGCCTATTCGAAGGCGCAGGGCATGTGGCGCGAGGACGGCATCGAGGACCCGGTGTTCACCGACACGCTCGAGCTCGACCTCGGCGACGTGGTGCCGTCGATGGCCGGCCCGAAGCGCCCGGAAGGGCGCGCACCGCTCGAGGACATCGCCGCCAATTTCGCCAAGGCGCTCGAAACCGAATACAAGAAGACCGTCGACGTCGCCAAGCGCTACGCGGTCGAGGGCGAGGACTTCGACCTCGGCCATGGCGACGTGGTGATCGCGGCCATCACCTCGTGCACCAACACCTCGAACCCGTCGGTGCTGATCGGCGCGGGGCTCCTCGCCCGCAACGCCAACCGGCTCGGCCTCAAGCAGAAGCCGTGGGTCAAGACCTCGCTGGCGCCCGGCTCGCAGGTCGTGGCCGAGTACCTGTCGAAGTCCGGCCTGCAGAAGGAGCTCGACCGGATCGGCTTCAACCTCGTCGGCTTCGGCTGCACCACCTGCATCGGAAACTCGGGTCCCTTGCCCCCGGCGATCTCCAAGACGATCAACGACAAGGGCCTGATCGGCGCGGCGGTGCTGTCCGGCAACCGCAACTTCGAGGGCCGCGTGTCGCCCGACGTGCAGGCGAACTACCTCGCCTCGCCGCCGCTGGTGGTCGCCTATGCGCTCGCCGGCACGGTGACGAAGGACCTGACCAGCGAGCCGCTCGGCGAGGGCGCGGACGGCAAGCCGGTCTACCTCAAGGACATCTGGCCGACGACGCAGGAGATCCAGGAGTTCATCGAGAAGTACGTCACGCGCGAGATCTTCGCCTCGCGCTATGCCGACGTCTTCAAGGGCGACGAGAACTGGCAGAAGGTGCAGGCCCCCTCGGGCGAGACCTATGCCTGGGACGACCGCTCGACCTATGTGCAGAACCCGCCCTACTTCGTGGGCATGGGCCGCACGGCCGGCGACATCAAGCCGATCACGGGCGCGCGCATCCTCGGCCTGTTCGGCGACAAGATCACCACCGACCACATCTCGCCGGCCGGCTCGATCAAGGCGGCGTCGCCCGCGGGCAAGTACCTGATCGACAACAACGTCGCGGTGGCCGACTTCAACCAGTACGGCACGCGGCGCGGCAATCACGAAGTGATGATGCGCGGCACCTTCGCCAACATCCGCATCCGCAACCACATGCTGGGCGAGAACGGCAGGGAAGGCGGCTACACGATCCATTATCCCTCCAAGGAGGAGATGTCGATCTACGACGCCGCCATGCGCTACCGCGAGGAGGGCGTGCCGCTGGTCATCTTCGCCGGCGTCGAATACGGCAACGGCTCGTCGCGCGACTGGGCGGCCAAGGGCACGAACCTGCTCGGCGTGCGGGCGGTGATCGCCCAGTCCTTCGAGCGCATCCACCGCTCCAACCTCGTCGGCATGGGCGTGGTGCCGTTCACGCTCGACGAGGGCACGAGCTGGGCCTCGCTCGGCCTCAAGGGCGACGAGACGGTGACGATCGACGGCCTCGAGACCATCAAGCCGCGCCAGAAGATGGTGGCGAAGGTCACTTTCGCCGATGGCTCGGTGAAGGAAGTGCCGATCCTGTGCCGCATCGACACGCTGGACGAGCTCGACTACTTCAAGAACGGCGGCATCCTGCAGTACGTGCTGCGCGATCTGGCGGCGTAAGCCGGCCCGCCGCAACGATCATGGAAAGGCCGCCGGCGCGAAAACGCCGGCGGCCTTTTGTTTTTCCGATCTCACGCCGGGGCGGCCTGACCGGCTGACGGGCAGTAGCCCATGCCGAACCCTTCGGGTTCGATCCAGTGCCGCTCAGGCCCGGTCCGGCGCGGGCGCGCCGTAGCGGGCGACGCCCGCCAGCACGACGCCCAGCATCAGCCCGTTGAGCGTGTGCCACAGGAAATGGGTGCCGAGCGGCAGGGCCTCGCACACGACCGGGTCGAGCGCACGGAACGTCACCGAGGCGACGAAGATGCCGGCGGCCGCGACGTTGTACCAGCCGGCGGGGTTGCCGGCCCGCAGCGTCCACGCGCCGAAGAAGGCCAGCGCCAGGAAGGGCGGCAGATAGCCGGTCGAGCCATTGGAGGCGGCGTGGAGCCAGCCGGGGACGTTGGCGGTGAGGAAGCCGGCGACGACGTAGAAGGCGAGGAAGATCGCGAGCGACTTCGCCCACGGGAAGCCGAGGAAGCGGCGCAGGCTGAACAGCGTGTAGACGAGCGTGAAGCCGGCGATGGGCAGGATGTCGGCCCACATGGTCAGCCGCGTCGCGAAGGTGTGGAACAGGAACGAGCCGATGCCGATGGCCACGACCCACCATGCCAGGAGCTCGGCGAAGGCGCCGGCACCTTGCCGCCGCACCGCGGTCACGCCCCACAGGCCGGCGGCGACGAAGGCGAGGTTGGTCAGCGCGTTGACCGGCTCGGACCAGAAGTCCGGCCCGGTGCGTTCGCAGTAAATGTCGACGGCGGCGTGAAGATCTTCGAGCATGGGATTCCTGTCGGGTGGCCTGTCGGTTGGGAGGCGGAGGGCGTTAAGCTGGGGGTTTCACCGCAACGTGACTTCCCGTGCCGCCGCGCGCTGCATAGTCTTTGCCGGGGCAACGGAACCAGCCACAAACCGCACGCCGCTCGTCGGTCCGCTGCCCCGGGTGCTGCGACGGGGTTCGGGAGGAACCCCCTGAACGTTCGGGAAAATTCGTTGGTCTTGACCTTCCTCAGGCTGGTGACGGCCGGATTGATCCTTGCAACCGCAACTGGCGCCGTTGCCGGGGAAAATGTCAAGCGGCCGAAGGCCGTGGTCGAGCTGTTCACCAGCCAGGGCTGCAGCTTCTGCCCGCCGGCCGACGCGCTGCTCGCCGACCTCGCCCAGTCGGGCGACGTGGTGGCGCTCGCCTATCACGTCGACTACTGGGACTATCTCGGCTGGCGCGACACCATGGCGAGCCCGGAGAACACGGCGCGCCAGCAGCAATACAGCAGCGCCTTCGGCAGCCGCTCGGTCTACACGCCGCAGGCCGTGGTCAACGGCCGCCTGCAGATGAACGGCGCCAAGCGCGGCAAGGTCGAGGGCGCGATCCGGCGCATGGCCGGTACGCCGGAAGGCATGAGCGTCGATGTCGGCGTCTCCTACGAGGGCGGCGCGATGGTGATCGAGACCGGCGACGCCGACCGGCCGGTGCGCGCGGCGCAGATCGTCGTCGTCTATTTCGAGCCGGCCATGCCGGTGAAGATCGAGCGCGGCAAGAATGCCGGCCGCGAGCTGACCTACTGGAACGCGGTGTCGGGCTTCCATTCGGCCGGCATGTGGCACGGCCGCAGGACGCGCATCGAGCTGCCGAGGAACGAGGTCGCCCGCAAGGGCGCAGGCGGCTGCGCCGTGCTTGTGCAGGAGATCGGCGAAGGCGGCCTGCCCGGCGCGATCCTCGGCGCCGCCGTCGCGCCCCGGCCGGGAAGCTGACGCGGCACCGGCAGGGCTTTGCTCCGCCCGGCTTGAGGCGGGACGAAGAAAAACCGGCGCCGGATTGCTCCGACGCCGGTGATTGCTTGCTTTGGGATCGTCGTGCCGTCGACGCCCCGGGGTTTTCCCCGGAGTTGGTTCGGCCCAGCCTTGGCCCTGTGGGCGGGGGGCTTGGGGTTACAGGTCCACGCCGGACCGAACCGTCTCAGGCAACGAGGGGATCGTCGCCGCACAATGGGGCGGCAGCTAGGATAAATAACGGCGAGAATGTGGCTGCGGATCACCAATCGAAACAGTGTGTGGCGCTCTGTGAACGCAGGCCGAATGTGCCCGGATGGGGGTTGCTTTTCCCGTTGCCGCGGGCGACCCTGCCCGTGTCGTCAAACTGTCATGAAAGGGCGGCGCATGACCGACCATGGCGCGGGCACGGAGGGTGGGGACGATTCCTCGATAGTCGTCCCGCTTCAGGAGGTGCTGAGGGGGCGGGACGAACTGCCGGTGACCTTCCACCGCAGGGAGCTGGACCTGATCCTCAGGGTCTACGGGCGCATGGTGGCCGCGGGCGAGTGGCGCGACTACGCCATCGACCATCTCAGGGACCGCGCCATCTTCTCGGCCTACCGGCGCACGAGCGAGGTGCCGCTCTACCAGATCCACAAGGTGCCGGCGCTGGCGCGCAGGCAGGGCGCGTTCTCGGTGGTCGCCGCTTCCGGCCTGATCCTCAAGCGCGGCCACGAGCTCGCCCGCGTGCTCGCCGTCTTCGACGAGAAGCCGCGGCTGGTCAGGGCCTGAGCCGATGATCCAAATCAGCGACCGCTAGCGCTGCCCCTCACCTGCCTGCCGGCATCCTCTCCCCGTAAACGGGGAGAAGGAAAACAGTCGCCGATGCTGAAAATTCCTCGTCCGTTCACGGCAGTGCAATCGGGTATGGGAAATCCGCGCCAGCCGTCATCCCGGCCAAGGGAGCGGAGCGACCGCAGAGCCGGGATGACGCGAGCGGCAGCGTCGGCGGTGGACGTCGTCCCGTTCGCTGCCTTCAGATCGCCTCGCCGCGCAGGAGGCGCGGGGCGCGGTCGGACAGGCCGGCGGCCTGCCTGATGAAGTAGTCCTTGAGGCGCGGCATGCGCTCGATCAGCCCGAGGCCGAGATCGCGCGCCGCGCGCAGCGGCGCGAAATCGTTGGAGAACATGCGGGTCAGCACGTCCGTGGTGATGCCCATGCGCAGCGTGTCGAAGCGCCGCCACTGCTGGTAGCGCTCCAGCACGTCGAGCGCGCCGATGTCCTGGCCGAGCCGGTCGGCCTCGACCACGGTTTCGGCAAGGGCGGCCGCGTCGCGCAGGCCGAGATTCAGGCCCTGCCCGGCGATGGGGTGGATGCCGTGGGCGGCGTCGCCGGCCAGCGCGAAGCGCGGGCGCACGAAATCGCGCGCCAACGTCAGCCCGAGCGGCCACGCGCGGGGTTTGGACAGGACGCGAATCTCGCCGAGCTTGAGGCCGAAGCGGGTCTCGAGCTCGGCCTCGAACACGATCTCGTCCGCGGCGACCAGCCGCTCGGCGTCCGCGGTCTTCTCGCTCCAGACGATGGAGGAGCGGTTGGTGCCGTCCTCGGCCGGCGCGAGCGGCAGGATGGCGAAGGGGCCGGCGGGCAGGAAATGCTCCTCGGCGCGGCCGCCGTGCGGGCGCTCGTGGCCGACGGTGCAGACGATGCCGGACTGGCCGTAATCCCAATGCACGGTGCCGATGCCGGCCATGTCGCGCAGGCGCGAGCGCACGCCGTCGGCGGCGACGAGCAGGCGCGTGGCGAGCGAGGCGCCGTCGGCGAGGTGGACGGTCGCGTCCTGCGGGCCGGTGTCGAAGCCCGAGACGCCGACGCCCTCGATCAGGTCGACGCCGAGCTCGCCGCAGCGCCGGCGCAGGGCCGCGTTCAGGTCGCGGTTGAACACCATGTGCGCGAAGGCCTCGCCGGGCGCCACCTCGCCCTCGAAGGTGAGGAAGACGGGGCGCACCGGGTCGGCGGTGCGCGAATCGGTGATGACCATGTCGGTGATGGCCTGCGCCTTGGGCGCGATCTCCTGCCAGCAGCCCAGCCGCTCCAGCATGCGCACCGCGGCGGCGGCGATGGCCGAGGCGCGGCCGTCGCGCTGCCACGCGCCCTCGGGGGCGGCGTCGACGACGGCGACCTTCAGGCTCGGGCGCGCCTCGGCGATGGCGACGGCGATGGTGAGGCCGACATAGCCCGCCCCCGCCACGATGACGTCGAAGCCGTTTTCCTGCGCACCCATCGCTGCCGTCCTTCCGTTCGCGCTCCACGCTTTGCCTTGACTTGCCACGGCGATCGTTGCAACCCCCGATGTCGGATCGCAACCGCTCGGGGAACAGCCTAATGTCGCAGGCCATGCAGGAGCTTCTCACCATACTCGACCTGGAGAAGCTCGAACACAACCTGTATCGCGGCAGCAGCCACAAGGTGGGCTGGCAGCGGGTCTTCGGCGGGCAGGTCATCGGCCAGGCGCTGGTGGCGGCGCAGCGCACGGTGGGCGAGGGGCGCTTCGTGCATTCGCTGCACTGCTACTTCATGCTGCCGGGCGACCCGACCGTGCCGATCATCTACGACGTCGACCGCCTGCGCGACGGCGGCTCCTTCACCACGCGGCGGGTCACGGCGATCCAGCACGGGCGGGCGATCTTCTCGCTCGAATGCTCGTTCCAGATCGAGGAGGAGGGGCTGGAGCACCAGATGCCGATGCCGCTCGACGTGCCGCAGCCCGAGATGCTGCGCAGCCAGTTCGAGCTGCTGGAGGAGGCGGGCCACGACATCCCCGAGGCGGTGCGCACCTTCTGGGCGCGCGAGCGGCCGATCGAGATCAGGCCGGTCAACATCGAGCACTACACCAGCCGCCGCAAGCTGCCGCCGCAGCAGAGCGTGTGGATCAGGACGACCGGCACGGTGCCGGACGACCGCAGGCTGCAGGCGGCGATCCTCGCCTATCTCTCCGACATGACGCTGCTCGACACCTCGACCTTCGCCCATGGCCGCATCGGCTTCGACCCCGAGATCCAGATGGCCAGCCTCGACCACGCCATGTGGTTCCATCGCGGCCACAAGCTCGACGACTGGCTGCTCTACACCCAGGACAGCCCCAACACGATCGGCTCGCGTGGCTTCTCCCGCGGCTTCCTCTACGCCCGCGACGGAACGCTGGTCGCTTCGACGGCGCAGGAGGGGCTGGTGCGGCTGCGCACCAAGCCTGAAAAATAGTCAATCGGCAAATATTGCCCATTTTTTCAGCTTTAATGATTTGTTCAGACCTGCCCGCCTGCGAGGCCGTGGGGTAAATATCCTTTGATAACAGCATCTTGAACGGCATGCCGCGCAACTGGCACGCGGCTTGAATCACTCTTTTGCGATCTTCGGCCGTCACGGCGGTCGATGAGGTCATGGCAGAGGCGGGGCATGCCCCCTGAACCAGCAAAGGGTGAAACCTCATGAAAATCGTGATGGCAATCATCAAGCCGTTCAAGCTCGACGAGGTGCGCGAAGCGCTCACCGCCGTCGGGCTTCAGGGGCTGACCGTCACCGAAGTCAAAGGCTACGGGCGCCAGAAGGGGCATACCGAGATCTACCGCGGCGCCGAGTACGCCGTCAGCTTCCTTCCCAAGGTGAAGGTCGAGGTCGCGGTGCCCGACGAGCTCGCCGACAAGGCCGTCGAGGCCATTTCGAACGCCGCCCGCACCGGGCAGATCGGCGACGGCAAGATCTTCGTCTACGGCATCGACAAGGCGGTGCGCATCCGCACCGGCGAAACCGACGGCGACGCGCTCTGAGCGACCCATTCGATCAAGGAGTTACAGTGATGAGAATATCGACTTTCGCTCCCGCGGTGCGCGCGCTCGCCGCCGCACCTGCGCTCGCGGCGCTGGCGGCCCTGCCGGCCTGGGCGCAAGAGGCGGCCGAGGAGGCGACGGAAGAGGTCGTGGAGGCCGCTTCCGCGCTCGACACCGGCGACACGGCGTGGATGCTGGTCTCGACCGTGCTGGTGCTGTTCATGATCCTGCCCGGCCTCGCCCTGTTCTACGGCGGCCTCGTGCGGGCCAAGAACGTGCTGTCCGTGCTGATGCAGTGCACGATGATCACCGCCGTGGTCATCATCGTCTGGGTGGTGTGGGGCTATTCCTTCGCCTTCGGCGGCGGTGAAAGCCCGTACTGGGGCGGTTTCGGCAAGCTGTTCCTTGCCGGCGTGACGCCCGAATCCGAATCGGGCTCGATCCCCGAATACGTCTTCATCGCCTTCCAGATGACCTTCGCCTGCATCACGCCGGCGCTGATCGTCGGCGGCTTCGCCGAGCGCATCAAGTTCGGCGCGGCGATCGCCTTCGTCGTGCTGTGGGTCACCTTCGTCTACTTCCCGATCGCCCACATGGCATGGGACGGCGCCGGCCTGTTCTACGGCTGGGACACCTACGACTTCGCGGGCGGCACGGTGGTGCACATCAATGCCGGCATCGCGGCGCTCGTCGGCGCGATCATCATCGGCAAGCGGGCCGGCTACGGCCGCGACAACATGGCCCCGCACTCGCTGCCGTTCACGCTCGTCGGCGCGGCGATCCTGTGGGTCGGCTGGTTCGGCTTCAACGCCGGCTCGGCCGCGGCCGCCAACGGCACGGCGGCGCTCGCCATGGTCAACACCTTCACCGCCACCGCCGGCGCGGTCGTGGCGTGGTGCGCGATCGAGAAGGCGCTGCGCGGCAAGGCCTCCATGCTGGGCGCGGCCTCGGGCATCATCACCGGCTTGGTGGCGGTGACGCCGGCGGCCGGCTTCGTCGGCCCGGTCGGCGCCATCGTCCTCGGCGCGGTGGCGAGCGCGGCGGCCTACTGGTTCGTGGCCGTGGTCAAGATCAAGCTCGGCTACGACGACTCGCTCGACGTGTTCGGCATCCACGGCGTCGCCGGCATCGTCGGCGCCATCGGCACCGGCATCTTCGCCGCCCCGGCGCTCGGCGGCGTCGGCTATCCCGAGGGCGTGTCGATGGCCGGGCAGGTGTGGACCCAGTTCCTCGCCGTCGCCATCACGGTCGTGTGGTGCGGCGTGGTCTCGGCCATCCTCTACAAGATCGTCGACGTGGTCATCGGGCTGCGCCCGAGCGCCGAAGCCGAGGCGCAGGGCCTCGACCTCGCCTCGCACGGCGAGGCGGCCTACCACTCGTAATTCGAGAATTTCAGGCGCCGGACCAGCACCCCGGCGCCCGGAATGCGGCGACGGAAACGCCGTCGCAGTTTTGGCCCGGCCGCCGCGCCGGGCCTTTTTTTATGCGTGGCCGGAGAGGGCGCCGCCGCCGCCCTATTGCGGGGCGGTCAGAACAGGTCGACGTCGCCGGCGGCGTCCTCGTCCTTGGCCTGCATCGCGATGCCGGCGGTGCCGATCGAGCGGATCAGCTCGGTCAGCTTCAGCGTCCCGGTGGCGAGCGAGGTGTCGATGCGCCAGTGCGGATGGGCGTTCTCGCCGAGCGCGCGCAGGAAGTCGGCGACGCCGGCGATGCGCTGGGCGCTGAGATCGGCGTCCTGCATCGCCTTCACATAGTCGGCGTCGGCGGCGCCCGCCGCCCATGTCGACCTGGCGATCGCCGCCTGGTTGCGGTCGATGCGGCCGGCGATGTCCTCCAGCTCGGAGCGGATTCTCGCCAGCACGTCGGCGATCCGTTCGGCCTGGCCTGCGTCGTCGTCACGCTCCGGAAGACCCATGTCACTCGCTCCCACGCTCTACGCATTGCTCGAAACGCCCGGCAACACACACCGCCGGGAGGATGGACGGAAGCCGCTTGCGGCCTTCGCCCGCTGATGCGGATCGCGGTTCCCTCGAACACGGGAGCGAGCCGCCTGCCCTGTCTTTCGCGGTTCCGGCGGAAAGCCGCTTTCCGCCTTTCCGGAACCGCTTCGGCGCTTTTTTCCGCAACCCGCGGAGCGCTCGGTTCTTGTTTTTCTGCGCAGCCCCGGGAAAGTGCCCTGCACCTCTCCCGGAACCGCCCTAGTGCAGCTTGCCGACGATGGCCTCCAGCGCCCGACGAAGCTGGTCGGGGTTGAAGGGCTTGGTTAGGTAGTTGTTGAGGCCGAGCTTGCGGCCCTCGTCCAGCACGGCCCGGTCGGGGCTGCCGGTGAGGATCATGAACGGCGTGCGCGAGGTCGGCTTGTAGGTGCGGATCGCGTGCAGGAGCTGCAGGCCGTTCATCTTCGGCATGTTCATGTCGGAGATGATGAGGTGCGACGGGGTCGTCATCATCATCTTCATGGCCTGCTCGCCGTCGGCGGCGACCTGGATGTTGCGGAAGCCGAGCGTCTCGAGCGCGTCCCGGACAAGGAGGCGGCTCGTTGTCGTGTCGTCCACGACGAGGATTCTCAACTGGGCTAGAAGCGACATGGCTCGGTGTTCCTCTTGCGGCTCGTCAGTTCGGCAGTCCCTGCCCTGCCTGGCTCTGGGTCAGTACGCTGTCGAGCGCGATCAGGCTGATCATGCGGCCCTCCATGGCGATCACGCCCTTCATGAAGGCGCGGGCGAGCTCGGAAGCCACATTCGGCGTCGCCTGGATCGATCCCGAATTGACGGTCAGGATGTCGGAGACCGCGTCGACCAGAAGGCCGATGGTCTGGTTGCCGACCTGGGTGATGATGATGACGTGGCGGGCGCTGGGCTCTGCCGGGGAGAAGCCGAGGCGGGCGGCGAGGTCGACGACCGGCAGCACCGCGCCGCGCAGGTTGATGACGCCCTTGACGTATTCCGAGGAGTGCGGAAGCGGCGTCGTCGGCGTCCAGCCGCGGATGTCGCGGACCGACATGATGTCGAGGCAGAATTCCTGCTCGCCGAGGCGGAAGGCGATCAGCTCGCTGTTGGCGACGGCATCCTGTTCCCTGAGCTGGGTCATGCTGCGCTCCTCTTGCGGTTGGCGTCCATGCGGCTGGCGTCCGCGCGGGACCCGGCGACGATGGCGTCGACGTCGAGGATGACCGCCACGCGGCCGTCGCCCAGGATCGTCGCCCCCGCCACGCCGAAGACGTGGCCGTAATTGGTCTCGAGGCTCTTGATGACCACCTGCTGCTGGCCGATGATGCCGTCGACCATCAGCGCGCATTGCGACTGGTTCTCGGTCTCGACCATCATCGCCACGCTCTGCAGCGGATCGGCCTCCTCGTCGCGGTAGCCGAGCACGGAGCCGACGTCGATCAGCGGGATGAACGCGCCGCGGATGGCGATGACGCGGGCCTTCTCGCCGAGCCCGTGCACGTCGGGCGCCTTGGGCTGCAGCGTCTCGACGATGGCCGAGAGCGGCACCACCAGCGTCTGGCCGGCGACGGTGACGACCATGCCGTCGAGCACGGCCAGCGTCAGCGGCAGCGACAGCGTGAAGGTCGTGCCGTGGCCGGGCTTCGAGGCGATGGTGATGCGGCCGCCGAGCGCCTGGATCGAGCGGCGCACCACGTCCATGCCGACGCCGCGGCCCGACACGTCGGAGATGGTGGCGGCGGTGGAGAAGCCGGGCGCGAAGATCAGGTCGTCGATCTCGGCGTCGGAGAGCTGCGCGTCCTCGGAGATGATGCCCTTCTCGATCGCCTTCTGGCGCACGCGCTGGCGGTCGATGCCGGCGCCGTCGTCGGACACCTCGATCACCACGCGCCCCGAACGGTGGGCGGCGACCATGCGCACGGTGCCCTGCTCGGGCTTGCCGGCCTTCAGCCGGTCCTCGGGCCTCTCCAGACCATGGTCGATGGCGTTGCGGATCATGTGCGTCAGCGGGTCGGCCAGCCGCTCGATCACGGTCTTGTCGACCTCGCAGTTCTCGCCCTCGGTGACGAGGCGGGCCGACTTGCCGGTCATGTCCGCGACCTCGCGGACCACGCGCGACATGCGCTGGAAGATCGGCCGCACCGGCTGGGCGCGGATCGCCATCACCGAATCCTGGATCTCGCGGGTCAGGTGCTCGAGGTCGTCGAGGCCGACGGCGACGTCGGAGAGGCGGGCGATGCCGGCTTCCATGACGCGCTGGGCGAGCATCGACTGGTTGATGACCAGCTCGCCGACGAGGTCGATCAGGCGGTCGACGCGGTCGAGATCGACGCGGATGGTCGCGCCGGGCTGCGAGGACTGCTGCGAGTTGGCGGCGGCGGGGGCTGCGGCCTTCGCGGCCGGCGCCGGCGCGGCGGGCGCCTGTTCCTGCACGGCGACGGGCGCGGGTTCCTGGGCGGCGGCTTCCTCGGCCGCCACCTGGGCGAGGATCGCCTGCACGGTCTCGGCGGCATCGGCCTCGTCCATGACCGGGCCGGTCACGGTGGTCTCGATCGCAAGGTCGCAGTCGAACTCGACGAACTCGAAGATCTCCCGCGCGGCCTTCTCGTCGACGTCGGCGCCGAGCGCAATGTCCCAGCTGAGATAGGCGCCCTCGGGGTCGAGCTCGCCGAGAAGCGGCACCGCGGAGGTGTCGCAGGTCACTTCCATCTCGCCCAGCCGGCCGAGCTCGCGCAGCAGGCGGATGGCGTCGTTGGCCTTGGCGTAGAGCTCGGGCTTGGGCGTGAAGCGGATGCGGATCTTCTCCTCGATGCCGGCGGCCTCGTCGTCGGCGATCAGCGTGTCGAAGGAGATCTGGACCGGCGCGAAGCCGAACTCGTCGACCTGCAGCTCGCCGCCGTCCGCGGCGAGCGGCTCGAAAGCGGGAGCGGCCTCGGCCACGGGCGCGGCCGGCGCGGGCGCCCCGGCGCCGCCGGCGCGGGCAAGCTCGTCGGTCATCTGCGACACGCGCGAGGACTCCATCTCGCCGCCGTCGCGCGAGATGCGGACGAGATCGGCGAGGATGTCGGCCGAGCGCAGCATCAGCTTGACGATCTGCGGCGTGATGTCGAGCTTGCCCGAGCGCATGCCGTCGAGCGTGGTCTCGAAGGTGTGGGCGAAGCGGACGAGGTCGTCGAGGCCGAAGGCGCCGGCGCCGCCCTTGATCGAGTGGACCGCGCGGAAGACGGCGTTGATCGTCTCGAGGTCGCCCTCCTCGCGCTCGATCGCGAGAAGCCCTTCCTCGAGCTCGGCGAGCTGCTCCTCGCACTCCTGGAAGAAGGTCTGCTTGATGGCTGCCATCGTGTCCATGGATATTCTCCCCGGTGTCCTCAGGCAGCGACGCGGTTGATGGCGGTGACGAGCTTGACCGGGTCGAACGGCTTGATGATCCAGCCGCTGGCGCCGGCGCGGCGGGCGCGGTCTTTCTTGTCGTCGACGCTCTCGGTGGTCAGCACCAGGATGGGGATGGCGCGGTGGCGGCCGGAGCCGCGCACGGCCTCGATGAAG
>JALHFU010000197.1:0-5460 GCA_022838525.1 Hyphomicrobiales bacterium | reverse complement strand
TCGTGGTGCTCAACGCCCGCGACGCCGCCGACCGCGGCGCCGGGATCGCCACCCGCACCCGCGCCATCGCCGCGCGGCGCGAGGGCGATCTGTGGCGGGTCGAGGTCGAGGACGCCGCGACCCGCGCCCGCCGCACCGTGCAGGCGCGCCTCCTCGTCAACGCCGCCGGCCCGTGGATCGACCACGTGCTGACCGGCACGCTCGGCCGGGCCGGAACGCACAATGTCCGTCTCGTGCAGGGCAGCCACATCGTCGTGCGGCGGAAGTACGCCGATCCGCGCGCCTACTTCTTCCAGAACGCCGACGGCCGCATCGTCTTCGCCATCCCCTACGAGGACGATTTCACCCTGATCGGCACCACCGACCGCGATTACGAGGGCGATCCGCGCAACGTGGCGATCACCGACGCCGAGACCGACTATCTGTGCGCCGCCGCCAGCGAGTATTTCGCCGAGCCGGTGCGGCGCGAGGACATCGTGTGGACCTATTCGGCGGTGCGCCCGCTCTACGACGACGGCGCCTCGAAGGCGCAGGAGGCGACCCGCGACTACGTGCTGAAGCTCGACGCGGCCGCGGGCGAGCCGCCGCTTCTCAACGTCTTCGGCGGCAAGATCACCACCTATCGCAAGCTCGCCGAGCACGCGGTGGAGAAGATCGGCGCCGCCCTCGGCCGCAAGGCGCCGGGCTGGACGGCCGACGCGCCGCTGCCGGGCGGCGAGTTCCCGGCCGAGGCCTTCGAGGCGGAGGCCGCGCGCCTTGCCGCCGACTACGCCTTCCTTGCGCCCGGGCATGCCCGCCGCCTGCTGCGGCTTTACGGCACGCGCGCGCGCGTCATACTGGGCAACGCCCGGTCGCCGGCCGATCTCGGCCGCCATTTCGGCGCCGATCTCTACGAGGCCGAGCTGCGCTACCTGATCGACCGCGAATGGGCGCTGACCGTCGAGGACGTGCTGTGGCGGCGCACCAAGCTCGGCCTGAGGCTCGGCGCGGGCGAGACCGAGGCGGTCGCGGCATTCATGCGGAGCCGCCCCGGGCAGGCGGCATAAGGCGGGCGGCATAGGGCAGGCGCAGAGGGAGGGGACATGAGCGGGTACATTCTGGCCATCGACCAGGGCACGACGTCGAGCCGGGCGATCGTCTTCGACGGCGGCATGAAGGTCGTGGCCGTCGGGCAGAAGGAGTTCGTCCAGCACTACCCCGCCTCCGGCTGGGTCGAGCACGACCCGGAGGAAATCTGGACGACCGTCGTCTGGGCCGTGAAGGCGGCGCTCCGCAAGGCGAAGCTCGCCGCCGCCGACATCGCCGCCATCGGCATCACCAACCAGCGCGAGACCGTGGTGGTCTGGGACAAGGCGACCGGCGCGGCGATCCACAACGCCATCGTCTGGCAGGACCGCCGCACCGCGCCGATGTGCGCTAGGCTCAAGAGCCGCGGCCTCGAGCCGAAATTCGCCCGCAAGACGGGCCTGCTCATCGACCCCTATTTCTCCGGCACCAAGATCGCCTGGATTCTCGACAAGGTGAAGGGCGCGCGCAGGCGCGCCGAGAAGGGCGAGCTATTGGCCGGCACCGTCGATGCCTTCCTCATCTGGCGGCTGACGGGCGGCGCGGCCCACGTCACCGACGCCACCAACGCCTCGCGCACGCTGGTCTACAACATCGAGAACAACGCGTGGGACGCCGAGCTTCTCGACATCCTGCGCATCCCCGCGGCCATGCTGCCGCAGGTGAAGGACTGCGCCGCCGATTTCGGCGTCACGCAGAAGACGCTGTTCGGCGCCGGGATCCCGATCCTCGGCGTCGCCGGCGACCAGCAGGCCGCGACCATCGGCCAGGCCTGCTTCGAGCCGGGCATGATGAAGTCCACCTACGGCACCGGCTGCTTCGCGCTGCTCAACACCGGCGACAAGCCGGTGCGCTCGCGGAACCGCCTGCTCACCACCATCGCCTACCGGCTCGACGGCCGCACCACCTACGCGCTCGAAGGCTCGATCTTCGTCGCCGGCGCGGCCGTGCAGTGGCTGCGCGACGGCTTGCGCGTCATCGCCAAGGCGGCCGAGAGCGGCGCGCTCGCCGACACGGCAGACCCGGCGCAGGAGGTCTATCTGGTGCCGGCCTTCGTCGGCCTCGGCGCGCCCTACTGGGATGCCGAGGCGCGCGGGGCGATCTTCGGCCTGACGCGCAATTCCGGCCCGGCCGAGTTCGCCCGCGCCGCGCTCGAATCCGTCGCCTTCCAGACCCGTGACCTGCTCGTCGCCATGCGTCGCGACTGGAAGGCCGGCGGCGCCAAGACGGTGCTGCGCGTCGACGGCGGCATGGTCGCCTCCGACTGGACCATGCAGCGGCTCGCCGACCTGCTCGACGCGCCCGTCGACCGCCCGACCATCCTCGAGACCACCGCTCTCGGCGCGGCCTGGCTTGCCGGCTCGCGCGCGGGCGTGTGGCCCGACGCGAAGCGCTTCGCCGCAAGCTGGGCGCTCGACCGCCGCTTCGAGCCGGCCATGGACGCGGCGACCCGCAAGCGGAAGCTCGCCGGCTGGGCCGACGCGGTCGGGCGCACGCTGACGAAGTAGCAGGGAACGGCCCTTCGGCCGGCGCGCCGTCACGCCGCGGCGGCCCGCCCCTCCATCCAGCGGCGGTAGCGCCGGGCGCGGCACCGCGCATCCGCCTGCGACACGACCAGCGCCCATGCCGGCAGCACGCCGGGGGCGGTCCGCCGCCTGCGGCTCAGCCGGGTCAGCTGGTACTTGACGGCGGCCATATGCGCCGACGAGGCGAGCTGCTTGTTCTTCCACGTGATCGGCCTGAGCGCCGGGACGCTCGTCCGGCCGAGCCGCCAGTTGCGCGGCAGGTCCGGCTCGATCGCGAGCGCCGTGGCGATCCCCGCCATGGCGATGCCGCTTTCGACCACCTTTTGCGCCACCTCGCGCCGCCGGATGCCGCCCGTGACCATGAGCGGCATGGTCGCCACCGTGGCGATCTCGCGCGCGAAGTCGAGGAAATAGGCCTCGCGCGCCAGCGTGCGCTCGTCCCGCGCCGCGCCCATCATCGCCGGCGCCTCGTAGCTGCCGCCCGAAAGCTCGACCAGATCGACGCCGAGCGAGCCGAGCATCGCCACCACGTCCCGCGCATCCTCGGGCGAGAAGCCGCCGCGCTGGAAATCGGCCGAGTTGAGCTTGACGGCCACCGCGAAGCCCGGCGCCACCGCGGCGCGGATGCCGCGCACGATGTCGGTGAGCAGGCGGGCGCGGTTCTCGAGGCTGCCGCCCCAGCGGTCCTGCCGGCGGTTCGCCAGCGGCGACAGGAACTGGCTGAGGAGATAGCCGTGCGCGGCATGGATCTCGACGCCGGTGAAGCCCGCCCGCTCCGCGAGCAGTGCCGTGGTCACGAACCGGCGCTCGACCTCCGCGATGTCGGCCGCACGCATCTCGCGCGGCATCGGAAACTGCTTCGACAGCGCCCCGATGTCCAGCGCCACCGCCGACGGCGCCAGCGTCTCCTGCCCGAGCGCGGCCGGCATCTGCCGTCCGGGATGGTTGATCTGCATCCACACCTGCCCGCCGCGCGCCCGCCCGGCCTCGGCCCACGCCCGGAAGCGGTCGAGGTGGCGGTCGTCCTCCAGCACCACGCCGCCGGGGCCGGTCATGGCGCGGGCGTCGACCATCACGTTGCCGGTGATGATCAGCCCCGCCTCGCCCTCGGCCCATGCCCGATAGAGGCGCAAGAGTTCGGCCGACGGCGCGTGGTCGCCGTCGGCCATGTTCTCTTCCATCGCGGCCTTGGCGATGCGGTTCGGGATGACGGCGCCGTTGGGCAGCGCCAGCGGGGAAAACAGCGACATGTCCGGTCTCCAAACAATGAGTTGGACGCACCCTAACGTTTAAGTTAAGTTGAGGGTCAAGCGGCTTTTTGCAGAGGAGCGACGGGCATGAAGATCGGAGAGCTGGCCAGGCGCAGCGGCCTCAGCCAGTCGCGCATCCGCTTCTACGAGAGCATCGGCCTTTTGAAGACCGTCGAGCGCCGGCCGAACGGCTACCGCACCTATCCGTCCGAGGCGGTCGTCGTGCTCGACCTGATCGCGACCGCGCAGAAGGCCGGGTTCAGCCTCGACGAGATACGCACCCTCCTGCCGCCCGATCTGGAGCAGTGGGAGCACGGCGCGCTGATCGCGGCGCTCAGCCGCAAGGTGGCGGACATCGAGGCGCTGGAGGCGCGGCTTGCGCAGAGCAAGCAGCAACTCGTCGCCCTCATCGCGGATATCGAGGCCAAGCCCGGGGACATCGACTGCGCCGCCAATGCGCGGCGGGTGCTGGCGCGGATGCTGGACGGCAGGATGGAAAGCCCGACGCTGGCGGCCGGCGACGTCAAGCTGCTCGGCAGGACGAGCCGCCGCCCGGCCGGCGCGGGCTAGGCGGCCGCCGCCCGCCGTCAGAGAAGGGCCGCCACCGTCTTCGCCGTCGCCTTCGCCGAGAACGGGTTCTGCCCCGTCACCAGCCGTCCGTCCGCGACGGCATGCGAGACGAACGGCAGCAGGGCCTTCTCGTAGCGCGCGCCGCGCCGCTTCATCTCTTCCTCGGCATTGTAGGGCATCTTCTTCGCAACCCCGGCCAGCACCTCCTCGGTCCATGAAAAGCCGGTGACGCGCCTGCCGGCGACCAGCAGCGTCCCGTCCGACAGCCTGGTGTTCAGGAGCCCGCAATAGCCGTGGCAGACGGACGAGACGATGCCGCCGCGCTCGAAGATCGCGCGGGTGATCCCTTGGAGCCCCTCGTCGTCGGGAAAGTCCCACATCACCGCATGGCCGCCGGTGAAATAGATCGCATCGTAGTCCGCCGGGTCGATCTCGTCGGGCCGCGCGGTGGACGACAGCAGCGCCATGCGGGCCTCGTCGGCCAGCCACGCCTTGGCGGAGGCATCCAGGAGCGGCCATTTGAGCGCGCGCGGTTCGAGCGGCGAGGTGCCGCCCTTCGGGCTCACGATGCGCTGTGCGAGGCCCTTCGCGGCGAAGACGTCCCAGGCATGCGTCAGCTCCGACAGCCACAGCCCGGTCGGCTCGTTCGGATCGGCATAGTGGGCGACGTTGGTGACGACGTGGAGAATGCGCTTGCTCATGCTGCAAAACCTCTTCGTGCCTGCGCCGGGGCCAGTCGGCTGTTGGAGCGCGGTGTCGGATCGGCCTCCCTCTCGGGTCGAGCCATAACCTTGAAGCAAGGTTCAGGGTCAAGGCAATTCCGGCGCGCTTCTTTTGCGTCGAGCCGGCCTCCCGCCCGATGGCGGCCGCGGCGCGACGCGGCCCCGATCTTCCCGGTTCGACCCAGCTTCGGCCCCCCCGCCGCAAAAAATCTATCCACGCCCTTCCCGGCCTCGCCGATACTTCCGTGCATCGCCCTCGCGGGAACCCGGGTCCGGACCGGGGATCAGGGGAGGGCGGCGGTGTCCGGGTCGGCTGCGCATCGGTCG
>JALHFU010000468.1:0-1013 GCA_022838525.1 Hyphomicrobiales bacterium | reverse complement strand
GTCGAGGCGCGCGACCTCGTGCCGGCGCGCGCGCGCATCGGTGGCACCGTGGTCGAGTTGCTCGTCTCCGAGGGCGACGAGGTAGCGGCAGGCCAACGCATCGCCGTGGTGCGCGACGACAAGATCGCCTTCCAGATCTCAGCCTACGACGCCCAGCTACGCGCTCTAGAAGCACAGCTTGCCCGTGCACAGGCCGAACTGGAACGCGGCCGCTCGCTGGTCGAGCGCGGCGTGGTCACCGCGCAGCGTCTCGAACAGCTCTCGACCGAGGTCGACGTGACGCAAAACCAGATCGCGGCGACTGAGGCACAGCGCTCCGTCGTCGTCCAGCAGGGCGAGGAGGGCGCGGTGCTGGCACCCGTCGCCGGCCGCGTGCTGACCGTGCCGGTCACGCGCGGCGCAGTGATCATGGCGGGCGAGCCAGCCGCCACGATCGGCGGCGGCGGGTTCTTCCTGCGGCTCGCCATCCCGGAGCGTCACGCCGCCGACCTTGAACAGGGCGCAACGATCCGTATCTCCAGCGCCGGCTCGGAAACCGCCGGCCGGCTCGCCAAGATCTATCCACAGATCGAGAATGGGCGTGTCATCGCCGATGTCGAGGTAGACAGTCTCGACAGCGCCTTCGTCGACGCCCGAGTGCTGGTCGAAGTGCCGGTCGGCGCCCGCCAGGCACTGCTCGTGCCGGCGACGGCGCTCTCCACCCGCTCCGGCCTCGACTTCGTCCGCGTTGTCACGGAAGGTGGCGAGGTCGAGCGCACCGTGGTGCCCGGCGAACGGTTCCTGCGCGACGGCGCGCCCCACGTCGAAATCCTGACTGGGCTCCGGTCCGGCGAAACAGTTGTACTCCCATGAATTCCCCCCTCCCCAGCCCCCGTCTGGGCATCGCCGGCGCGCTGACCCACGCCTTCATCGCATCGCCGCTGACGCCGCTGTTCCTGGTGGCCGCCTTCGCCTTCGGCCTTGTCGCGCTGTCGGCCCTGCCGCGCGAGGAGGAGCCGCAGATCTCGGTGCCG
>JALHFU010000467.1:0-1016 GCA_022838525.1 Hyphomicrobiales bacterium | reverse complement strand
CCAATGGCCGGACGTTCCCGCCACCGTCGATCCCGACGCCGCGCATCCCCGCGCGGTCCAGATGGCCGAGGCGATGCGCGAGGGGTCTTGCACCTTCCGCGACCTGATCGGCTCCGGGTTCACCTCGGCCGAGATCACCGAGCACTATCCCGAGGCGAAGGCGCTCGCTGCCAGCCTGTCCGTCCGCCAGGTCTCGCCCGGGGCCGACCTGCTCGCCGACATGGCCGTCAAGGCGAAGGCGGCGATCGTCAATCACAAGCCGATGCCGAAGGGCACCGCGGACACCCAGGCGCTCTATCTCGCATGGGGCAGATACTGCGCCGCCCGCAACGCCCATGTCGTCGATCCGTGGGCGGGCCAGCGCGAGCGATGCCTCGACCTGCTGCGCGCCTACTTCCAGGCGACGACGGCGGGGCCGGCCGTCACCGAGCATGTGGTGCGCGCCGTCGCCGAGGTGCTGGAGGCGCGGCACTGATGATCGCGCCTTCGTTCCGCCCCGACGGCTCCGTCCTCGATCTGGCCAACGTCCTGCCATCCGACATCGACTTCGCCGAGATGGCCGCCGGCCTGTCGAAGATCGCACGCTTCAACGGCCGCTATTCCTGCGCCGCCTATTCGGTGGCGCAGCACAGCGTCTTCCTCGCCGACGCGCTCTACGCAGAACATGGCGACGCGGAGCTTGCCGGCGTCGGCGTGCTCCATGACGGGCACGAGTACCTGATCGGCGATCCGACGCGCCCCTCGGTCGCGCTGTTCGCGCATTTCGGCGGCGCGGCGATCTACGACGCCGTCGACGCGGCAAAGGCGAGCCTCGACGCGCCGATCTTCATCGCGGCCGGGGTGCTCCGCCACATGCCGCGGTCCATCCGGGTCGGCGACTTTGCCAACGTCAACCCCGGCGAGAAGCTGATCGTCCTCGATATCGGTGACGAGACCTACCTTGCGCCGCTGCTCAGAGAGCTCTGGGCCCACTACGGGAAAGAGAACGTCGACCAGCCCGACCGGTTCACCATCGT
>JALHFU010000466.1:0-1017 GCA_022838525.1 Hyphomicrobiales bacterium | reverse complement strand
TCTTTGCTCATGCCTGTCGGCCCCGTTCGTTTGAACGGGGAACGTGCGGTCTTTTGTGCTAAAGTTGCACCTGAACCGGGTTCTTACGTCAGGTTGTGGTGATGAACTTGCGGCATCGCATCGCTCGAACCGCGCTGATCCCAGCGCTTTTGCTCAGCTCCGTGCCGGCGGCCGCCGAGAACGTGCTGCTGAACGAGGGCGACGGGCTGAAGCTCACCCAGATGCGCCTCGGCCCGGCGCGGCTCACCCACTGCATGCGCTGGCTCGGCCTGTCGAAGCGCTGCGTCGAGATCGCCCGCACCTACGCCGCCGAACGCTTCGCCTTCGGCGAGCGGCTGTCGAAGCGCGAGTCGATCCAGATGATGCTCGGCGACCTCGCCATGAAGATCGAGATCGGCCGCCTCCTGGTGATGAAGGCGGCGTGGGAGCTCGACCGCGGCGGCTTCGCGCGCAAGGAGGTGTCGATGGCCAAGGTGCACGTCGCCAACCTCCTGCATCAGGCCGCCGACGTCGCGATCCAGATCAACGGCGCCCGCGGCTATTCCAAGGACACCGTGCTCGAATGGATCTACCGCTACGCGCGGCAGGCCCGTCTCGTGGACGGCGCCGACGAGGTGCACAAGATGGTGCTCAACCGCAACCTCGAGGCCGAAGGCAACGAATTCTGGAGCTGGCCCGTCGCGTCGTAGGGCCGGGCGGGCCCGCAGGCGCGCCCCGCCCGGCTCCCGTCGATAAACCGTACATTCGTCCAGATCGCTGATCGACATCGCCCCGGGCGGCCGCTATGCTCGTCCGTGAAGGACCGTCACGGGAGGGGCCCATGTCGATGATCGTCGACCGCCGCAATCTGGATTTCGTGCTCTACGAGCTGCTCGGCATCGAGGAGACGACGCTGCGGCATCCGAAGTTCGCCGCCTACGACCGCGCCGCCATCGGCCAGATGCTCGACACGGCGCAGCAGATCGCCGAGGACAGGTTCCTGCCCATCGCGGCCGAGGTCGACGCCGACGAGCCGCG
>JALHFU010000465.1:0-1021 GCA_022838525.1 Hyphomicrobiales bacterium | reverse complement strand
TAGCCGGGAAAGAATTCCAGCAGGTCCAGCCCCATGTCCGTGGCCATGGCGCGGGCTGCGTCCACCTCGTGCTGGTTGTGGGCGAACAGCAGAAAGCGCCATTCCAGCAGGGGGAATTCCAGCCCCATCTGCCGCTTGCGCCGGGCCAGCGCCGCCAGGTTGTCCATGACCAGCGAAAAGTCGCCCCCGCGCCTGTACTGCCCGTAGGTGGCCGCGCTGGCCCCGTCCACGGATGCGCTGAGCATGCCGAGGCCCGAACGCAGCAATGCCTCCTGCCGGGCCGGGGGCAGGGGCACGCTGAGGTTGGTGGAGACCACGGTGAACGCCTCCTCCCCGGCGGTGCGGGCGAGGTGTTCGTGCAGGCGCGGGTGCAGCAGCGGTTCCCCGGCGCTGAAGTACCAGGCCAGGAACAGGTCCGGGGCCACCTCCGCCGCCAGCCGTTCGTGCAGGGCGGCGTTCATCAGGGCGCGGCCCCGGCGGATGGTGGAGTTGCCCACGGCGCAGTAGGGGCAGTGCAGCTGGCACAGGGTGGCGCAGTCCACGGTGAGGTCGAAGGGGCGGTGCGCCACCCGCGCGGCCCCGGCGCGGCGGGCGCGCAGGGCCAGCAGGAAGTTGGCGTACTTGCGCACCTCTCGCCGGGGATCGCGGACGCGGGGCAGGATGTGCGGCAGGGCCAGGTCACCCACGGCGGGCCTCCGTGTCTGGGCCAGTGTCCGCGTTCGGGTCCGTGTCCGGCGCGGGCGCGCAGTTCCCTTCGGTCAGGAACGAGCGCTCCTCGTCGGTGAGCACGACGCGCTCGATTATGGGATACGCTGCGCTGGGGGGATACGCTGCGCCGGGGGGAGACGCCGCGTCTGTCCTCACCATTTCCTCGCGCCAGACGCCGGGCTGCGCGGGTTCCCGCTCGCGCGCCATCAGGACCAGCCGCTTGGAGTGCTCCAGCAGCCGGGCGAAGCGCCCCGGCGCGTGCAGCCCGCTTTCGCGTCCTTCGTGGCTGCGCGCGGAATACAGGGTGTGCGGC
>JALHFU010000464.1:0-1022 GCA_022838525.1 Hyphomicrobiales bacterium | reverse complement strand
CGCGCCGTGCACGGCGGTGACAAGTTCGCCGATCCCACCCTGGTCACCGACGAAGTCGTCGATACCCTGCGTGAGCTGTCGCCGCTGGCTCCGCTGCACAACCCCGCGGGCATCTCCGGCATCGAAGCGGCCCGCAAGCTGCTACCCGACGTTCCGCATGTCAGCATCTTCGACACCGCCTTCTTCGCCCGGCTACCTGCCGAGGCCTACACCTACGCGATGGACGTCGACCTGGCCAAGCGCACCCGGATCCGCAAGTACGGTTTCCACGGCACCTCCCATCAGTTCGTCAGCCGGGAAGTGGCCAAGCTGCTCGGACGCGACGATCTGAAGCAGATCGTCTGCCATCTCGGCAACGGCGCGTCCGTCTCGGCCGTCGATTCCGGCCACGCGATCGAGACCTCGATGGGCCTGACCCCGCTCGCCGGACTGGTGATGGGCACCCGCTCCGGTGACATCGATCCCGGCATCGTCGGCTATCTGAGCCGCGAGCTCGGCCTGAGTTCCGCCGAGATCGACGACGAACTCAACAAGCGTTCCGGCATGCTCGGTCTCACCGGCCACACCGACATGCGCGATGTGGAAGCGGCGATCAACGCCGGCAATGAACAGGCCAAGCTCGGCCTGGACGTCTACATCCATCGCCTCGTTTTCTACATCGGCGGCTACGCGGCGCTGCTGGGCGGGCTGGACGCTCTGGCCTTCACGGCAGGCGTCGGCGAGAACGCCGCGACGGTCCGCTCCGAGGTCTGCGCCCGGCTGGGCGTTTTCGGCGTGAAGCTGGACGAGGAAGCCAACGCGCAACGCAGCAAGCAGGCCCGCATCATCTCGGCTCCCGACTCGTCGGTAGCCGTGCTGGTGGTGCCCACCAATGAAGAACTGGCGATGGTCCGCCAGGCCGCCGAGCTGCTCGGCTGAGCTGGATCCTTTTACACTCAAGGGCTGCGCCGACCATCTCGTGGGCCGGCGCGGCCTACTAGATTGGACAACATGGCGACAGCATTGGTCACGGGGGGCACCTC
>JALHFU010000463.1:0-1442 GCA_022838525.1 Hyphomicrobiales bacterium | reverse complement strand
TCCGCCGTTTCGATCTCGCGCCATGCGAGCGCTATGCTCGTCGCCGTGTCCTTGCTGATCACGTGGGTGGAGGACGAGCTCATACCGGCGCTCCGACATGCAGGATGCCCGCGAGCACGACGGCGACCGCGGCGACGAAGGCGGCCATGGCGACCATGGACGCGACGTCCTGCGCGAAGGACTGCTCGGGCGCGCGGAACCGGTCCCTCTCGCAGCGCTTGCGCGCGCCTTCGAACGTGCCAAGATGCTGCGGCGCCACGGGGGGAGAAGAGCGATGCGAAGGCTTGTTGCAGCGATCGGGCTGAGTGCCGGCATGCTGGCGACGGCGTTGGCCGGCAGCCTGCGGGACACCGTCGCGGAGAAGTACGGGGAGGCAATGGCGATCGCCGCCATGTGCCCTTCCCTCGCCATCGCCACAACAGGGCGCTGACCGACCTGCATGATCGCAGGGAGGCCGCGATCTGCGCGACGGGGCGCTACCTGTTCGGCGAGGACGGCGTGAGCGCGCCCGGCATTCTGGTTGATCGTTGAGAGCACGTAGGCCTCCATCGCGTGACTGCAATGGCGGCTATTGGTAAGTGATGCCTACTATCCGTGTCAAGGGTAGGTAGGTAGTTTTCTCCTACTTTAACGCTGCCCCCGCGCATTCTGCTGCACGGAACCGAGAATCATTGTGCTTGTTTTGTTCTCGCTTTCGAGTCAGGGTGAGGGCTCGGAGGGGTTCATGATCACGTATTTCGTTGTGCTTTCCTACGAGTGGAGCAAGAGGGGCATCCTGTGCGCGCGCGATCCGATGGAAGCGCCCGGAGAGCTTCAGGCGATCCGCATGGCTGAAAGGCTCGCCGCGAGCGCGGCCGGGGTGGTCGCCTTCAGCCGGACCGGCGATCCGACAACCGGCGACTACGAGGACGCGAGGGTGCTCGTGCGCTTCGGAATAGTGCCCGAGCTCGACGGCTATCCGCTGGCGCTGACCGGCACGGGCTAGCGGGCGTTGTACTTGCCCACGACGCGATGGCAGATGGGCCAGTCGACGCGATGCTCGCTGAACTGGCGCGCCGGATTGTATTGCTCGAGCTTCCATTCGCGGTCATTGAAGCCGACGAGGCGCTTGATGATCGCCTCGGCTTCGCCGCCCGCGGGAGGCGTGTGGTAGAACACGCAATCCGTGTCGCGCTGTGGCGGCAGGTGCGGGTGTACGAGCGCGGTATCGCCCGGGCGATAGGCCGGTACCATCGAATCTCCGTAGACGAGCAGCCCGTATCCGCCGCGCACGTTCTGGAGCGCCGTGGGGCGCTTGACATGATCGATCGCCTCGAAGGTCACGATGATGTGCCCGTCGCCGCCCATGGCGGCGGCATAGATCGGAAGATCCCTCTCGCCCACCAAGTGCTCGCCGGCGATGAGTTCGGGCTGCCGCAGCCGCACCTCCTGCCTGGGGGCGA
>JALHFU010000017.1:0-27455 GCA_022838525.1 Hyphomicrobiales bacterium | reverse complement strand
CGATCCTCGCCGCCGGCCACGACGATACGCCGGCGAGCCTCGTTCCCCATGCCGTGCGGCCGGGCAGCGCGGCCGACGCGCCGCTGCCGCCCGACGCGCCGGTCATGATCCTCGGCACCGGCCTCAGCATGGTCGACGCCTGGCTGGAGCTGAAGGCGCGGGGCCATCGCGGCCCGGTGACGGCGCTGTCGCGGCGCGGCCTGCTGCCGCGGCCGCATCTGCCGCGCCGGCCGAAGCCGCTCCAGGGGCTCGACGTTCCGCTCGGCCTGCCGCCGTCGCGGCTCCTGCACTGGCTGCGCGGCCTCGTGCGGCGGCACGCGGCCGCCGGCGGCGAGTGGCAGGACGTCGTCGACGGCCTGCGCCCGTTCAACCAGCGCATCTGGCGCGCCTGGAGCCCGGATTCGCGGCAGCGGTTCCTGCGCCACGCCAAGACGTGGTGGGACGTGCACCGCCACCGCGTGGCCCCGCACATCCATGCCCGGCTCGCCGCCGCCGTGGAGGCGGGCGAGCTGCGGCTCGTCGCCGGCAGGGTGGGCGAGGTGGAGGAGGCGGGCGGCGGCTTCGCCGTCGAGGTGCTGCCCCGCCATGCCGCGGTAGAGGAGAGGATCGGGGTCGCCCGCATCTACGACTGCACCGGCGTCGTCAGGGACGTGGCGTCGGGAGCGATCGCCATCGTCCGCTTCCTGACGGACAGTGGGCTGGCGCGGGCCGATTCCCTGCATCTCGGCCTCGACGTGACGGTGGACTGCGCCGTCGTCGACGCGGCCGGCGGCGTGTCAGAGCGCATCTTCGCGCTCGGCCCGCTCACCCGCGGCGCGTTCTTCGAGATCGAGGCCGTGCCCGACATCCGCGTGCAGGCGGAACGGCTCGCCGCGCGCCTGACCGCCGACGTGCCGGGAGATTGAGGCCTAGCGCCGCTTCGCCTCGACCGCGTCCCAGAACAGCGCCGCGACGTCGGCCCCGCCGAAGCGCAGAATCTCGCGAATGCCGGTCGGCGAGGTGACGTTGATCTCGGTCATGAAGTCGCCGATCACGTCGATGCCGACGAGGATGAAACCGCGCTCCTTCAGCGAGGGGCCGATGCGGGCGCAGATCTCGCGCTCGCGCTCGGTCAGCCCGGTCGGCTCGGCGCGGCCGCCGACATGCATGTTGGAGCGGGAGTCGTGCTCGGCCGGCACGCGGTTGATCGCGCCGACCGGCTCGCCGTCGATCAGGATGATGCGCTTGTCGCCCTTGCGCACGTCCTTGAGGTAGCGCTGGACGATGAACGGCTCGCGGAACATCTGCTGGAACATCTCGAGCAGCGAGGCCAGGTTGCGGTCGGCCTCGTGCAGATGGAAGATGCCGGCGCCGCCATTGCCGTAGAGCGGCTTGACGATGATGTCGCCATACTCCCTGCGGAAGGCGTCGACCTCGCGCGGGTCCTTGGTGATCAGCGTTTCCGGCATCAGGTCCGGGAACTCGGTGACGAAGATCTTCTCCGGGCTGTTCCTGACCCATGCCGGGTCGTTGACCACCAGCGTCTTCGGGTGGATGCGCTCCAGGAGGTGCGTGGTGGTGATGTAGTTCATGTCGAAGGGCGGGTCCTGTCGCAGCAGCACCACGTCCAGCTCCGCGAGATCGACGCGCTCGGCCGGCTGCAGCGTGAAATGGTCGCCCTTGACGTCGCGCACCTCCATCCGCTCGGCGCGGGCGAAGACGGTGCCGTTGAGCATGGAGAGCCGGTCGGGCGTGTAGTGCCACAGCTCGTGGCCGCGCCGCTGCGCCTCCAGCGACAGCGCGAAGGAGGTGTCCCCCGCAATGGAGACGGTCGAGATATGGTCCATCTGGACGGCGACCCTGAGCGTCATGGCGACCCTTTCGCTGCATGCATGTCGTGGCAACCTCTAGAGCATCGGACCGAGAGGTGGAAAGGGCTTTTAACCCTCTCCGCTAACCCTTTGGCCACAATGACGAAGAAATGAATTGGCCCGGCCGTCGCCCGCGCCTAACCTTGCGTCAAGGTAACTGGGCTTGGGCAACGGGGCTTGGGAAGACTCATGAGGATCATTGCAGGCATTGCCGTGGCGCTGGCGCTCGTCGCCGGTGCGCCGGCCGTATCGCAGGCCGCGACGCTGGTCGCCAGGGTGGACATCTCGACGCAGACCATGACGGTGATACATCGCGGTCAGGTCAAGTATCGCTGGCCGGTCTCGACGGCGCGCAAGGGCAAGGTCACGCCCGCCGGCGCATGGACGGCGAAGTGGCTGTCGAGGAACCATCGCTCGAGCCGCTACAACAACGCGCCGATGCCCTATTCGATCTTCTACAACGGCAACTATGCCGTGCACGGCACCAACCAGGTCAGCCGCCTCGGCAGGCCGGCTTCCGCCGGCTGCATCAGGCTGCACACGCAGAACGCCGCCGTGCTCTACCGCCTCGCCCAGCAGGAGGGGCTGAAGAACACGCGCATTGTGGTCCAGCGCTGAGTCGGCTTTAAAAGCCGGCTAGGCGACGGGCCTGGGCGCGTTCATCGTCGAAAGGCGGCGCTCCCAGTCGAGCGCCGATTTCACGATGGCGTCGAGATCGTCGAGGCGCGGCGACCAGCCGAGCTCGCGCCGGGCAAGCGCCGGGTTGGCGACGACCGCCGCCGCGTCGCCCGGCCTGCGGCCGGCGATGCGCACGTCGAAGTCGCGGCCGTGGACGCGCCTGACGCTGTCCAGCACCTGGAACACCGAATAGCCGTGGCCGTAGCCGCAATTGGCGACGAGGCTGTCGCCGCCGGCCCGCAGCCGCTCCAGCGCCAGCCTATGGGCGGCGGCGAGGTCGCTGACATGGATGTAGTCGCGGACGCAGGTGCCGTCTTCCGTCGGATAGTCGGTGCCGAAGACCTCGATGAACGGCCGCTTGCCGAGCGCGGCCTGCCCCGCGACCTTGATGAGATGGGTGGCGCCCGCCGTCGACTGGCCGGTGCGCCCCTTCGGATCGGCGCCGGCGACGTTGAAGTAGCGCAAGGCCGTGTAGCGCAGGCCGTAGGCGGCGGATGCGTCGGCGAGCATCCACTCGCTCATCAGCTTGGAGCGGCCGTAGGGCGATTCCGGGTGGAGCGCGGCGTTCTCCGAGACGGGCTCGGAGCCGGCCGCGCCGTAGACGGCCGCCGTCGAGGAGAAGATGAAGTGCTTGACCCTGCCCTTCACCGCCGTCTCGATCAGCGAGCGGGTCCTGACGGTGTTGTTGTCGTAATAGGCCAGCGGATCGGCGACCGATTCCGGCACCACGATCGAGCCGGCGAAATGGATGACGGCGTCGATGCCGTGGCCGGCGATCAGCCCGGCGACGAGCGCGCTGTCGCCGACGTCGCCGACGACCAGCTTCGCCTCGGGCGCCACCGCCCAGTCGAAGCCGGTCGAGAGCCGGTCGAGCACCACCACCTCCTCGCCGGCGTCGAGCAGTTCCCAGACCATGTGGCTGCCGATGTAGCCGGCGCCGCCGGTGACCAGTACGGCCATCGCTCACCTCGTTTTCCTGCGCGCGCCATCGTGGCTGCGTCCTTTCGTCCGGCGTACCCTCACATGCAAATCGCTAAGAAAGATTTCAGGCCTATCGGCCGATCGCTTGCGAAAGATCAATCGGAACGCGCCGCACAGGCGCTATAAGGGAATAGTCGTCAGCGTGGCAATTTGCCCATGCCGGCGACGTGGACGCCTCAGGCAGCGCGAACTATCTTGCCGCCGCAACCCCCGGGACGACAGCATGAACTACCAACGGTTTTTCGAGGACGCCATCGACCAGCTCCACGCGGAAAGGCGCTATCGCGTCTTCGCCGATCTGGAACGCATCGTCGGTTCCTTTCCCAAGGCAATCTGGCGCGCCAACGGCGAGGCGCGCGAAATCACGGTGTGGTGCTCGAACGACTATCTCGGCATGGGCCAGCACGCCGACGTCATCGCGGCGGCGCAGAAGGCGGCCGGCTCGATGGGTTCCGGCGCCGGCGGCACCCGCAACATCTCCGGCACGAACCATCCGCTGGTCGAGCTCGAGCTCGAGCTCGCCGACCTCCACGGCAAGGAAGCCGCGCTGGTCTTCACCTCGGGCTTCGTCTCCAACGAGGCGGCGATCTCGACCATCGGCCGGCTCTTGCCCGACTGCCTGATCCTGTCCGACGAACTGAACCATGCCTCGATGATCGAGGGCGTGCGCCGCTCGGGCGCGGAGAAGAAGATCTTCCGCCACAACGACGTCGCGCACCTCGAAAGCCTGCTGCAGCAGGCCGGCCGCGAGCGCGCCAAGCTGATCGTGTTCGAGAGCGTTTACTCGATGGACGGCGACGTCGCGCCCATCGCGGCCATCGCCGACCTCGCCGAGAAATACAACGCCATGACCTATATCGACGAGGTCCATGCCGTCGGCATGTACGGCGCGCACGGCGGCGGCATCACCGAGCGCGAGGGGCTGGCCCATCGCATCGACGTGATCGAGGGCACGCTCGCCAAGGCGTTCGGCACGCTGGGCGGCTACATCACCGGCAAGCGCGAGGTCATCGACGCGGTGCGCTCCTATGCGCCGGGCTTCATCTTCACCACGGCGCTGCCGCCGATGATCGCCGCGGCCGCCACGGCCTCGATCCGCCACCTGAAGCAGTCGCAGGGCGAGCGCGACGCCCAGCAGCGGCAGGCCCAGCACACCAAGGACATGCTGTCGGCCGCCGATCTGCCGGTCATGCCGTCCGAGACCCATATCGTGCCGGTTCTGGTCGGCGACCCGGAACTGTGCAAGATGGCGAGCGACCGGCTCTTGGCCAAGCACGGCATCTACATCCAGCCGATCAACTACCCGACCGTGCCGCGCGGCACCGAGCGGCTGCGCATCACGCCGACGCCGTTCCACGACGACGCGCTGATCGCGACGCTGAAGGACGCGCTCACCGAGACGTGGACCGCGCTCGGGATTCCCTTCCAGAGCGAGCGCAAGCCGGAAGTGGCGACCCGCTCCGACCGGGTGGTGCCGCTCGCCGTCACCAAGGCCGGCGGCTGACGGCACCCGGGACCGGCCTGCGCCGGAAGCCGGCAAGGGGTGAAAGACAAAGCGGGACGATGGGTCGTCCCGCTTTTTGTTTGGCTCAGATCGCCTCGATCCACCGGCCGAGCCGGTCGGCCGCTTCCTCGATCTGGTCGAGGCGGCGGTGGAAGCACAGCCGGAAATGGTCCTCGCCGCCGGCGCCGAAGGCGGTGCCGGGCGCAAGCCCGACATTGGCGCGGTCGACGATGTCGAAGGCCGCGGCGCGGCTGTCGCCGATGCCGTCGATGCGGAAGAAGAGGTAGAACGCCCCGGCCGGCGGCGACAGATGGACCCGGCCGGTAGCGGCGAGCCGGTCGCACAGGATGGCGCGCGCCTGCCGCGCCCGCTCGACCTGGCTCGCCACGAAGGCGTCGCCGTGGTCGAGCGCCGCCACCGCGCCGCGTTGCAGGAAGGCGGGCGTGCCCGAGCTCGAATACTGCACCAGATTCTCGAACACCTGCTGCAGCTCGGGATGGATCTTCAGCCAGCCGACGCGCCAGCCCGTCATCGACCAGTTCTTGGAGAAGCTGTTGACGAAGACGATGCGGTCGTCGGCGTCCATCACGTCGAGGAACGACGGCGCCCGCGTCGCGCCGTAGGCGAACAGCGAATAGATCTCGTCGGCGACGACCCAGATGTCGCGCGCGCGGGCGAGCGACAGGATCGCGGCGAGGGTCTCGCGGTCGGCGACCCAGCCGGTCGGGTTGGACGGCGTGTTGACGAAGATCGCCTTCGTCGCCGGGGTGATGGCGTCGGCGAGCCTGCCGATGTCGAGTGCCCAGCCATTGTCGCTGCGGTCGAGCACCACCGGCACCGGCCGCGCGCCCGCGATGGCGGCGGCCGCGGCGAAGTTCGGCCATGCCGGCGAGAGATAGAGCACGTCGTCGCCGGGACCGGCGACCGCGTCGAGCGCAAGCTGGATCGCGTGCATGCCGCTCGAGCAGACGATGAACTCTTCGGCGGCGTATGTGCCGCCGAAATGCCGGCCGTAGTAGCGGGCGAGCGCCTCGCGCAGATCGGGGATGCCGCGCTGCCAGGTGTAGAAGGTCTCGCCCGCGGCGAGCGAGGCCGTCGTCGCCTCGGTGATGAAGGCGGGCGTCGGCAGGTCGCCCTCGCCGACCCACAGCGGGATCAGCCCTTCGCGCCCGCGCGCGCGGTTCATCAGTTCGACGATGCCGCTTTCGGGCGCGAGGCGGGCTTCGGGGCGCAGATGGTCGAGAAGAGACATGATGGGTCCGGGCTGCGTCAAAAACGAAGACCCCGACCATGCCGGCCGGGGTCGCGCAAGGTGAGTATCGCGGCGTCTACTTCTTCGCAAGCAGGTCGCGGATCTCGGTCAGGAGCTGCACGTCGGCCGGCGCGGCCTCGGTCTCGGCGGCCTTCTCGGCCTCCAGCCTGCGGCGCAGCGTGTTCACCGCCTTGACCATCAGGAAGATGATCCAGGCCAGGATGAGGAAGTTGATGACCACGGTGATGAAGTTGCCGTAGGCGAACACCGCGCCCTGCTCGCGCGCGGCGGCGAGCGTCGAGGCCGTCACGGAGGACGACAGCGGCAGGAAGTAGTTGGAGAAGTCGAAGCCGCCGAAGATCGCGCCGACGACCGGCATGATGATGTCGTCGACCAGCGACGACACGATCAGGCCGAAGGCGCCGCCGATGATGACGCCGACGGCGAGGTCCATGACGTTGCCTCTGGCGATGAATTCCTGGAATTCCTTGAGCATCCCGCACTCCTGAGATTGGACCGATGCAGAATCAGTCCTCAAAGCCGCCCCCGCCGCGACAATAGTCAGAATCGTCGCAGGCGATAAGCGCCAAACGGCGGCCGGCCTCGCGGGAGGGAGCCGGCTCGTGCGGGCAGGATCAGGTGCGGTCGGGCGCCGGCCTTTCCGGCGGCGTGCGCTCGTCCTCGAACTCGCGCACCAGCCCCATGAACATGCGGAAGAAGCGCTCCATGTAGCCGATGCCGCGCTCGAACTCCTCCTCCGGCGGCAGCCCGGCGACGGGCGCGCGGCTCTCCAGCCCGGCGAGGCGCGTTTCGAGCGCCTGCACGCGCTCGCGCAACTCGGCGATCTCGTCGGTCGCCTCGCCCTGCTGGCTGGCGGGCGAGCAGACGAGCCGCCCGTCGGCCTCGCGGCACAGCGTCATCGCGCCGGTCTGCGTGTCGAGCCGGACATAGCCGTCCCGCGTGCGCTCGAGCTGGTAGCGCTCGACGTCCTGCGCCGCCGCGGGAAGCGCGGAGAGGGCGGCGAAGGCCGCGGCACAGGCGAGGGTCGTTCCGTGACGCATCGGGGAAGCCTCCTTCGTGAAGCGGCGCGATTCCATCGCAGCATTGCGCCCGAATTGCGTCGCCCGTGCAACGCATCGTCCGTTCCGCATCTGGGGCGGAAAACCGCGTCGCACTTTTTCCGGAACTGCTTTATAGCGCGAGCCATGACCGCGCTCCTCTACAAGATCGTGCCGCAGGCGCTGTGGCAGAAGGCCGAGGCCGAAGGCGTCTTCACCGGCGCGCCGGTCGATCTCGCCGACGGCTACATCCATTTCTCGACCGCCGCGCAGGTGCGCGAGACCGCAGCGAAACATTTCGCCGGGCAGGACGACCTGCTCCTTGCCGCCATCGACGGCGACAGGCTGGGCGGGGCCCTGAAATGGGAACCGTCGCGCGGCGGCGCCCTGTTCCCGCATCTTTACGCCGCGCTCGACCTTGCGGCCGTCGTCTGGGTCAGGCCGCTCCCCCTGGGCGCGGACGGCCGCCACATCTTCCCGGAGCTTGACACCTGATGTCCTTCCTCGACCGCCTCGGCATAAAGCTGCTGTTCGCCCTCGATCCCGAGACGGCGCACGGCCTGTCGATCGCCGCGCTGAAGACAGGACTGCCGCTCGGCCGCCGGCCCGCCGACGATCCGGCGCTCCGTGTCGAGGCCGCGGGCCTTTCCTTCCCCAACCCGCTCGGCATGTCGGCCGGCTACGACAAGAACGCCGACGTGCCGGACGCGCTGCTGCGCCTCGGCTTCGGCTTCGCCGAGATCGGCACGGTGACGCCGGAGCCGCAGGCCGGCAACCCCAAGCCGCGCATCTTCCGGCTGGTGGAGGACCGCGCCGTCGTCAACCGCCTGAGCTTCAACAGCCTTGGCCACGACGCCTGCCTGAAGCGGCTGGAGGCGCGGCGCGGCCGGCCGGGCATCGTCGGCGTCAATGTCGGCGCCAACAAGCTGAGCGAGGACCGCATCGCCGACTACCGCCTCGGCGTCGAGCGCTTCGCCGGGCATGCCTCCTATCTCACGGTCAACATCTCCTCGCCCAACACGCCCGGCCTGCGCGACCTGCAGGCGCGCGAGACGCTGGCGCTGCTGCTTGCCGCCGTGCGCGAGGCGCGCGACGCGCAGGATGCGCGGACGGGCAAGAAGACACCGGTCTTCCTCAAGATCGCGCCCGATCTCGACGAGGCCGGGCTCGACGACATCGCCGCCGAGGTTAAGGACAAGGGTATCGACGGCGTCATCGTCTCCAACACCACCGTGGCGCGCGACGGGCTGAAGAGTGCAGCCGCTTCTGAGGCAGGCGGGCTTTCCGGCCGGCCGCTCTTCGCCCGCTCCACCGCCGTGCTGGCGCGCATGCGCCGCAGGCTCGGGCCGGACGCGGTGCTGATCGGCGTCGGCGGCGTCGATTCGGCCGAGACCGCGGCCGAGAAGATCAGGGCCGGTGCCGACCTCGTCCAGCTCTACACCGGCATGATCTATGCCGGCCCGTCGTTGCCGGGCGAGATCGTGCGCGGCCTCTCCGCCCTCGTGAAGCGGGAGCGACTTTCCTCGATCCGCGAGCTGCGCGATACGGCGCTCGAAAAGTGGGAAGCCGCGCCGATCTAGAGGGTGTGACGGCGGTTGACGCCTGCGGGCCGCCCGGGCAGCGCTAGGGCGGTGTCGCGGCGCGGCCGCTCGGCCACCACCTTGCCTTTGGCCACCACGCAAAGCCGCTCGGCGCGCAGGCGGATCGCCTCGACGGGGTCGCCGGCGTCGAGCACGACCAGGCTCGCCTTGCAGCCCGGCTCCAGCCCGTAGCCGTCGAGGCCCATGATCGCGGCGCTCGTCCGCGTCACCATGTCGAAGCAGGTCTTCATGTCCTGCGGGCTGGTCATCTGCGCGACGTGCAGCCCCATGAAGGCGACGTCGAGCATGTCGGCGGTGCCGAGCGAATACCACGGGTCGAGCACGCAATCCTGCCCGAAGCCGACGCGGATGCCATGGCGCAGCATCTCGGGCACGCGCGTCATGCCGCGGCGCTTGGGGTAGGTGTCGTGGCGGCCCTGAAGCACGATGTTGATGAGCGGGTTGGGGATCGCCGAAACCTCGGCCTCCGCCATCAGTGGCAACAGCTTCGAGACGTAGTAATTGTCCATCGAGTGCATCGAGGTCAGGTGCGAGCCGGCGACGCGGCCCCGAAGGCCCAGCCGCTGCGTCTCGTAGACGAGCTGCTCGATGTGGCGCGACAGCGGGTCGTCGGTCTCGTCGCAATGCATGTCGACCATCAGCCCGCGTTCCGCCGCGATCTCGCACAGCTCGGTGACGGAGCGGCGGCCGTCCGCCATGGTGCGCTCGAAATGCGGGATGCCGCCGACGACGTCGACGCCCATGTCGAGCGCCCGCAACGTGTTCGCCTTCGCGGTCGGATCGCGAAAATAGCCGTCCTGCGGGAAGGCGACCAACTGGAGGTCGAGATAGGGGGAAACCTCTTGTCTCACCTCCAGCAAGGCCTCGACGGCGAGCAGCCGGTCGTCGCAGACGTCGACATGCGTGCGGATGGCGAGCAGCCCCATCGACACGGCCCAGTCGCAATAGCGGAGCGCCCGCTCCTTCACCGCCTCGTGGGTGAGCAGCGGCTTCAGCTCGCCCCACAGCGCGATGCCTTCGAGCAGCGTGCCGGAGGCGTTGATGCGCGGGATGCCGTAGGAGAGCGTCGCATCCATGTGGAAGTGCGGATCGACGAAGGGCGGCGAGACGAGGCAGCCGGCGGCGTCGACCACGCGGCCGGCCTCGGCCGCGATGCCGTGCTCCACCGCGGCGATCCTGTCGCCCGCAATCGCGATGTCGGCAATCTCTCCGTCGGGCAGGGTGCCGCCCTTGACGATCAGGTCGAAGCTCATCTTTCGCCTTTCCGGTAGGGGATCATCAGCGCCTTGGGATAGGCCGCGCGCCGCGACATGACGACGAGCGCCGCGATCGACAGCACGAAGGGCATCATCAGGAACAGCTGGTAGGGCACGACGCCGCCGGTCAATTGCTGCAGGCGCACCTGATAGGCGTCGAAGGCGGCGAACAGGATCGCGCCGAGCAGCGCCTTGCCCGGCCGCCACGAGCCGAACACGACCAGCGCGATGCAGATCCAGCCGCGGCCGTTGATCATCTCGAAGAAGAACGAGTTGAAGGCCGACATGGTGAGGAACGCGCCGCCGACCGCCATCAGCGCGCTGCCGACCATCACCGCGCCCATGCGCACGGCCGTGACCGAGATGCCTTGAGCCTCGACGGCGGCCGGGTTCTCGCCCGCCGCGCGCACGGCGAGGCCGAGCGGCGTGCGGTAGAGCACCCAGGCGACGAGGCCGACCGTGACGAAGGCGAGATAGGTCAGCGGCGTCTGGGAGAACAGCGCCGGGCCGACGAGCGGAATGTCGGAAAGGAGCGGGACGGGCAGCGGCTGGAACGGCTCGATCTTGGGCGGCGAGGTCACTTCCGGCAGCGCCAGCCGGTAGGTGAAATAGGTGAGGCTGGTGGCAAGCAGCGTGATGCCGATGCCGACCACGTGCTGCGACAGGCCGAGTGGCACGGTGAGCGCGCCGTGGAGCAGGCCGAACAGCGCGCCGGAAAGCGCCGCGACCGCGACGCCGGTCCACAGGTCGCCGCCCCAGTAGACGGTGATCCAGCCGGAGAACGCGCCGACCGCCATGATGCCCTCGATGCCGAGATTGAGCACGCCGGCGCGCTCGCAGATCAGCTCGCCCATGGTGGCGAAGATCAGCGGCGAGGCGATGCGGATCGCGGCGACCCAGAACGAGGCGGTGAACAGGATCTCGAAGGCTTCGACCATCCTCACCTCCACCTGATGCGGAAGCGCGTCAGCATGATCGCCACCACCATGGTCAAGAGCGCGGTCGCCACCATCACCTGCGCGATGTAGGAGGGCACGCCCGCCGTGCGGCTCATCGCGTCGGCGCCGACGAAGATGCCGGCGACGAAGATCGCCGCCGCCACGACGCCGAGCGGGTTCAGCATCGCCAGCATGGCGACGACGATGCCGGTGTAGCCGAAGCCGGGCGACAGATCGAGCGTGAGGTTGCCCTTCAAGCCGGCGACCTCGGAGAAGCCGGCGAGCGCCGCGAGCCCGCCGGAGAGCAGCGCCGTCTTCATCAGCACCCGGTTGACCGGGATGCCGGCGAAGCGGGCGGCTTCGGGATTGTGGCCGACGGCGCGCATCTCGTAGCCCAGCGCCGTCTTCTTCATGATCACCCACACGGCGACGGCTGCAATGAGCGCGATGACGAAGCCGAGATGCAACCGGCTGCGCGGCACGAGTTTCATCAACTGCGCATCCGCCACCACGCGCTGCGACTGCGGCCAGCCCATGCCCATCGGGTCCTTGAGCACGCCTTCGAGCAGCATGGAGACGAACAGGATCATGATGAAGTTGAAGAGCAGCGTGGTGACGACCTCGTCCACCCCGAACCGGGTCTTGAGGATGGCCGGGCCAAGCAGCAGCGCCGCGCCGGCCGCCATCGCGGCCACCATGATGAGCGGGATCAGGATCGGCGCGGGCAGGGGCAGTGCGCCGGTGCCGAGCACGACGGTGACGACGCCGCCGGCATAGAGCTGCGCCTCCGCGCCGATGTTCCACAGCTTCGCCCGGAAGGCGACGGCGACGGCGAGGCCGGTGAAGATCAGCGGCGTGGCGCGCGTCAGCGTTTCGAGGATGGCGAATTGCGAGCCGGCCGCGCCCCGGGCGACCAGCGCGAACACCGAAAGCGGCGACGCGCCCGCCGCCAGCACCAGCAGCGAGGCGATGACGAAGGTGGCGCCGACCGCGCCGACCGGATAGGCAAGCGTCGTGGCGAGCGACGGCGCGGGCTTCGGCTCGATCCTCATCACGCGGCCTCCTCGATCCCGTGGCCGGCCATCAGCTCGCCGAGGTCGCGGATGGTGCGCTCGCCGCGCTGCGACGGGGCGGAAAGCCGGCCCTTGAACATCACCGTCACCTCGTCGGACAAGGCGAGAATCTCGTCGAGGTCTTCCGAGATCAGCAGGATCGCCGCGCCCCTGGCGCGGGCTTCGAGCAGCCGTCCGTGGACATAGGCCACCGCGCCGACGTCGAGGCCGCGCGTCGGCTGGTTGGCGAGGATGACGACCGGGTCGGGATCGAGCGCGCGGCCGAGGATCAGCTTCTGCATGTTGCCGCCCGAAAGCAGGCGGATGCGCGTCTCCGGCGACGGGCATTTGACGTCGTAGTCGCGGATCAGCTCTTCGGCGAAGCGCCGTGCCGCCTTCCAGTCGAGGAAGCCGTGGCGCGAGAAGCGGGCCGAGCGGTAGCGCTCGGAAATCACGTTCTCGGTCACGCTCATGTCGGCGATCGAGCCGACGGCGTGGCGGTCCTCCGGGATGCGGGCGATGCCGTGGGCGAGTGCCGCGCGCGGCGACCAGCCGGCGACCGCCTCGCCGCCGACGAGGAGCCGGCCGGAAGCCGGCGCGGCCGTGCCGGAAAGGAGCGCGGCGAGTGCCGCCTGCCCGTTGCCCGAGACGCCGGCAAGGCCGGTGATGACGCCGGCGTGGAGCGTCAGCGACACGGCGTCGAGCGCGCTGCCGCCCGGACCGGGCGCGGTGGAGACGTGGTCGAGGACGAGGAGCGGCGCGCCGCGCTTCACCGGCGGCACCGGCGGCGCGGCCACTTCCTGCCCCACCATCAACGCCGCAAGCTCCTGCCGCGTCGTCTCCGCGGTCCTGCGCTCGCCGGAAAGCCGCCCGCCGCGCAGCACCAGAACCCGGCCGCTGACGGCCATGACTTCGTGCAGCTTGTGCGAGATGAAGATGACGGAAAGCCCCTTCGCCACCAGCATCTTCAGCGTGCGGAACAGCGCCTCCGTCTCCTGCGGCGTCAGTACGGCCGTCGGCTCGTCGAGGATCAGGATCCTGGCGTCGCGGTAGAGCGCTTTCAGGATTTCGACGCGCTGGCGCTCGCCGACCGAAAGCGCCGACACCGTCCTGTCGGGCTCGACGGCAAGGCCGAAATCCCGGGAGAGCGTGCGGATGCGGTTTCGTGCGCCGGCGCGGTCGAGCCTGAGCGACCACGGGCTTTGCGTGCCGAGCGCGATGTTCTCCAGCACGGTCATGTTGTCGGCAAGGGTGAAGTGCTGGTGGACCATGCCGATGCCGGCGTCGAGCGCGGCGCTGAGGTCGCCGGGCGGCAGCGGCCGGCCGAAGGCCTCGACCTCGCCCTCGTCGGCGACGTAGTGGCCGAACAGGATGTTCATCAGCGTCGTCTTGCCGGCCCCGTTCTCGCCGAGCAGCGCGATCACCTCGCCCGGCATCAGCTCGAACGAGATGGAGTCGTTGGCGACAAGCGGCCCGAAGCGCTTGGTCACGCCGGAGATGCGGAGGACGGGAGCAGTCATGAGACCGTGGCGACTGGCGAAGACGGAGGCGGGATGCGCTCTTCTCCCCGTTCACGGGGAGAAGATGCCGGCAGGCAGATGAGGGGCGGTGCAAGCGCCTGAAAACCCGGCGCCGCCCCTCATCCGGCCCTTCGGGCCACCTTCTCCCCGCAGGCGGGGAGAAGGCAGGGCGCTAGTTCGACTTCGGCTCCTCGTCGTTGATCTCGACGGTGAAGGCGCCGGCCTTGATGGCAGCCTCCCGCTCGGCGACCAGCGCCTTGATCTCGGCCGGAACCTTGTCCTCGAAGGTGCCGAGCGGCGCCAGCGAGCATCCGCCTTCCTTCATGAAGGAATAGACGCCGTAGTCGGCGGCCTTGAAGGTGCCGGCCTTGACCTCGGCGATGGCCTTGTCGAGCGTCGGCTCGAAGTGCCACAGGGCCGAGGCGACCACCGTGTCGGGGTAATCGGCCTGCGTGTCGATGACGTTGCCGATGGCGAGCACGCCGCGCTCCTTGGCCGCGTCCGACACGCCGAAGCGCTCGGCATAGAGCACGTCCGCGCCGGCGTCGATCTGGGCGAAGGCGGTCTCCTTGGCCTTGGGCGGGTCGAACCACGAGCCGATGAACGCCACCTGGAACCTGGCGTCGGCCGCCACCTCGCGCACGCCGGCCATGAAGGCGTGCATCAGCCGGTTGACCTCGGGGATGGGATAGCCGCCGACCAAGCCGAAATTCTTCGACTGCGACATGGCGCCGGCGATCAGGCCGGTGAGGTAGGAGGCGTCCTGGATGTAGTTGTCGAACGGCGCGAAGTTCGGCACGCTCTCGTCTTCCTTGAAGCTCGAGCCCATCAGGAACGCGACGTCCGGATAGTCGCGCGCCACGTCGCGTGCGGCCTGCTCGACGCCGAACACCTCGCCGAGGATGAGCTTGTGCCCGGCCTCGCAATATTCGCGCAGCACGCGCTCGTAGTCGTTGTTGGAGACGTTCTCCGAATAGACGTATTCGATGTCGCCGCGGTCCTTGGCGGCGTTGGCCGCCTTGTGGATGCGGCTCACCCACTGCTGTTCGACCGGCACGGTGTAGACGGCGGCGGCCTTCAGCGCATCCTGCGCGAAGGCGCGGGCCGGAAAGCCGGCGGCGAGGCCGAGCGCGGCGCTGGCACCGGCCGCCTGCAGCAGGCCGCGGCGCGTGACCGGCAGGATGCCGGAATTCCTGGTTTTATCGGGCATTTGACCACCTCTGGTTTATGCGGGACGGGGAGGGACAGCACCGCTGTTATGATTGCCCCGGAAACTAGGCCAATTTCCCGGACCCGGCAATCGCGGACACCATGCCGCCGTCCGCGCCATGGGGCTTTTCCCCATCGCAGAAGATGCTTTGCCGGCGAAGGAGAGGGGCGTGCGTCAGCCGCCGCTGACGGCGAGCGCGATGGCCCCGCGCAGCTCGTCGAGCCCAAGGCCCTTTTCCGAGGAGGTGGCGATGATCGCGGGGTAGGCGGCGGGCCGCCGCTTCACCTTCTGCGCGGTCTCCTCGATCAGCCGCGGTACGCCCGCGGCCTTGATCTTGTCGGCCTTGGTCAGAACGATCTGGTAGGAGACGGCGGCGCGGTCGAGAAGGTCCATCACCTCCTCGTCGTTCTTCTTGATGCCGTGGCGGGCGTCGATCAGCAGATAGACGCGCTTCAGCGTCACGCGGCCCTTGAGGTAGTCGAAGACGAGCTTCGTCCAGGCGTCGACCTGCGCCTTCGGCGCCTGCGCGTAGCCGTAGCCCGGCATGTCGACCAGCGCCATCGGCGGCAGGTCGCCGGCCTCGCCCGAATGGCCGTCCGGCACGAAATAGTTGAGCTCCTGCGTGCGGCCGGGCGTGTTGGAGGTGCGCGCCAGCGCCTTCCTGCCGACGAGCGCGTTGATGAGCGACGACTTGCCGACGTTGGAGCGCCCGGCGAAGGCGATCTCCGGCGGGCCTTCCGGCGGCAGGAACTTCATCGCCGGCACGCCGCGGATGAACACCCATGGCCGGGTGAAGACCTCCGGCCGCGCGGGCGTCGCTGTCGCTTCTTCGGTCATGCGCGTCGCCCGCCCGCCTGCCGGCTATTCCGCCGGCTTCGGCTTCTTCCTGAACAGGCCGACGAGGTTGTCCCACAGCTCGATCTTGGCGCCCTGGCGCTTCATGATGACGCCCTGCTGGATGATCGAGAGCAGGTTGTTCCACGCCCAGTAGATGACGAGACCCGCGGGGAAGGCGGCCAGCATGAAGGTGAACACCACCGGCATCCAGTTGAAGATCATCGCCTGGGTCGGGTCCGGCGGCGTCGGGTTCATGCGCATCTGCAGGAACATGGTCACGCCCATGATCAGCGGCCAGATGCCGATCATCAGGAAGGCCGGCACGTCGTAGGGCAGAAGCCCGAACAGGTTGAAGATCGAGGTCGGGTCCGGCGCCGACAGGTCCCTGATCCAGCCGAAGAACGGCGCATGCCGCATCTCGATGGTGACGTAGAGCACCTTGTAGAGCGCGAAGAACACCGGGATCTGCACCACCACCGGCCAGCAGCCGGCGAGCGGGTTGATCTTCTCGGTCTTGTAGAGCTCCATCATCGCCTGCTGCTGCTTCATCTTGTCGTCCGCATATTTCTCGCGGATTTCCAGAAGCTGCGGCTGCACGCGCTTCATGTTCGCCATCGACTTGTAGGACTTGTTGGCGAGCGGGAAGAACACGGCCTTGACCACCACGGTGGTGGCGAGGATGGCGAGGCCGAAATTGCCGAGCAGGCGGAACAGCCAGTCGATCAGGTAGAACATCGGCTTGGTGATGAAGTAGAACCAGCCCCAGTCGATCAGCAGGTCGAAATTGCGGATGTTCCGGCTTTCCTGATAGGCGTCGATCTTCGCCGTTTCCTTGGCGCCGGCGAACACCAGCGTCTCTACATTGTGCGTCTCGCCGGGCGCGATCTGCACCGGGTCGCTGAGATAGTCGGCCTGATAGCGCACGCGGCCGTCGTCGAAGAAGGCGTAGCGCGGCTGGAACGCCTGGGCGGCCGATGGCACCAGCGCCACGGCCCAGTATTTGTCGGTGATGCCGAGCCAGCCGTCGTTCGACTTGCCGGGCACGATCTGCCGCTTCTCGGCGAGGTCGGAGTAGTCGATCTCCTGCAGTCCTTCCGTGCCGGTGACGCCGATCAGGCCCTCGTGCAGGATGTAGAAGCCGGCGACGTGCGGCGTGCCGATGCGCGCGACGCGGCCGTAGTTCGACAGCGCCACCGCCTCGCCGCCCTCGTTGGCGATGCTGTCGGAGACGGTGAAGAGATAGTCGTTGTCGACGGCGATGGTGCGGGTGAAGGTCAGGCCGCGGTCGTTGGTGTAGGTCAGCGTCACCGGCGTCGCCGGCGTCAGCCTCGCCTCGCCCTCGACGGTCCACACCGTGTCGGGGCCGGGCAGCGTGCCCGCCGCCTCGCCGCCGATGAAGCCGACCTCGGCATAGAAGCCGTCCGGCATCGCCGACGGGTTCAGAAGCTCGATGTTGGGCGAGTTGGGCTCGACCGTCGCCCGGTAGTCCTTCAGGATCAGATCGTCGATGCGCCCGCCGGTCAGGTTGATCGAGCCGGCGATGCGCGGCGTGTCGATCGCGACGCGGCCGCTGGCGGCGATCGCGTCCTGGCGCGACAGCGCGCCCGGCACCCCGCCCGCGCCGCCGCCCGGCACGGCGGCCGGCGGCTGGGCGCCCGGCAGGTCCGAGCCGCCCGTCATCGGCGGAAGATCCGGCTGCGACGGCTGCGTCTCGGCGGCCTGCTCGGTGGCGATGCGCGCGGCTTCGCGCTCGGCCTCGATGCGCGGGTTCATGTAGAACACCTGCCACAGCGTCAGGATCAGCACGGAAAGCGCGATCGTGATGAAGAAGTTGCGATTGTTTTCCATCGATTCCCTACCGCTGCCGCGCGCCGCGCATTCTTCGGGAAAGCTCCCGCGCGAGATCGTCGAAGGCGGCGTCGAGCACCTCGCGCCGCCCGACGATCACATAGTCGCTGCCGGCCGCCATGTCACCACCGGCGCGGGTTCTGACGGCTTCCCTGAGCCGTCGGCGGATGCGGTTTCTTGTCACCGCGTTTCCGGTCTTTTTCGTGACCGTGAAGCCGACGCGCGGCGGCCTGTCGTCGCCGCGGTCCAGGACTTCGAGCAGGAAGAACGGCCCGCGGCGCTTGTCGCCCCGGCGGACGGCCAGAAATTCCGCGCGCTTCTTCAGCCGCGCGGGAGGCTCGCCGGTCGGCCTGTCAGTCACCGTCCGGCCTTGCGCCGGTCAGGCGGAGAGCCGCTTGCGGCCGCGGTTGCGGCGGGCCGCGATGACGGCACGGCCGCCCTTGGTGGCCATGCGCGCGCGGAAACCGTGGCGGCGCTTGCGGACAAGCTTCGAGGGCTGATAGGTGCGCTTCATTTGTTTAATACCGCGGTGTGCGGCCCTTCTTGATTCTGACTCGTTATGAGCAGGAGCGTTCGCCCGCCTTCTTGATGCGCGGCAGGCGCATTGCGCAACGCCAGCCGCGCCGGACCGAAGGCCCGAGCGTGGGCGCGCTTATAGGGGCACGCCGGGATGGTGTCAATGCGGCGGGGTTGCGGGGGCCTCGTGTCGCTCACGGGCCGGATGATTTCCTTTCGCTCACGGGCCGCACCGCTCGCTTCGCTCGCTGGCCCTCCGCGGGGGCGGGCCGGCAGGCCCGACGCCCGGTCGGGCTTGCGGCCGACGGGAGCCATGGGTGCGGGCGAGGGATGCGTGCAAAATTGGCAAATGCGGCTCCTTGTCCTATTCTTGTTGATGGCTTGGCGCGGAGACGGTGACGTGGTGCAGGACGCAGGCGACCGGCATGAGGACGTGCCCGCCCGCACCGGCGAGCGGGTGCCGCTGTCGCGCGGCCTTTCCACCAGGCTCCTCGTCCTCACCGTCCTGTTCATGACGCTGGCCGAGATGCTGATCTTCATGCCGTCTCTGGCCAATTTCCGCCTGAGCTGGCTCGAGGAGCGGCTGTCGACCGCCGCCGCCGTCGGCGTCGTGCTCGTCGAGAGCGATCCGGCCAGCCTGTCGCAGGAGGTGCAGGACGAGCTGCTGGTCGGCCTCGGCGCGATGGCGCTCGCCGTGCGCGACGAGGGCGAGGCCCGGCTGCTCGTCGCCGTCGACATGCCGCAGGAGATCGACCTCCATGTCGATCTCGACAGCCTGTCGCCGCTCGGCGAGATGCACGAGGCGCTCTATACCCTGCTTCTCGGCGGCGACCGCGTGCTGCGCGTGTTCGGGCCGGTCGGCGCCGGCGACCGGGAATTCGAGCTCGTCATGTCCGAGGCGGGGCTGCGCAAGGCCATGCTCGCCTATGCCCGCAACGTCGCGCTCCTGTCGCTGGTGCTGTCGGCCATCACCGCGACGCTGGTGTTCTACGCCATCGACCGCGTCATGATCCGGCCGATGCGGAGCATCACGCGCTCCATGCTCGCCTTCGCCGAGGCGCCGGACGATCCGGCGCGCATCATCCGCGCCGGTGCCCGCGCCGACGAGATCGGCGTCGCCGAGCGCGAGCTTGCGGCGATGCAGGCCGAGCTGCAGCGCATGCTGGTCGAGCGCCGGCATCTCGCCGAGCTCGGGCTCGCCGTCTCCAAGATCAACCACGACATGCGCAACATCCTCTCCGCCGCGCATCTGATATCGGACCGCCTCGCGCGGCTGCAGGACCCGACGGCGCAGAGCCTCGCGCCGCGGCTGGTGCGCGCGCTCGACCGCGCGGTTTCCTATTCCGAGGGCGTGCTGGCCTACGGCCGCGCCCAGGAGCCGCCGCCGGCGCGGCGGCGCCTGCATCTGCGCCCGCTCGTCGACGAGGTGCATTCCCTGCTCGGCCTCGACGAGGCGTCGCGCGTCGAGTTCGTCAATGCCGTGGAGCCGGGCTTCGAGGTCGACGCCGATCCCGAGCAGCTGTTCCGGGTGCTGTCGAATCTGGCGCGCAACGCCGTCCAGGCCATGGCCGGCAACGGCTCCGGCGTTCTGGTGCGGCGGCTGACGATCGGCGCCGAGCGGGAGGGCGGCGTCACCCGCATCCTCGTCGAGGACACCGGCCCCGGCCTGCCGCAGAAGGCGCGCGACAACCTGTTCGCCGCCTTCCGCGGCTCGGCGCGCAGCGGCGGCACCGGCCTCGGCCTCGCCATCGCCCACGAGCTGGTGCGCGCGCATGGCGGCACGCTCGAGCTGGTGGAAAGCCGCGGCGGGCGCACCGTGTTCGCGATTTCGATCCCCGACCGGCCGATCGATCTGGCGCAGGCGCGCGACACGCTGCGCCGCCCCGCCTGATGACGCCGAGCCCGGCTGCACCACCCCCCTTGCCAGAGAGCCAGCAAAGAAATGCGACGGATGCGCTTGCAATTCGCGCGGCGAGTGGCTAGGAAACGCCGCACGAAACGGAGCCGCCCCGCCGCGACCCCGTTCCCGGGTCGCTTCCACGACCCGCTGCGCGCCCGTAGCTCAGCTGGATAGAGCACCAGACTACGAATCTGGGGGTCAGAGGTTCGAATCCTTTCGGGCGCGCCATCTTTTCAATCACTTAGCCAAATCGTTCGATGCTCCCATGCAGGGGCTTCGCCGGCCCCGGGGTGCCTCATCCCGGCCTTCGGTATGGGCGGACCAATCCCGAGCGGCGCAGGCCGGTTTCGAAGGCCTCCGCCATCAGTTCGCTCAGACGGGACGACGGCGACGTCGGTGGCTGACGCGCAGTTTTGGTGACAGAAATCCGTCAGCTTATTAAGAGAGTTAAACATATTGACATAAAGATGTCTTTATGTGACCTGACAATGTGTCGCATCAGGAACGCAGGACGTCGCAAATGTCATCTCTCGACGAGCTCTTAGGGCCGGTTGCCCCTAGGCCCGACGGTGCCGAGATCATGGCGGCTCTCAAGGCCGCCGCGCGCGAGCGCATCCTCGTTCTCGACGGCGCCATGGGCACGCAGATCCAGGGGCTGGGTTTCGCCGAGGACCATTTCCGCGGCGACCGCTTCACCGGCTGCGCGTGCCACCAGCAGGGCAACAACGACTTGCTCATCCTCACCCAGCCGAAGGCGATCGAGGACATCCACTACGCCTACGCTAGGGCCGGCGCCGACATCGTCGAGACCAACACCTTCTCCTCCACCTCCATCGCGCAGGCCGACTACGGCATGGAGGAGATGGTCTACGAGCTCAACCGCGACGGCGCGCGGCTGGCAAAGCGGGCGCTGCGCCGCGCCGAGCAGGAGGACGGCAGGCGCCGCTTCGTCGCCGGCGCGCTCGGCCCGACCAATCGCACGGCCTCGATCTCGCCCGACGTCAACGATCCCGGCTACCGCGCCGTCACCTTCGACGATCTCAGGCTCGCCTATGGCGAGCAGCTGCGCGGGCTGATCGACGGCGGCGCCGACATCGTCCTGATCGAGACGATCTTCGATACGCTGAACGCCAAGGCGGCGATCTTCGCCTGCGAGGAAATCTTCGCCGAGAAGGGCATTCGCCTGCCGGTGATGATCTCCGGCACGATCACCGACCTTTCGGGCCGCACCCTTTCGGGCCAGACGCCGACGGCGTTCTGGCATTCCATCCGCCATGCCAAGCCGTTCACGGTGGGGCTCAACTGCGCGCTCGGGGCGGCCGCCATGCGCCCGCACCTTGCGGAGCTTTCCGCAGTCGCCGACACCTTCATCTGCGCCTATCCCAATGCCGGCCTGCCCAACGCCTTCGGCCAGTACGACGAGAGCCCGGACTTCATGGCGGGCCAGGTCGAGGAGTTCGCGCGCGAAGGGCTGGTCAACGTCGTCGGCGGCTGCTGCGGCTCGACGCCGGAGCATATCGCCGCCATCGCGGACGCCGTGGCGCGGCACAGGCCGCGCGAGGTGCCGAAGGCAAAGCCGCTGATGCGCCTGTCGGGGCTGGAGCCGTTCACGCTGACCAAGGACATTCCCTTCGTCAATGTCGGCGAGCGCACCAACGTCACCGGCTCGGCGCGGTTCAGGAAGCTGGTCACGGCCGGCGACTACGCCGCCGCCCTCGAGGTCGCGCGCGATCAGGTGGCGAACGGCGCGCAGGTCATCGACATCAACATGGACGAGGGGCTGATCGATTCGCAGAAGGCGATGGTCGAATACCTGAACCTGATCGCCGCCGAGCCCGACATCGCCCGCGTGCCGGTGATGATCGATTCCTCCAAATGGGAGGTGATCGAGGCCGGCCTGAAATGCGTCCAGGGCAAGCCCATCGTCAATTCGATCTCGATGAAGGAGGGCGAGGAAGCCTTCCTGCATCACGCGAGGCTGTGCCGCATGTATGGCGCGGCCGTCGTGGTCATGGCCTTCGACGAGATCGGCCAGGCGGACACGAAGGAGCGCAAGGTCGAAATCTGCACGCGCGCCTACAGGCTGCTGACGGAGAAGGCCGGCTTCGCGCCGGAGGACATCATCTTCGATCCGAACGTCTTCGCGGTGGCCACCGGCATCGAGGAGCACGACAATTACGGCGTCGACTTCATCGAGGCGACGCGGGAGATCACGCGGACGCTGCCGCATGTCCACATCTCGGGCGGCGTGTCGAACCTGTCCTTCTCCTTCCGCGGCAACGAGCCGGTGCGCGAGGCCATGCACGCGGTGTTCCTCTACCACGCCATCCAGGCGGGCATGGACATGGGCATCGTCAATGCCGGTCAGCTTGCCGTCTACGAGTCCATCGACCCGGAGCTGCGCGAAGCCTGCGAGGACGTCGTGCTCAACCGCGCGCCCAAGGCTGGCGGTACGGCGACGGAGCGGATGCTGGAGATCGCCGAACGCTTCAGGGGGGCGGGCGCGAAGGAGGTCAGGGAGAAGGACCTCGCCTGGCGCGAATGGCCGGTCGAGAAGCGCATCGAGCACGCGCTGGTCAACGGCATCACCGAGTTCATCGACGTCGACACGGAGGAGGCGCGGCTCAAGGCCGAGCGCCCGCTCCACGTCATCGAGGGGCCGCTGATGGCGGGCATGAACGTCGTCGGAGACCTGTTCGGCGCGGGCAAGATGTTCCTGCCGCAGGTGGTGAAGTCCGCCCGCGTCATGAAGCAGGCCGTCGCGCTGCTTCTGCCTTACATGGAGGCGGAGAAGGCGGCGAACGGCGGCGACGCGCGCGAAAGCGCCGGCAAGATCCTGATGGCGACGGTGAAGGGTGACGTCCACGACATCGGCAAGAACATCGTCGGCGTCGTGCTCGCCTGCAACAATTACGAGATCATCGACCTCGGCGTGATGGTGCCGGCAGCGAAGATCCTCGAGACGGCGAGGGCCGAGAAGGTCGACATCATCGGCCTTTCCGGCCTCATCACGCCGTCGCTGGACGAGATGGTGCACGTCGCGGCAGAGATGGAGCGCGAGGGCTTCGACATCCCGCTGCTGATCGGCGGGGCAACCACCAGCCGCGTGCATACGGCCGTCAAGATCCATCCGCGCTACGAGCGCGGGCAGGCCGTCTACGTCACCGACGCCAGCCGTGCCGTCGGCGTGGTGTCGAACCTGTTGTCGCAGGATACGAAGCCCGCCTATGTCGACAATCTGCGCGACGAGTACCGGAAGGTCACAGACGCGCACGAGCGCTCCGAGCGCGAGAAGCAGCGCCTGCCGCTGGCGAAGGCGCGGGCCAATCCCCATCGCATCGACTGGTCGGGCTATGTGCCGCCCAAGCCGGCCTTCCTCGGCACGAGGGTCTTCGAGACATGGGATCTCTCCGAGCTGGCCCGCTACATGGACTGGACGCCGTTCTTCCAGACCTGGGAGCTGAAGGGGCGATACCCCAAGATCCTCGACGACGAGAAGCAGGGGCCTGCCGCGCGCCAGCTCTTCGAGGACGCGAAAGCCATGCTGGCGAAGATCGTCGAGGAGAAATGGTTCGCGCCCAAGGCCGTCATCGGCTTCTGGCCGGCCAACGCCGTCGGCGACGACATCAGGCTCTTCACCGACGAGAGCAGGAAGGAGGAGCTGGCGACCTTCTTCACCTTGCGCCAGCAACTGTCCAAGCAGCCCGGCAAGGCGAACGTCGCCCTGTCGGATTTCGTCGCGCCGCTCGACAGCGGCAGGCCGGACTGGATCGGCGGCTTCGTGGTGACGGCGGGCATCGAGGAGGTGGCGATCGCCGAGCGCTTCGAGCGGGCCAACGACGATTATTCCTCGATCATGGTCAAGGCGCTGGCCGACCGCTTCGCCGAGGCCTTCGCCGAGCGCATGCACGAAGTGGTGCGCAACGAGTTATGGGGCTATGCACCCGACGAGACCTTTGCGCCCGACGATCTGATCGGCGAGCCCTATCAGGGCATCCGCCCCGCGCCGGGCTATCCCGCCCAGCCCGACCATACCGAGAAGGTAACGCTGTTCCGCCTGCTCGACGCGGAAAGGAACGCCGGCGTCAGCCTGACCGAAAGCATGGCCATGTGGCCGGGTTCCTCGGTGTCGGGCATCTATCTCTCGCATCCCGAAAGCTACTATTTCGGCGTGGCGAAGGTGGAGCGCGATCAGGTCGAGGACTACGCCGCCCGCAAGGGAATGGACGTGACCGAAGTCGAGCGCTGGCTGGGACCAATCCTGAACTACGTGCCGGCATCCTATGCCGAGGCGGCGGAATAGGCGGCGCGCTCACAAGGACAGCCTGAACCTCGCGCGTCCTCAAACGGTTTCGAGGCCGCACCAGCCGGCGATGAAAAGCGCGGTCGCGCCGGTTATCCGGCGGATGCTTTCCAGTTCGACGCGTTCGTTGAAGCCGTGGATCGCTTCCGCGCGGGGACCGTAGACCAGCGCGGGCGTGTCGGCGTAGAGACCGAAGAAGCGCGCATCCGTGGTCGCGGTGATGGACGCGCGCTCCAGCTTCGCGCCGTGCACGGCCTCGTGCGCCCTGTCGAGCGCGTCGATCGCGCCCGCCGCCCTGGCCGAGCCGTCGCCGGACAGCGCATATCCCTCCGCCATGAACCCGTGATAGACGATTTCGGGCAGAGCGTTCTTCATGAAGGCGTCGGCGCGCGCCGCACCCATCAGCGCCTCCTCGATCTCGGCCCTTGCCGCGCCGATGTCCTGTCCCGGATAGATGGCGATGCGGACGTCGAAGACGCACCAGGCCGGCACGGAACTGGTCCAGTCTCCGCCCCGGATCCTGCCGATATTGAGATTGATCGGATGATGCACGTGCCGGTAGTCGCGGGAGCGCCTGTCCGGCGCGTTCCAGCGTTCCTCGACCTGGTGCAGCGCATGGATGAGGGGGATCGCCGCCTCGATCGCGTTCGCGCCGGACCCGGCATAGGCGACATGGGTCGGCAGGCCCTTCAAATGCACCTGGAACCAGATCACGCCGAGCTGGGCCGTGACGAGCTTCTCCTCGAACGGCTCGGGAATCAGCGCGGCATCCGCGCGGTAGCCCCGTTGCAGGCAGGCGAGCGCGCCGTTGCCGGTGCATTCCTCCTCCACGACCGACTGGAAGAACACGTCCGCGGCGGGCGCCAGCCCCATATGGCGCAGCGCATCGAGCGCGAACAGGTTGGAAGCCAGCCCCGCCTTCATGTCGCCGCTGCCGCGCCCGTAAAGCCAGCCGTCGGCGACGAAAGGCTCGAAGGGCGGCCGGTCCCACATGTCGAGCGGTCCCTCGGGCACCACGTCGATGTGGCCGTTCAGGATCAGCGAGCGCCCCTTGCGCGTGGCGCTGCGCAGCGTGCCGACGACGTTCTGCGCGTCCTCGTAGTCGCCGATCACCGGCGAGAAGCCCGGCATGCCGCGGATGTCGTCGACATCGATCCGCCACCGGTCGACATCCATGCCGCGCGCTTCGAGTTCGCCGGCCATGAAGGCCTGCGCGCCCTGCTCGTTGCCGCGCGTCGAGGGATGCGCGGTCAGCTCGCGCAGGAACGCGATCTCCCGGTCGAACAGCTCGTCGACGGCGGAAAGGATGCGGACGGTCGTTTCCCTGTCCATGATGCGCCTCAGAAAACCGGAATCTCTTCGTCGGGCAGGTGGAGCGTCGCGCCGGTGGCGGCGACGACATCGGCAAGGGCGACGCCCTCGGCGCGCTCGACAAGCTCGAAGCCGCGCGCTGTCACGTCGATGACCGCCATGTCGGTGAAGATGCGCGACACGCAGTTCGGTGCGGTCAGGGGCAGGGTGCAGCGCCGCAAGAGCTTGGGATTGCCCGAACGGTCCACGTGCGTCGTCAGCACGATGACGCGGCGGGCCTTCTGGGCCAGTTCCATGCCGCCGCCCGCGCCGGGCGAGAACTTGCCGGGGATCTTCCAGTTCGCCAGATCGCCGTTCTCGGCCACCTCGAAGGCGCCGAGCATGGTGATGTCCAGCCGGCCCGAGCGCACCATCGCGAAGGACACGGTGCTGTCGAAGTAGGCGGTGCCGGGGATCGGCGAGACATAGGCGCCTCCGGCATCGATCAGGTTCCTGTCGGCGCGCTCGTAGGGCAGGGTCGGGCCGATGCCGGTCATGCCGTTCTCCGTGTGCAGGCAGACCGGCATGTCGTCGGGAAGATGGCCGATCACCCGGGTCGGCAGGCCGATGCCGAGATTGACCACCATGCCGGGCGCGATCTCGCGCGCCGCCCGCGCTACCATGCGCGCGCGCGGGTCGGCCTTCACGGGCGCGTTCTGACTATCTGCGGACAACGCCGTATTCCTCCGTGAGAGCGGGCAGCGCGACGACATGGTCGACGAACACGCCGGGGGTGTGAACGGCATCGGGAGCGAGGCTGCCGAGCGGCGCCAGCGTTTCCGTCTCGGCGATCACGACATCCGCCGCCATGGCCATGGCCGCGTTGAAGTTCCGTGCCGTCGCGGCATAGGTCAGGTTGCCGAAACCGTCGGCCGACGCGGCATGGATCAACGCCGCGTCGGCGCGTATCGCCGTCTCGACGAGCAGGCTGCGGCCGTCGAGGTCCACGGTCCGCTTTCCCTGCGCCAGCTCCGTGCCGATGCCGATGTCGGTCAGGAATGCGGGCAGCCCGGCGCCGCCGGCGCGGATGCGCTCCGCCAGAATGCCCTGCGCGCAGAACTCCACCTCGATCCCGCCGGAATTCATCAGCGCGATGGCGTTGGCGTTGAGGCCGATATGCGTGACGACGAGCTTCCTGACCTGACCGCTCCTCAGAAGGTGATCGACGCCCATGCCGGTCTCGTTGGCGTCGTTCTTGACGAGGGTCAGGTTCTTCTGGCCCTGCCGGCGCAATTCCTGCAGCAGGGTGAAAGGCGTTCCCGGCACGCCGAACCCGCCGACGAGGACGGTCGCGCCGTCGCGAATGCGCGCTACCGCCTGTTCCAGCGATGTGGTCTTGTCCTGAAGCTTCATGCCGTCGCCACGTTTTCCAGCACGGGAAGGCCGTGCTTCGCGGCGAAGGCGTCGAGGCTGTCGACCAGGATCGCCATCAGCTCGTCGATCTGCGCGGCGGTGATGACGAGCGGCGGGCAGACGAGGAAATGATCCCCCTCGCTGCCGCCGCGCGTGCGGCGCGAATAGATGATGAGGCCGCGCTCGTAGGCCAGCTCGACCAGATCGAGATAGGCGTCCCATTCCTTCGGCAGCGGCTGCATGGTCTGCCTGTCGCGAACCAGCTCGAAGGCGAGCAGAAGCCCCTTGCCGCGCACGTCGCCGATGAAGGGATAGCGCCGCATCAGCCCTTCGAGGCGGCTTTTCAGGAGGTCGCCCATCGCGGCGGCGTTGGCGACGATGCCCTGCTCCTCCATCTCCTCGAGCACGGCGAGACCGGCGGCGCAGGCGAGCGGGTTTCCGGCATAGG
>JALHFU010000462.1:0-1039 GCA_022838525.1 Hyphomicrobiales bacterium | reverse complement strand
AATCTACTGCTTCCGCTGGTTCACGTTTCGGAGTTGAAGAATTTCTTCCGGTTTCCGCAAGCCCGTGCTTGGTCCCGCATGACGGCGTAGTCGCTCAGCATCTCGGCGACCGCCGATCGCTCTGGCAGCAGATCGAGCTCGTCGGCTGCCCGCGTCTGGAACTCGCGGCTGTACTCCACGACCGGTGGGCAGACGGACACGACGTGCAGTTCAGAAGCGACCGTTGCGCAGCCGGTCAACGAGATCGTCGTGATCACGAGGACGGCGAGCCGCAGCGTCGAGCATCTGGCGTTGGACGTCATTGGCCTTCTCCGAGGTTTCGAGGCGTTCTGCCACGCCAGCTGCGCCGCTGCCCTTCATCGTTCGGCTGTCTGCCAGGACCTCCCGCACGGGCGACGTTTCCGCGGCGAACGCCGTCGCCCGCACCGGGAACCGCTCGCCCCATTGCCGAGCCGGCCCGAGATCGATGTGCATGAAGCCCGAGCGCGGATAGTAGCCGAAGCCAAGGAAGCCGACGGCTCGGGCGGCAGCCTCGAAGGCGACCGGATCGTGGTTCGCCATGGCGATGTCGAAGGCCGTGCCGTCCATGTGCTTCGAGCGTGGAGCGCCGCCGACGGCCCGGTTGTGCGCCGGACTGCGGTAGGCCGAGCGGACGATCAGCGGCCTGCCAAGCTGGTCGCGCAGCGCCTGGAGCTTGTCGAGCGCTTCCTCGTTGATGCGCAGGGAGCCGGTGCCCCGGCAGGCGATCTCGGCGGGGGAGAAATTCTTCCAGCGCCATGAGCGCTCGGGCACGTCGCGCCAGTGTTTGTAAGTCATGGTCGTCATCGCAGGTCTCAAGGCACAAGAAAGCCCGCTCCTCGACGAGGGCGGGCGGTGGTCTGATGGGTCGGGCGGATGGGTTATGGCGTCGGTCCGAAGAGCTTCAGCTTGATAGCAATGCCCGCCATCAGGGCGAGCAGGGCGCCGGTGGTGATCAGCCGCACGGCGGTCTGGACGGCCGTCTGTTTCGCGAGGCGGAAACCCGCGAGCAACGAGCGAA
>JALHFU010000461.1:0-1039 GCA_022838525.1 Hyphomicrobiales bacterium | reverse complement strand
CCGGAAGGCGCACCCTTCCGCCGCGGAAATGCGGCCGGAGGCGATAAAGAAATTTCTCCGCCGTTGCGAGAAAGTGACCGCGCGCGCCGGTTTTCTTCCACGTGTCGCCATAGTCTCGGCAGGTTGAGGGCTTTCGCTGCGGCGGTCGCTCCAAACGGGCGCGGGGCGAACCGGATTTGCGATGCGTTTCTCGTTCGCAACCGCACATGGAAGGAATGAAGCATGACCCTGAACAAGACCCTGCTGTCGGGCCTGTCGGCGCTGGCGATCGGTTTCGGCGCGGCGCTCGGCACGGCGGGCGCGCAGGAGGCCGCACCCGCACCGCAGACGGAGGCGCCCGCCGCCCAGGCACCGCAGGCCGACGACGCGAAGCTGAAATCCTTCGCCGTCGCGTTTCTCGAAGTGGCGAAGGTGAACCAGTCCTATCAGCCGCAGATCGAGCAGGCAGGCTCGCCGGAAGACCAGCAGCGGCTTCGCCAGGAAGCCGGCGAGAAGATGGTCGAGGCCGTGAACGAGGCCGACGGCATCACCGTGGACGAATACAACGTCATCATCCAGGCGGCCCAGACCGACCCGGAGCTCGCCCGGCGGATCAACAACCACATCGCCGAGGCGGTGGGCGGCGAGCAGCCGACCCAGCCGCCGGCGCAGGAACCCGCCCAGCAGCAGTAGATCCAGCAGCAGTAGATCCGGCGTCGCCCGATCCTCTGCGGACGACACCAGACGAGCGCCCCGCCCCTTCGGCGGGGCGTCTTCGTCTCACGCCATCCGAGGCGCCTGTGGTGCCCCGGCCGCCTGCGTCGCACGCGGTCGGCCCACGCGGCCGGCCGGAGCGATTCCGTGATTCGGCGAAAAGGCCGGATTGCTCCGCCAGCCGCTTCCGAAGCCGCACGGCCGACAGCCACGCCGCTGCGCCGAATCCGGCGCTTGCATTCATCATTATAAATCGATAATTCTCGATACATGGAATCGAACGATGCACTCGACGTCTTCGCGGCGCTCTCGCAGGCGACCCGGCTCGACGCCTTCCGGCTGATCG
>JALHFU010000460.1:0-1045 GCA_022838525.1 Hyphomicrobiales bacterium | reverse complement strand
CCGCCTCGCCCTCGGCCCGGGCGGCCTTCACCGCGGCGTCGTGCTCGGCCTTGGGGATGCCCGCATCTTCCTGGGCGGCGGGCGCGCCGCTGTTCTCGCTCATGGATGTTCTCCTGTTCTGCGAGGTTGAGCGCCCGCCTGACGGCGTTGCGCGGGAAAGCTCGGCCAGCACGCTCTCGAACGTGCCGACCCTGTCGGCCAGGCCGGCATCGACGGCGGCCGTGCCGATGTAGGTGCGGGCCTCTGTCGCCCGGGCAACCGCTGCGGTCAGGCGCTTGCCCCGACCCTTTTCGACGGTGGCAAGGAAGGCGTCATAGAAGGCGTTGACCTCTGCCTGCAGATCGTCGCGGACATCGTCCGGCAGCGGCTCGAACGGGTTGCCGTCCACCTTGTGCGCGCCGGCATGGATCAGCGTCGGTGTGATGCCGTCGCGATCGAGCTTCCGACTGTAGTCCGCATGCAGCAGCACGACGCCGATCGATCCGGAGACGCCGGTTTCCGTGGTGACGATCTCGCTCGCTCCCGACGCGATCGCATATGCCGCGGAAGCTGCCATGCCGTTGACGACGGCGACGGTGCGCTTCTTCGCGGCGAGGGATCGCACGAGTGCGGCGGTCTCGAACGCCCCAACCGCCTCACCGCCAGGGGAATGGAGATCGAGAATGACCGAATGCACCGATGAATCGGCGAGGGCGCTCTTGATCTGATGGCCGATTCCCTCATACGAGCTCAAGCCCGAACTGGCCCCGATCCATGCGCCGCGGTTCACCAGCGAGCCGGTGATCGTGATGATGGCGACGCCGCTGGCCGTCCGGTACGGTTTTTGCACCGGATATCCGTAAACGTTGGTCTTGATGTTCCCGTCGCGATCACGGGCCGGTTCCTGCTCCCCCTCGAACCGGCTGGCCTCGGGGCTGTTCACGCCGATGCGGCCGGCCAGCACCGACAGGATCACCTGCGCCTTGTCGCGCGTGATCAGGAGCGGCCGGTTCAGAACCCGGTCGGCGACATGGATAAGCATGGTGACGGCCCCTATAGGGAGGTG
>JALHFU010000016.1:14854-42766 GCA_022838525.1 Hyphomicrobiales bacterium | reverse complement strand
CCGGCCACCCGCGCCAGCACCGGCAGCGTCGGCTCGGGCGAGCCTTCCGGCGAGACCGACGAGCCGTCGCTGACGAGCTCGTAGCGATAGCCGGGCGAGGCGGAGCCGTCCGCGGCCCGCGGCGTCGGGCCGATGGCGCCGTGAAAATTCCACATCGAGCGGCCGACGGCGACGCGCAGGCGCTCGATCTCGACCTTGCCGGTGCCGCTCTGGGCCGTCGCGCTGCGATATGTCCGGAGAGGGCAAGGCGGTCGCCGCCCGCCGTTTCCCTGCCCGACAGGCTGAGCGTCACTGCCCCGACCCGCTCCATCGCCCGCAGCGATGCCGGCAGGTCGCCGGCGCCCGCCGTCGCGGCGGGCAGGTCGATGCTGAGATCGAGCGCCGTCACCAGCCCGCTCGCGGCATCGAGCGCCGCCTCGCCCTCGATCGCCGCCTGCCGACCGGCGACGTCGATGGCGGCGGAAAGGCGTATCCCCTCGCCGGACCGGTGGCGCAGCGTCGCCTCGGCCACGCGCAGCGCGCCCTCGCCGCCCTGCGGCAGCACGATCTCGACATTGCGCGCCCGGATGCGGCGCACGCCCTGCGCGCCCAGCATGTCGGCGAATGCGCGTACGCCGTCGAAGGTGGCGGCCGCCACGCGGTCGGGATCGAGCAGCCCGGATTCGTCGTAGATGTCGAGGACGCTTGCGCCCTGCGGGCGCGGCAGCGCCGCGAGCGCGATGCGCGCGTCGGCCACGCTCAGGCTGCCGAACTTCACGCTGCCGCCGAGAAGTGCGAGAATGTCGAGGCCGAAACGGGCGGAGCCGACGTGCGTCGCCTCGGTGCCGGTCTCGGCGGACGCGACGGTCACGTCGTCGATCCGCAGCGCCAGGCCGCGCAGGCCGTCGAGCGACACGCCGACGCCGCCCACCGCGACCTCGACGTCGCGGCCGGCGAGCGCGCCGAGCGCCTTCTGCGCCTCGATGCGCAGCCGCTCGTCGCCGAGGCCGCTGACGATGACCGCGACCGCCAGCGCCACCGCGATGCAGGCGCCGACTGCCACGCCGACAACGGCCCTGAGGAATTGCCGCTGCGCGCTGACGAGCCGCGCCGCCCGCGGAATCGGGACCGCGGAGGGCAGCATGTCCAGTGACGCAATGTCGCTGCGGCGAAAGCGAATTTTCTCGTGGGGAGGAATCTCGCTATGCACGCCGGGCGGGCCTGTTTCCTGTCTGCGAACGAATCTGGCAAAGACACTATAGCGCCGCACGGCAATGGCGACACCACAAAGGAGGCCACGGCATGCAACCCATCAAACCCGGCGACAAGGCACCCGATTTCGAGCTTCCAGGCAGTGGCGGAACCTCGATCTCGTTATCAGCACATAGGGGCAGGATTGTGGTGCTGTTCTTCTACCCGAAGGACGACACCAGCGGGTGCACGGCCGAAGCCATCAACTTCAGCGGCCTGAAGCCGCAATTCGACGCGCTCGGCGCGGTGGTGATCGGCATGTCGCCCGACAGCGTCAAAAGCCACGACAGGTTCCGCCTCAAGCACGACCTGACCGTGGATCTCGCCTCCGACGAGGAGAAGAAGATCCTGCAGGCCTACGGCGTGTGGGTCGAGAAGAGCATGTACGGCCGCAAATATATGGGCGTCGAGCGCACCACGGTCCTGATCGACCGCGACGGCAAGGTCGCGCGGGTCTGGAACAAGGTGAAGGTCCCCGGCCACGCGACGGAAGTGCTCGAGGCGGCCAAGGCGCTGGGCTGAGCCGGAGCCGCAGAGGAACCAAAGCGCAGCCGGGACGTTACTCCGGCATCGAAACGCTCAATCGACGGAGGGCAGCGTGTTGCGCGGACTTCTTCTCTGGCTTATCGGCATCCCGATCCCGATCATCATCCTGCTGTGGCTGTTCTTCTTCTGATCGGCCCGGCGCCGGCGCGGGAAGATTTCCACAGCTCCTGACGTTACCTTGTAATTCGTCGCACCCCGGCCCCGTCCGGGGTGCGGGCTTTTGCGGCCCCTCTCGCGAACCTGCAAAGCTTTGTTAACCCTAACATTGTGTAATCGCAGCCGATCTTCCTTACGGTCGGTTGGGTGTATCCGTGTCGGGAAACAGGCAGGCTTCGGTATTCGGCAGGCGCAGGGAGCCGCATACCCTCATCATCGCCAGGGGCGACGAGATCCGGCATTTCACGGTCAGGCCGTGGCTTGCGGCCCTCGTCGGCTCGGTGTTGGCGGCGCTCGCCATCTCCTACCTCCTCGCCACCTCCTATCTCGTGCTGCGCGACGACCTTCTCGGCGCGACCGTCGCGCGGCAGGCGCGCATGCAGCAGGCCTATGAGGACCGCATCTCCGCCTTGCGCGCACAGGTCGACCGCATCACCAGCCGCCAGCTCCTCGACCAGCAGATCGTCGAGAGCAAGGTGACGGAGCTTCTGGAGCGCCAGACCCAGCTCACCCAGCGCCACGGCCGCATCGGCCCGATCCTCGACCGGATGACGGGAAGCGGCGACGCCACGCCCCTGCCCGCCTCGGGCGCCGCACCCGTGCCCGAGGCGAGGCCCGAGCTGCGCGCCTTCCTCGCCGAGCCGGCCAGGGGCGCTGCGACGGCCGCGTTCTGGCCGTTCCGGCAGTCCGACGCCGGCGAGGAAACCGCCGCCGACCGCGCCGACAGGATGTTCGTCGCCATCAACCAGTCGCTGCGCGCCATCGAGGAAGAGCAGATCGAGGGCCTCGACACGCTGGCCGAGAACGCCTTCCAGACCGCCGACACCATCGCCGAGGCCCTTACCGCAGCCGGCCTCGAGGTCGCGCTCGACGACGGGGGCGACGCCGTCGGCGGCCCGCTGCTTCCGGTGGAGGCCGGCCGGGTCTTCGAGGCGCGCGTGCGCGAGCTGGACGACGCGCTCGCCAAGCTGGAGACGGTCAAGGCCGCCGCGCGCGCCATGCCCATCCACAACCCGGCGCCCGGACAGGCGGTGTCGAGCAGCTTCGGCGTCCGCCGCGACCCGATCCTGCGCACCCCGGCCATGCATGCCGGCATCGACTTCCGCGCCACCCCCGGCACCGCGATCCGCGCCGCGGGCGCCGGCACCGTGGTCAAGGCCGGCTGGAACGGCGGCTACGGCCGCATGGTCGAGATCGACCACGGCAACGGCCTTTCCACGCGCTACGCCCACATGAGCAGGATACGCGTCAGGCAGGGCGACAGGATCGACACCGGCGACGTCGTCGGCGAGGTCGGCTCCAGCGGCCGCTCGACCGGCCCCCACCTCCACTACGAGGTGCGCCGCAACGGCAACGCCGTCGACCCGCTGCGCTTCCTCAAGGCCGGCAGGAAGATCGCCGGCCTGCTCTAGGGTCGGCCCTCAGAGATCGCCCGGCAGCCGGAACCGGAACTCGCTCGCCTGCCGGTATTCCTCCCCCGGACGCAGGATCGCCTGCGGGAAATAGGGCCGGTTCGGCGAATCCGGCCACACCTGCGGCTCGAGGCAGAACCCTGCCGACGCGCGGTAGACGATGCCGTCGAGCCCAGGCACGGTGCGGTCGGGAAAGTGGCCGGAAAAGAACTGCAGGCCGGGCTCGGTCGTCCACACCTCCATCTCGATGCCGGACATCTCGCCCTGCGCCCAGGCCGCCTGCCGGAGCGGCCCGCGCGCCGCCGCGAGGCAGAAATTGTGGTCGTAGCGCACCGCCTCGCCCGCTTTCCCGAGGCGGATCGGCCGCGCCAGCTCGAAGTCGAAATCCGTTCCCTCCACCGGCAGCACCGCGCCGGTCGGCACCAGCGCGCCGTCGACCGGCAGATAGGCGGAAGCCGCGATCGACAGCCGGTGACCGAAGATGTCGCCCCGCCCGCCGTCGTCGAGGTTGAAGCAGGAATGATGGGCGAGGTTGCACAGCGTCGGCCGGTCGCACGTCGCCGCGAGATCGACGGCGAGGATGCCCGGCGGCCGCAGGCGGTAGGTGCAGGAGATGTCGAGCGTGCCGGGAAAGCCCATCGCCCCGTGGGGATCGCGGATCGCGAGCGTGACGAAATCCTTGCCGCGCGCGACCGGCCGCCAGACGCGGCGGAAAAGTCCGTCCGCACCGCCATGGAGCGTGTTGCCGTCGTCGTTGGCGTCGGTCAGGTAGCGCTCGCCGTCGAGCACGAAGGCCGCACGGCCGATGCGGTTGGCGCAGCGCCCGACGATGGCGCCGAAATAGGGCGAATGGTCGAGATAGTCTTCGAGCCGCTCGAAGCCGAGCACCAGCGGCGCGGCGTGGCCCTCGATGCGCAAATCCTGCACCACCGCGCCGAAGGTGAGGATGCGGGCCGAAAGCCCGCCTCCCGAGATCGTCAATGCATGGACGGGCTCGCCCTCCGGCATGGTGCCGAAAGGCGTACCATCATGAGGTTCAGAGGCCGAGGCCGCCGATGCAGACATATTTGGTGTCGAGATAGTCCTCGATCCCCTGATGCCCGCCCTCGCGGCCGAGACCCGATTCCTTGACGCCGCCGAACGGCGCCTCCGGCGTGGTGATCAGGCCCTCGTTGACGCCGACCATGCCGTATTTCAGCCCTTCCATGACGCGGAAGGCGCGGCCGAGATCGCCGGTGTAGAAGTAGCAGGCGAGGCCGTATTCGGTGTCGTTGGCGAGCGCCACAGCCTCCTCCTCGGTCTCGAACTTGAACACCGGGGCCACCGGGCCGAAGATCTCCTCCTTCATGAAGCGCATTTCGGGCGTCGCGCCGGCGATGACCGTCGGCTGGAAGAACGAGCCGCCGAGCTCGTGGCGCTTGCCGCCGGCCACGACCTTGCCGCCCTTGTCCGCGGCGTCGGCGATCAGCTCCTCGACCTTCTCCACCGCGTTCTCGTCGATCAACGGTCCCTGCTGCACGCCTTCCTCGAGGCCGGGGCCGACCTTGAGCTTGTTCGAGGCGGCCGCCAGCTTCTCCACGAAGGCGTCGTAGACGCCGGCCTGCACGAAGAAGCGGTTGGTGCACACGCAGGTCTGGCCGGAGTTGCGGTACTTGGCGACGACGGCGCCCTCGACCGCACGGTCGATGTCGGCATCGTCGAACACGAGGAACGGCGCGTTGCCGCCGAGCTCCATCGACACCTTCTTCACCGTCGAGGCGGACTTCTCGATCAGGATCTTGCCGACCTCGGTCGAGCCGGTGAAGGTGATCTTCTTGACGATGGGGTTGGTGCACAGCTCGTCGCCGATCTCGCCGGCCGAGCCGGTCACGACGTTGACGACGCCCTTCGGGATGCCGACCTCCTCGGCGAGCGCGCCCCAGGCGAGGCCCGAATAGGGCGTCTGCGAGGCCGGCTTGACGACGGCGGTGCAGCCGGCGGCGATGGCCGGGCCGATCTTGCGCGCCAGCATCGAGGACGGGAAGTTCCACGGCGTGATCGCCGCGATGACGCCGACCGGCTCCTTGGTCACGAGGATGCGCCGGTCCGCCCACGGGCTCGGCACCACGTCGCCGTAGGTGCGGCGCGCCTCCTCGGCGAACCACAGCACATAGGCCGCCGAAGCGCCGACCTCGCCCCTGGCTTCCGTCAGCGACTTGCCCTGCTCCATCGTCAGCAGCTCGGCCAGCGCGTCCTGATTGTCCATGATGGCGTCGTGCAGCTTGCGCAGCAGCTTCGAGCGGTCGAGCGCCGAGGTCTTGCGGAACGTTTTGAACGCGCGCTCGGCGGCCTCGATCGCCCGGCGGGTCTCGGCCTTGCCGGCCTTCGGCACGGTGCCGATCTTGAGGCCGGTGGCCGGGTTGATGACGTCGATGGTCGCGCCCGAATCGGCCTGGACCCACTCGCCGTCGATGAGGTTTGCCTGACGCAGGAAATGACTCGTCTTCTGCAACATCTTTCTTCTCTCTCCCGAGGCGTCGGCCCCGATCCTGTTTCCATCTACACAATGGGGCGCAATCGCCCCGATGCCAAGCCGTCAGCCGAAAACTCGTTGGGCCACGGCCAGCCAAAAACCTGTCGTCAGCACCGCAAAAGCGGTCGAAATCGTGGTCGTGTTCGACGCCAGAACCTGCCCCGAACCGAAGCGCATCGCAATCAGATACGGGTTGACGCCGGTCGGCATCGCCGCCGCCACGACCATGACCTGGGCGACGAGCGGCGGCAGGCCGGCAAGGTACGACGCGGCGAGGACCAGCGCCGGCAGCAGCACCAGCTTCATCGCCGAAAGCGCCAGCGCCGGCTTCACATTGCCCGAGATGCCGAACTTGCGCAGGCCGAGCCCCATCGAGAACAGCGCCACGGTGCCGGCTATCCCCGCGAAGGAATCGATGAAGCGCGCGCCGAGCGACGGCATCGGCAGTTCCGCGACCCGCCACAGCACGCCGGCCAGGATGCCGACGACGAGCGGATTGGAGAAAAGGTTCGCGGCGAAGTCGCGCACGACCTTGCCGGGCGCGCTGGCCTCGCCCTGCCGCCGCCGCACCCATTCGAACAGGACGACGGAGGTCGCCATCATCACCGGCAGGTGGACGGCGAGCAGGAGCGACAGGATCTCGACGCCCGGCCGGCCGAAGACGCTCTGCACGAAGGGCAGGCCGAGCAGCAGCAGGTTGGAGAAGGACGCGGCGATGCCGGCCACCACGCCCGCCGCCATCTCCCGCCCGAAGACGCGGGTGATCGTCACATGCGCGCACAGCCACACCGCCGGGATCGCCGAGAAATAGGCGAGCCACAGGGCCCAGGGCGCCGTGCCTTCGAGGTCGATGCCGATCATGGTGCGGAACAGGAGCGCCGGCAGCGCGACGACGATGGCGAAGTCGGCGAGCGCGTCGCCGACCTGCGGGCGCAGCAGCCCCGCCCAGCCGACCGCATATCCCAGCCCGACCAGTCCGAACACGAATGCTATGGTTTCGAGCATCGGCGACATGCGGCATGGCGGTATCCCAACCCTGCCGCTGCGGCAAGGCGGTGCGCCGCGCAAAATGCGGCTCTTGCCTTTCAAGCCCCGATCCATTCCCTATATGCATCACGTATAGGGGGTCTGATGCTTCGTTTCCTCGCCGTTCTCGTCGCCCTTCTCCTCCTCGCCGTCCCGCAGGCCAGCGCCACAGAGGCGGGATGGGCGCTGCTGCGCGAGGGCGGGCAGGTGGTGCTGCTGGTCCACGCCAACGCGCCCGGCACCGGCGATCCCGCGAATTTCGACCTCGAGAACTGCCGCACGCAGCGCAATCTCTCGGAGCGCGGCCGCCAGCAGGCGCGGCGGATCGGCGCACTGTTCGCCGCCCGCGCCGAGCCGGTGGAGAAGGTCTATTCCAGCCGCTACTGCCGCGCGCTGGACACGGCGCGGCTGGCCTTCGGCGACCGGCTGGTCGAGCCGCTCGACGCGCTCGATTCGATCGCGCGCAACGCGGACGGCGCCGACGCGGCCAGCGAGGCGGTCGTCGCGCTGGTGCGCGACTACACCGATTCCGGCAATCTCGTCCTCGTCACCCACCCGGAGAACGTCGAGGCGCTGACCGGCGTCAGGGCGCGCGAGGGCGAGGCCGTGATCGTCGCGCCGCACGACAACGGGCTTGCCATGATCGGCCGCATCGTCTTCAACTGAGGCACACGACAGGCCCGGCCTTTTTGGCCGCGGCCCTTTTCCTGTCGGCAAAAACGGACTAGACAGCCGCCATAGCCGAAAGCCGCCCCGATTACTGAGGGAATCACAGTGACATCGACATTCGACAAGGTCGCCGACATCATCGCCGAGACCAGCGAGATCGACCGCGACACGATCACGCCGAAGAGCCACACCATCGACGATCTGGGCATCGACAGCCTCGACTTCCTCGACATCGTGTTCGCGATCGACAAGGAATTCGGCATCAAGGTGCCGCTCGAGAAGTGGACGCAGGAGGTCAACGACGGCAAGGTCTCCGCCGAGGAATACTTCGTCATGGAGAACCTGTGCGCCAAGATCGACGCGCTCGTGGCGACGAAGAACGCCGTCTGACCTGCCCCCGCGGACGAAAGCCGCCAGACGAGGGCTGCCAGTAAGGGCCGCCGCATGAGGGTTGCATGAGCGCCAACGACGTCGTCATCACCGGTATCGGGCTCGTCTCCTCGCTCGGCGAGGGGGCCGACCGGCACTGGCAGGTGCTCTCCGCGCCGGGGACCGCGCCCGTCATCGAGACGGAGCGCTTCGCGCCCTATACGGTCCATCCCCTGCCCCAGATCGACTGGGGCCTCCAGATCCCCAAGCGCGGCGACCAGCGCCAGATGGAGACCTGGCAGCGGCTCGGCACCTATGTGGCGGGCCTCGCGCTCGACGATGCCGGCATCAAGGACGACGAGGCGCTGCTCTCGGCCATGGACATGATCGTGGCCGCCGGCGGCGGCGAGCGCGACGTCGCCGTCGACCAGGCGATCCTCGACGCCGGGCGCACGCGCAACGACCGCGACCTGCTGTTGAACGAGAAGCTGACGACGGAGCTGCGCCCCACCCTCTTCCTCGCCCAGCTCTCCAACCTTCTCGCCGGCAACATCTCCATCGTCCACAAGGTCACGGGCTCCTCGCGCACCTTCATGGGCGAGGAAGGCGCGGGCGTCGCCGCGGTCGAGACCGCGGCCGCGCGCATCCGCGCCGGCCAGTCGACGCATGCGCTCGTCGGCGGCGCGTTCCAGACCGAGCATCCCGACATGCTGCTCGGCTACGAGCTCGGCGGCCTCCTGCACCGCAAGCGCTGGAAGTCGGTGTGGAAGCGGGCGGCGAACGACGGCGGCGGCATCGTCACCGGCTCGGGCGCGGCCTTCCTGGTGCTCGAATCGCGCGAGCATGCGGAGAAGCGCGGCCGCACCGCCTATGCCGCCATCGGCAAGGTCGAATCCAGCCGGGCGCGCCGCGCCGAGGGCAACCTCACCGAGGCGATCTCGGGCATCGTGCGCGCGCTCGGCGCGCCGAAGCAGCGGCTTCTGGCGATCTCCGGCGCATCGGGCGCGCATGCCGCGACCGGCGCGGAGCGCTCGGCGCTGTCGGCGGCGGGCGATTTCGCCGTGCGCGGCTTCTCCTCGCTCACCGGGCACATGAAGGAGGCGCAGTTCCCCTTCGCCATCGCGCTCGCGGCGCTCGCCATCCGCAACGGCGCGCCCTACCCGCCCTTCGATCCCGAGAACGAAGGCGACATCGACGGCGCGCCGCGCGCGGCGCTCGCGACTGCGGTCGGCTATCGCCGCTTCGAGGGCGCCGCCCTCGTGGTCGCGTCCTGAGACGGAGGCGCAAAGCCATGGCACGCACCACCACCGACCATCTCGGCCGCCCCGTCGTCGCGGTGACGGGCGTCGGCGTCGTCACCTCGCTCGGCCAGGGCGTCGCCGACAACTGGGCCGCGCTCACCTCGGGCCGCTCCGGCATCCGCCCGATCACCCGCTTCCCGGTCGATCACCTCGCCACCACCATCGCCGGCACGGTCGATTTCCTGCCGTCGAGCGACAGGGGTGCGAGCGCGCTGACCTACGAGCTCGCCGAGCTTGCCGCGCTGGAAGCGGTGTCCGGCGCCGGGCTCGACGTCGGCGACTTCGCCGGCCCGCTCTTCCTCGCCTCGCCGCCGGTCGAGCTCGACTGGCACGACCGCTTCCGCCTCTACGATTCCGCCGACCTCGCCCTGCCCGAATACGAGCGGCTGCTCGCCGCCGCCCGCGAGGAGCTGAGCGAGGAGACGCTGGAATCCTCGCAGTTCGGCGCGATCGCCGACCGGCTTGCCGACCGCTTCGGCGCCCGCGGCCTGCCGGTGACGCTGTCCACGGCCTGCGCCTCGGGCGCGACCGCGATCCAGCTCGGCGTCGAGGCCATCCGCCGCGGCGAGACCGACCGGGCGCTGTCCATCGGCTCGGACGGCTCGGCCACCGCCGAGGCGCTGATCCGCTTCTCGCTTCTCTCCGCGCTCTCGACCCAGAACGGGGAGCCGCAGAAGGCGTCGAAGCCGTTCTCCAAGGACCGCGACGGCTTCGTGCTCGCCGAAGGCTCGGCCGCGCTGGTGCTGGAATCGCTCGAAAGCGCGCGCGCCCGCGGCGCGAAGGTGCTGGGCATTGTCGCCGGCTGCGGCGAGAAGGCCGATGACTTCCACCGCACCCGCTCCAAGCCCGACGGCTCGCCGGCCATCGCCGCCGTGCGCGCCGCACTCGCCGATGCCGGCCTGGGCGAGGACGGCATCGACTACGTCAACGCCCACGGCACCTCGACGCCCGAGAACGACAAGATGGAGCACCTGTCGCTCTCGACCGTGTTCGGCGAGCGCATGAAGAGCCTGCCGGTATCGTCCAACAAGTCGATGATCGGCCACACCCTGTCCGCCGCCGGCGCGGTCGAGGCGGTGTTCTCGATCCTGACCATGACCGAGGGCGTCATCCCGCCGACCATCAACTACGACCAGCCCGACCCGTCGATCGAGCTCGACGTGGTGCCGAACGTCAAGCGCGAGGCGCAGGTTTCGACCGTCTTGTCGAACTCCTTCGGCTTCGGCGGCCAGAACGCATGCCTTGTCATGGCGCGGGAACCCGGCTAACCCGCTCCGCGACACGCAAGCCAGAAGCGGACATATCCCCATGCGCGCATTGCAACTCGTCGAGGACCGGCGGCTGGAAGCCGTCGATCTGCCGCCGCCGCCGCCGCCCGGAGTGGGCGAGGTCACGGTGCGCATCCGCGCCGTGGCGCTCAACCACATCGACGTGTGGGGCTGGCGCGGCATGGCCTTCGCCAAGCGCAAGATGCCGCTCGTCATCGGCGCGGAAGCCTCCGGCGAGGTCGAGGAGATCGGCCCCGGCGTCGCAAACCTCCTGCCCGGCCAGATCGTCTCGATCTACGGCGCGCGCACCTGCGGGCGCTGCCGCGCCTGCCGCGAGGGCCGCGACAATCTGTGCGGCCACGTCTCGGGCGTCCACGGCTTCCATCTCGACGGTTTCGCGCAGGAGAAGGTCAACCTGCCGGCCCGTCTGCTCGTCCCCGCCCCGCCCGGCGTCGACGAGATCGGCGCGGCGGTCGCGCCCGTCACCTTCGGCACGGTCGAGCACATGCTGTTCGACAATGCGAAGCTCGAACCCGGCGAGACCATCCTCGTCCATGCCGGCGGCTCCGGCATCGGCTCGGCCGCGATCCAGCTTGCAAAGCGCATGGGCTGCACGGTCATCACCACCGTCGGCTCAAACGACAAGATCGACAAGGCCAGGGCGCTCGGCGCCGACCACGTCATCAACTACCGCGAGGACCGCTTCGAGGGCGTGGTGCGCAAGCTCACCGCCAAGAAGGGCGTCGACGTGGTGTTCGAGCATGTCGGGGCCGACACCTGGGCCGGCTCCATGCTGTCGCTGAAGCGCGGCGGCCGCCTCGTCACCTGCGGCTCCACCTCCGGCGTCTCGACCTCGATGAACCTGATGCAGCTCTTCCAGCAGCAGCTCAAGATCCTCGGCTCGTTCGGCTGCCGCATCGAGAACATGGAGAACGCCATGCTCAAGATGGCGGCCGGCATCGTCAGGCCGGTGATCGACACCGAGGTCGGCTTCGACGACATCGACGTCGCGCTGCGCCGCATGGAAGGCCGCGACGTATTCGGCAAGATCATCCTGCGGATCGCCTGATGGCGCAGGGGCGCGCGCCGTTCCTGAGGCCGCTCGCCGCGCGCACGCTGCGCATCGCCAAGCGCGTCGAGCACTGGCTGGTCGGGCAGCTCGTCTTCGCCATCCTGTGGCTCCTGCGCCTCCTGCCGCCCGACAGGGCGCTGAACTTCGCCGACCGCGTCGCCCGCCGCGTCGGCCCGCTCGTCGGCCGCCACCGCGTCGCGATGGACAACCTGCGCCGCGCCTATCCCGAGAAGAGCGAGGAAGAGCTCGAAGCCATCGCCTCGGACATGTGGGGCAACATGGCGCGGCTTGCCGGCGAATATCTCTATCTCGACCGCATGTTCGACCTCGAGCCGCGCGACGGCCAGGCCGCGCGCGTCGAGGTCGTCGGCGAGGAGATTTTCCTGCGCCTGCGCGAGGACAGGCGGCCGCACATCTTCTTCACCGCCCACACCGGCAATTTCGAGCTGCTGCCGGTCGCAGCCTCCCTCTACGACCTGCCGGTGACGGCACTGTTCCGCGCACCGAACAATCCCTACATCGCGAAATACATCTTCTCGACGCGCGCCGAAGCCATGGGCGAGCTGATCGCCTCGCGCGCCGGCGCGGCGTTCGGCCTCGCCCGCGTGCTGGAGCGCGGCGGCAACATCGGCGTCCTCGTCGACCAGAAGTTCCGCCGCGGCGTGCCGACCACCTTCTTCGGCCGCCCCTGCAACACCAGCCCGCTCGTCGCCAAGCTCGCCCGCCAGTACGATTGCGACGTGCATCCCGCCCGCTCGATCCGCCTGCCCGGCAACCGCTTCCGGCTGGAGGTCTACGACAGGCTGGAGCTGCCGCGCACGCCGACCGGCACGGTGGACGTCGCCGCGACCTCGCAGCTTCTCAACGACGTGGTCGAAGGCTGGGTGCGCGAGCATCCCGGCCAGTGGATGTGGTTCCACAAGCGCTGGCAGCTCGACGGCAAACCGGCGCGGAAGCCGACCGCCGAATCGCCGGCCGGCCCTCAGTCCTGAACGATGATGCGGGTGTTGCCCGGCCCGACCTGGCGCACCAGGCTGTAGAAGGTCTCGGCATTGGGCGTGGCGAGCCGCACGCAGCCATGCGAGGCGGGACTGCCCAGCCGGCCGACCGCCGACGTGCCGTGCACGGCCCAGCCGCGGTCGTAGAACACCGCGAACGGCATCGGCGACATGTCGTACTTGCGCGAGTGCCACATCTTGTGCATGCGCTGCGGCCGGTATTCGCCGCGCGGCGTCACGTAGCCGGGGCGCGCCGTCGAGACCGGCCATTCGTGCAGCACCTTGCCGTGATGGGTGACGGTCATCTTCTGCGCCGCCACGTCGACGCGGGCGACCAGCGTCGCCGCCTGCGCCGGAAGCGCCCACAGCGCGAGGCCCGTTGCCACGGTTGCGATGAGACGCTTCGTGCCTGCCATGCCTGAAACCCCTTGCCCGGTTGCCTGAAAGCCGTTGCCTGAGAATCGCCGCGCGATCGTTCGCATCCGCGCATCTTGCCGGAAATTTCCTAACAGGAAATCGCCGTTTCGTGGTCAAATCCACGTGAGACGCTGGCCCAATGCCGGCATCTTGCCAGACTTCCGCGACCCTGCTCTAGAGTGCGGCCATGAACGAACGCCTTTTCCGCGCCGTCGAGGCGCGCCGCGACGACCTCGTGGCGCTTGCCTCCGAACTGATCCGTTTCCCGACCGTCAACCCGCCGGGCGAAGCCTACACGCCCTGCGCCGAATATATCGGCGTGCGGCTCAGGAACCGCGGCTTCGAGACGCGCCTGATCCGCGGCGAGGGCACGCCCGGCGACAACGACCGCTACCCGCGCACCAACGTCGTGGCCCGCCGCGAGGGCCGCGCGCCCGGCGCCACGGTCCACTTCAACTCGCACATCGACGTGGTCGAGGCCGGCGACGGCTGGACCGTCGATCCCTTCGCCGGCACGGTGAAGGACGGGCGCGTCTACGGCCGCGGCGCCTGCGACATGAAGGGCGGGCTCGCCGCCTCGATCGTCGCCGCCGAGGCGTTCATGGACGTCTTTCCCGATTTTCCCGGCGCCATCGAGATTTCCGGCACGGTGGACGAGGAATCGGGCGGCTTCGGCGGCGTCGCCTATCTCGCCTCCAAGGGCTTCTTCTCGCGGCCGCGCGTCGACCACGTCATCATCCCCGAGCCGCTGAACAAGGACCGCATCTGCCTCGGCCATCGCGGCGTCTGGTGGGCCGAGATCGAGACCCGGGGTTCGATCGCCCACGGTTCGATGCCGTTCCTCGGCGATTCGGCGATCCGCCACATGGGCGCCGTGCTCAACGCCTTCGAGGAGGAGCTTTTCCCGGCGCTGGACCGCAAGCAGACTGAAATGCCCGTGGTGCCGGAAGGCGCGCGGCGCTCGACCATGAACATCAACTCCATCCATGGCGGCCAGACCGAGGACTTCTTCCCCGGCCTGCCCTCGCCCAACGTGCCGGATTCCTGCCGCACGGTGATCGACCGCCGCTTCCTGCTCGAGGAATCGCTCGACGAGGTGAAGGGCGAGGTCGTCTCCATCCTCGAGCGCCTGAAGCGCGACCGGCCGAAGTTCGACTACGCCATCCGCGACCTGATGGAGGTGCTGCCAACCATGACCGAGCGCAACGCGCCCGTGGTGACGGCGGTGGCCGAAGGCATCCGCACCATCTTCGGCCGCGAGCCGGACTACGTCATCTCGCCCGGCACCTACGACCAGAAGCACATCGCCCGCATCGGCCACCTGCACGACTGCATCGCCTACGGCCCCGGCATCCTCGACCTCGCCCACCGGCCGGACGAATGGGTCGGCATCGACGACATGGTCGAATCGGCCAAGGTGATGGCGATCTCGCTCGACGCGCTGCTGCGCGGCGTGCATCACCATGCGCACCACCACCGTCATCATGCGTGACGGGCCGCTGCCGCCGACGGCGGCGCCCCTCGCCCGCTGCCTGCCCTATCGCAGCGCAACAAAGCCGATTTACTCGCCGGCCGTTTCGCGCTTTGATCGCCGGCAAAGACCGTCCGTTTCAGGGAGAGAGTGATGAAGCCGTTGAACTCCATACTGGCCGCCGCCGTGCTGGCGCTGGCCGCAACCGCGTCCGCCCATGCCGCGCGCACCGACGTCGTGATCGGCATGGTGCTGGAGCCGCCGCATCTCGACCCGACGGCGGGCGCCGCCGCCGCCATCAAGGAAGTCGGCTACGCCAACATCTTCGAGGGCATCACCCGCATCGGCCCCGACGGCCAGGTGCAGCCCGGCCTCGCCGAAAGCTGGGAAATCTCCGACGACGGCAAGGTCTACACCTTCAAGCTGCGCACCGGCGTGAAGTTCCACGACGGCGCCGACTTCAGCGCCGACGACGTCAAGTTCTCCATCGAGCGCGCGATGGCCGAGGATTCCGTCAACCCGCAGAAGGGCCTCTATTCCGCCATCGACACGGTCGAGGTCGTGGACCCCGCCACCGTCGTCGTGACGCTCAAGCACCCGCAGGGCGCGTTCCTGTGGAACATGGGCTGGGGCGAAGCCGCCATCGTGTCGCCGGCCTCCGCCGACAACAACAAGGAGCACCCGATCGGCACCGGCCCGTTCAAGTTCGAGAGCTGGGCCAAGGGCTCCTCGATCAAGCTGGTGAAGAACCCCGACTACTGGGGCGATCCCGTCGCGCTCGACCGCGCCGAGTTCCGCATCGTGCCCGATGCTGCGGCCGCCATTCCGGCGCTGCTTTCCGGCGACGTCCACGCCTTCTCCAACATGCCGGCCGGCGACGCCCTGCCGCAGATCCAGGCCGACCCGCGCTTCAAGGTCGTCATCGGCTCGACCGAGGGCGAGACGGTGCTTTCCACCAACAACAAGAAGGAGCCGTTCGACAAGCTCCAGGTGCGCCAGGCCATCGCGCACGCGCTCAACCGCGACGAGCTGATCGCCGGCACCATGTCCGGCCTCGGCGTGCCGATCGGCTCGCACTTCGCGCCGCATCATCCGGCCTATGTCGACCTGACCGGCACCTATCCCCACGATCCGAACCGGGCCAAGGAGCTTCTGGCCGAAGCCGGGCTGCCGGACGGCTTCTCCGCGACGCTCAAGCTGCCGCCGCCGTCCTATGCCCGCGAAGGCGGCGAGATCATCGCCTCGCAGCTCCGGCAGGTCGGCATCAACCTCGAGATCATCCCCCTCGAATGGGCCGACTGGCTGAAGCAGGTCTTCACCGAGAAGGACTACGATCTCTCCATCGTCAGCCACGTCGAGCCGATGGACATCGGCATCTACGCCCGCCCCGACTACTACTTCCAGTACCAGAACCCCGAGTTCAACGCGGTGATGGAGGAGCTGGAGGTGACGACCGACGAGGCCAAGCGCAACGAGCTCTACGGCAAGGCGCAGCGCATCCTCGCAGAGGACGCGCCCGTCGGCTTCCTGTTCCAGATGCCCAAGGTCGGCGTCTGGGACGCCAAGCTCGAAGGCATGTGGGAGAACTGGCCGCTCTCCGTCGCCGACCTGACCAAGGTCCGCTGGACCGAGTAACGGCCCGCACCCGACGTGCCTCCCCCGCGCCGCCCGCGCGGGGGAGGTCTTTTCCTTCGAAGGCACCGCTTCCGGCTTCATGATCGCATTTCTGGCAAAACGCATCGGCATCGGCGCGATCACGCTCGTGGTGGCGTCGATGGTCGTGTTCGGCGTGCTGGAAGTCCTGCCGGGCGATCCCGCCCTGCTCATGCTCGGCATGAACGCCACGCCCGAGGCGCTCGCCGCCATGCGCGAGCAGATGGGCCTGAACGACCCGGTGCTGACCCGCTATGTCGGCTGGATACTCGGCCTCGCCGCCGGCGATTTCGGCCGCTCCTTCACCTATTCCTCGCCGGTCATCGATCTGATTCTCGAGCGCGTCGTCGTCTCGCTGCCGCTGGCGCTGATCTCGCTGGCGCTGTCCACGGCCATCGCGATCCCGGTCGGCATCTTCTCCGCCGCGCGCCGCGGGCGCGCCGGCGACACCGTGTCGATGGGCATCGCCCAGCTCGGCGTCGCCATCCCCAATTTCTGGTTCGCGCTGCTTCTGGTCTACGTCTTCGCCGTATGGCTGAGGCTGCTGCCCGCCGGCGGCTTTCCCGGCTGGGGCGCCGGCGTCTGGCCGGGGCTGAAGGCGCTCGTCCTGCCGGCGGTGGCGCTCGCCCTGCCGCAGGCGGCGATCCTCGCCCGCGTCACCCGCTCGGCCATGCTGGAGGTACTGGGCGAGGACTATATCCGCACCGCCCGCGCCAAGGGCATGCCGCGCCGCACCGTTCTGTGGCGGCACGCGCTCAGGAACGCCATGATCCCGGTGCTGACCATCATGGGCCTGCAGTTCTCGTTCCTGCTCGCCGGCACCATCATCATCGAGAACGTGTTCTACCTGCCCGGCCTCGGCCGCCTCGTCTTCCAGGCCATCACGCAGCGCGACCTGATCGTGGTCGAGGGCGTCGTCATGCTGCTGGTGGCGAGCGTGGTCCTCGTCAACCTCATCGTGGACATCCTCTACGCCGTGGTCGATCCGCGCCTCAGGGTGCGGGCATGAGGGCTCAAGGATGAGCGTCGAGGTCACGCCCTACGAAGCGCCGCCGCCGAAGGGCCTCGTCCGGCAGGCCTTCGCCAACCGCTCCTTCGTCACAGGCTTCGCCATCACGGCGCTGATCGCGGCGATGGCGCTCCTCTCCTTCCTGTGGACGCCGTTCGACATCACCCACCTCGTCGTCGCCGACCGCATGAAGCCGCCGTCGTGGCAGCACCCGTTCGGCACCGACCATTTCGGCCGCGACATCCTGTCGATGGTGATGATCGGCGCCCGCAACTCCATCGCCGTCGCGGTCGTCGCCGTCGGCATCGGCATGGCCGTCGGCGTGCCGCTCGGCTGCTGGGCGGCCGCGCGCGGCGGCTGGGTGGACGAGGCGCTGATGCGCTTCAACGACGTGGTCTTCGCCTTCCCGGCCCTCCTCTCGGCGGTGATGATCACCGCGATCTTCGGCCCCGGCGCCGTCAACGCCATCATCGCCATCGGCATCTTCAACGTGCCGGTCTTCGCCCGCGTGGCGCGCGCCGGCGCGCTGTCCCTGTGGCCGCGCGAATACGTGCTCGCCGCCCGCGCCGCCGGCAAGGGCAAGGTGCTCGTCACCGTCGAGCACATCCTGCCCAACATCGCCTCGATGCTCTTGGTGCAGGGCACGATCCAGTTCGCGCTCGGCATCCTTGCCGAAGCGGGCCTGTCCTATCTCGGCCTCGGCGCGCAGCCGCCGATGCCGTCCTGGGGCCGCATGCTGTTCGAGGCCCAGACCCGCATGATGGTCGCGCCCTGGCAGGCGATCTTTCCCGGCATTGCCATCGTCGTCACCGTGCTCGGCCTGAACCTGCTCGGCGACGGCCTGCGCGACGTGCTCGATCCGAAGCTGAGGCGCGAGCGATGAGCCTGCTGGAGATCGAGAAGCTGACGGTCTCGATCGGCAGCACGCCGATCCTCAGGAACGTCGACCTTGCCATCGAGGAAGGCGAGGTCATGGGCCTTGTCGGCGAATCCGGCTCCGGCAAGTCGATGACGGCGCTGACCGTGATGCGGCTCCTGCCGCATGTGATGCAGGCCGCCGGCCGCGTCACCTTCGACGGCATCGACATCCTCTCCGCCCCGGAAGCCGCGATGAACCGGCTGCGCGGCGACGACATCGGCATGGTGTTCCAGGAGCCGATGACGGCGCTGAACCCGGTCAAGACCATCGGCGAACAGGTGGCCGAGGGCATACGCTGGCACACCGGCGCCTCCCGCGCCGACGCCGAGGAGACGGCGCGGAAGATCCTCGACCGCGTCGGCCTGCCGGCGGAAAAGTTCCCGCTGTCGCGCTTCCCGCACGAGCTGTCGGGCGGCCAGCGCCAGCGCGTCGTCATCGCCATCGCCTGCGCGCTGAAACCGAAACTGCTGATCGCCGACGAGCCGACCACCGCGCTCGACGTGGTGCTTCAGGCGCAGATCCTCGACCTTTTGCGCGACCTGGTGGACGAGCGGAAGATGGGGCTTTTGCTCATCTCGCACGACCTCGCCGTCGTCACCGACATGGCCGACCGCATCACGGTGATGCGCCACGGCGAGGTGATGGAGGCGGGCGAGACCGCGCGCACGCTCTCCGAGCAGGTCCACCCCTACACCCGCCAGCTGGCGCTCGCCTCGACCCATGTGCCGGCGCGGCAACGCCCCCCTGCCCCCGCCGCCGGCGCGACGCCGCTTCTGGAAGTGGCGTCGGTGGTCAAGGACTATCCCGGCCGCCGCACCTCGCTCTTCCGCAAGCCCGCGCCCTTCCGCGCCGTCGACGACGTGTCGTTCTCGATCCACGAGGGCCAGTCCGTGGCGCTGGTCGGCCGCTCGGGCTGCGGCAAGTCCACGCTGGCGCGCATGATCCTCGCGCTCGACCGCCCGACGGACGGTGCGATCCGGCTCGACGGCGCCGAGACGAGCACGCTTCCGGAGTCGGCGCTCAAGCCTTCCCGGCGCAAGATGCAGGTGGTGTTCCAGGACCCCTACGGCTCGTTCGATCCGCGCCACAAGGTCGAGCGGCTGGTGGCCGAGCCGCTGCACCTCCTCGAAAGGCAACCCTCCGCCGCCGAGCGCCGCGACATGGTCGCGGCCGCGCTCCACGAGGTCGGGCTGGCGCCGAAGGACATGGACAAGTACCCGCACGAATTCTCCGGCGGCCAGCGCCAGCGCATCTCGATCGCCCGCGCCATCATCACGCGGCCGAAGCTGGTGGTGGCCGACGAGCCGGTCTCGGCCCTCGACGTGTCGATCCGCGCCCAGATCCTCGACCTCTTCGCCGATCTGAACGGCCGGCTCGGCGTCGCCTATCTCTTCATCACCCACGACCTGACCGTCGCGCGCGCCATCACCGACGAGGTGATGGTCATGCACGAGGGCAGGATCGTCGAGCGAGGCAGGACCGCCGACGTGCTCGACCATCCGCAATCCGGGGCCGCGAAGGCGCTGGTCGACGCCGCGCCCGACCTCGCACGGGCGCTCGCCCGGCGTCTGGCCGGGCAGGGTTAGCCGATGCTCACGGAAGTCACCGTCGACATCCTCCTGCTTCTGGCGCTGGCGGGCTTCGTCGCCGGCTTCATCGATTCCATCGCCGGCGGCGGCGGGCTGATCACCGTGCCGGCGCTGCTGCTCGCCGGGCTGACGCCGGTCGAGGCGCTCGGCACCAACAAGCTGCAAAGCGTGTTCGGCTCCGGTTCGGCCACCTACGCCTATGCCTCGGCCGGGCTGGTGAACGTCAGGCACCAGCTTCCCTCGGCGGCGCTCGCCTTCCTCGGCTCCATTGCCGGCGCGGTGCTGGCGACGATCCTGCCCGGCGAGTGGCTGCGCGCGGCGCTGCCGCCGATGCTGGTCGTCATCGCGCTCTATTTCGCCTTCAAGCCCGACATGGGCGACGTCGACCGCGCCCGCCGCCTGTCGCCGTTCCTGTTCGGCGTCACCGTGGTGCCGGTGATCGGCTTCTACGACGGCATCTTCGGGCCGGGCACCGGCTCGTTCTTCATGCTCGCCTTCGTCACGCTCGCCGGCTACGGCGTGCTCAAGGCCACCGCCCACACCAAGCTGCTCAACTTCTCGTCCAATCTCGGCAGCCTGATCTTCTTCTCCGCCGTCGGCGTCGTGTCGTGGAAGGTCGGGCTGGTGATGGGCGCAGCACAGTTCCTCGGCGCCCGGTTCGGCGCGCGGCTGGCCATGAAGAACGGCGCCCGACTCATCAAGCCGCTGCTGGTAGTCACCTGCGTCGTGCTCGCCATCCGCCTGCTGATCGACTGACGCGGCCGCGGCAAGAACCGCTGCCAATGAAACCCCGATCGGGTAAAGTGGAGCCGCACGGAATCACTTGGCCCAAGGAGAAAGCCATGAATCTGAATGCGCCTACACAGATCGTGTTTCTGATCTCCGTCGTCCTCGCTATTGTCGCTTTGCTTGCCTATCTGTCGGTACTCGGCGCCGCTGCGGCGGCCTGGGCGTTCTGGATCGCCCTCGTCGCGTGGATCGTCCTCGCAGCCGGCAGCCTGTTCAAGGGCATGTAGCGACGCATCCGGTCCTGTTCCGACAACCGGGCCGGCGCGGCGGCAGGAGCCGCGCCGGCCCTATCTTTTTCTGCGCAGCGCCCTTCCGCTATCGACCTGCCGCACGTCACGTTGTTTCATCCGTGCACAACGCCTGTGCAGGCCGGCTTGTTGCATGGGCAAGGCAAAGGAATAGACTGCGCCGACAACATACAAGCATGGTCCGTCACGGACATCGGGGAGGATGTTATGGACGCCGCGATCCCTGCCGCGCAGTTCGAGTTGAACGAGGACCAGCGCGCCATCCAGGAAATGACGGCCGCCTTCGCCGCCGAGCGCGTCGCGCCCTTCGCGCTCGAATGGGACAAGGCGCGCAGCTTTCCCCTCGACGCGATCCGCGAGACCGGCCCGCTCGGCTTCGGCGGCATCTACATCCGGGACGACGTCGGCGGTTCGGGCCTCGGGCGGCTCGACGCGGTGCTGATCTTCGAGGCGCTGGCCGCCGCTTGCCCCGGCTTCTCCTCGATGATCTCCATCCACAACATGTCCGCGTGGATGATCGACACCTTCGGCTCGGAGGAGCAGCGCCACCGCTTCCTGCCGAAGCTCACCTCGCTCGAATGGCTGGCGAGCTACTGCCTGACGGAGCCCGGCTCCGGCTCGGACGCCGCCGCGCTCAAGACGAGGGCGGCGCGCTCCGGCGGCAACGGCAGCGACTACGTGCTCAACGGCACCAAGCAGTTCATCTCCGGCGCCGGCGATTCCGACGTCTACGTCGTCATGGCCCGCACCGGCGAGGACGGCCCCAAGGGCATCTCCACTCTGGTCGTGCCGAAGGACGCCCCCGGCCTGAAGTTCGGCCCGTCGGAGAGCAAGATGGGCTGGCACATGCAGCCCACCCGGCAGGTGATCTTCGAGGACTGCAAGGTGCCGGCCGAGAACCTGCTTTCCGGCGAGGGTTCGGGCTTCCGCATCGCCATGGCCGGGCTCGACGGCGGCCGGCTCAACATCGCCGCCTGCTCGCTCGGCGGCGCGCAGGCCGCGCTCGACAAGGCGCTCGCCTATGCCGGCGAGCGCGTGGCCTTCGGCCAGACCATCGACCGCTTCCAGGCGCTCCAGTTCAAGCTCGCCGACATGGAGATCGAGCTGCAGGCCTCGCGCGTGATGCTCTACGCCGCCGCCTCCAAGCTCGACCGCAAGGCGCACGACGCCGGCAAGTGGTCGGCCATGGCCAAGCGCTTCGTCACCGACACCTGCTTCGACATCGCCAACGAGGCGCTGCAGATCCACGGCGGCTACGGCTACCTGCACGAATACGGCATCGAGAAGCTGGTGCGGGATCTGCGCGTCCACCAGATCCTCGAAGGCACCAACGAGATCATGCGGCTGATCGTGGCGCGGCATCTGATCGGCAGATGAGAGAGAGTGAGTAGGGAATAGTGAGTAGAGAATAGCGAGCAGATTGTCGCAGACAATTTTCTCAGCTCACCTTCCAAGGATTTCTGCACTACTCACTATTCCCTACTCACTATTCCCTGTTTTCTCTGGAGGAGAACATGACCACCATCGCATTCATCGGCCTCGGCAACATGGGCAATCCCATGGCCGCCAATCTGGTCAAGGCCGGGCACACGGTGCGCGGCTTCGACCTGATGCCGCAGAACCTCGAGACGGCGCGGGGGAACGGGCTGGAGATCGCGGCGAGCGCGGCCGAGGCCGTGCGCGACGCCGACGCGGTCGTCACCATGCTGCCGGCCGGCAAGCACGTGCTTGCCGTCTATGCCGACATCGTGCCGGCGGCGAGGAAGGGCACGCTGTTCATCGATTCCTCCACCATCGACGTCGACTCCGCGCGCAAGGCCCATGCCGTCGCCACCGACGCGGGCATGCTATCGGTCGACGCGCCGGTCTCGGGCGGCGTCGGCGGCGCTGCGGCCGGCACGCTGACCTTCATGGCCGGCGGCGCGGAGGACGCCTTCGCCAGGGCCGAGCCGCTGCTCCAGCCGATGGCCGGCAAGATCGTCCATTGCGGCGACGCCGGCGCGGGACAGGCCGCCAAGATCTGCAACAACATGATCCTCGGCATCTCGATGATCGGCGTCAGCGAGGCCTTCGTGCTGGCCGAGAAGCTCGGCCTGTCGCATCAGGCGCTGTTCGACGTCGCGTCGACCTCCTCGGGCCAGTGCTGGTCGCTCACCACCTACTGCCCGGTGCCGGGGCCGGTGCCCAACTCCCCCGCCAACCGCGACTACCAGCCCGGCTTCGCCGCCAGCCTGATGCTGAAGGACCTGAAGCTGGCGCAGGAGGCCGCCCAAGGCGCGGGCGCCGTGACCCCGCTCGGCGCGGAAGCGGCCCAGCTCTATGCGCTGTTCGAGGCGGCGGGCAACGGCGGCACGGACTTTTCCGGCATCGTCCGCTTCCTGCGCGGCAAGGCGTGACGGGGTCGCGACGACCTGCCCGGCCGGCCAAAAAAAACGCCCGATTCAGAATTGCTTAAGCTCTCGATAACCGCCCGGTAACGATGTCGCTGTAGAACGGATCGCGAGGCGGCAAACGCAGCCGCCCACCGCTCCGGATCAGGTCTCGCGTACCGGAGCCGTCAGTTTCGCAAGCGTATCGAGTAGTCGCGAAACGCCATGCGTATCTTGTGGCAAGACCGCGCCTCTCCCCGCCTGGAGAGCGCGGATCTTGCTGTTTGCAGCCCGGAAAAAACGAAAGGCGGCCCCCGCCCGGCAGGGCGAACGCCTCCCTGTCGCCTGCAAGGCGCTCAGCCGCCGTTCTTCAGCCGCCTGTAGTTCTTCTTCACCCGCCGCCCGGCCGGCTTCAGCGCCGCGTGCATCGCGCGTTCGAGGGCGATGCCGTTGAGGAGCGCCGGCGTGCTGCCGCTGTAGAGCTCGAGCCAGAAGGTGGAGGTCGAGCGCACCAGCGAGAGCTGGGCGGCAACCATGCCCTCGGCGGCGGCCGCCATCTTCTCGCTCACCGCGCGCGCCGTCTCCATCCGCCACGGATCGAGCCCGCCCGCCTCGGCCGCGAGCAGCGGCGCGCGCAGCGCCATCACCGCCGGCGCCAGCATCAGGCTGCCGGCAAGCGCGCCTGCGGCACGGTCGGAACGGCGGGAGCCCCGCTTCACTGCCATAGGCGCGGCCCGGTCAACGCGGCTTGAACTTGACGTCGACCGGCGGCCGCAGGCCGTTCGAGAGCCGGTTGGTCTCGTTGGCCATGCCGACGACGGCCAGGAGCTCCATGAGCTGCGCGTCGGTCATGCCCTTGGCGCGGGCGGAAGCGGTGTGCGAGTAGGTGCAGTATTCGCAGCCGTTGGTTGCCGAAACGGCGATGTAGATCATCTCCTTGGTCAGGGGATCGAGCGCGCCGGGCGCCATCACCTGCTTGAGATCCTCCCATGTCCGTTTCAGCAACTCCGGGTCGTGCGCCACGACCTTCCAGAAGTTGTTGACCCAGTCGATGCCGCGCGTCGCCATGATGTCGTCATAGACGGCGCGGACCTCGTCGGACGCATCCTCGTACTCGATCAATGCAACCACTGGCAGCTCGGGCATCGGTCACTTCCTCAAATCGGCCTCGGCGCGGTCGAGCGCCTTGCCGATACGCTCCACCGCCATATCGATGGTTTCCTTGGTCCAGATCAAGGGCGGCGACAGAATCATCGTGTCGCCGGTGGCGCGCAGCATCATGCCGTTGGCGATGGCATGGTCGCGCACCATGACCGCGGCCGCCCCGTCGCCGGGGAAGCGCTCGCGCGTCTCCTTGTCCCTGACGATCTCGATCGCGCCCATCAGGCCCAGCGCCCGCACCTCGCCGACGATGCCGTGGCCGCCGATGCCCTCGCGCAGCGCCTTGAGGAAATAGGGGCCGGTCTCGTCGCGCACGCGCTCGATCAGCCCCTCGCGCTCGATGATGTCGAGATTGGCGAGCGCCACGGCGCAGGCGACCGGATGCCCGGAATAGGTGTAGCCGTGGTAGAACTCGCCGCCCTTCTCGACCAGCGTCCGCGCGATGCGGTCCCCGACCAGGAGCGCCGACAGCGGCTGATAGCCGGAGGTGAGCGCCTTGGCGGTGGTGATGGTGTCGGGCTCGATGCCCATCGACTGCGCGGCGAACCACGCGCCGGTGCGGCCGTAGCCGGTGATCACCTCGTCCAGCATCAGCAGCACGTCGTACTTCCTGCAGATGCGGTTGATCTCCGGCCAGTAGCTCGCCGGCGGTATCTTGACGCCGCCCGCGCCCATCACCGGCTCGCCGATGAAGGCCGCCACCTTGTCCGGGCCCGCCTCGAGGATCGCGTCCTCCACCGCCCTGGCCGCGCGCAGGCCGAAATCGTGGTCGCTCTCGCCCGGCAGCGCCAGCTCGTAGGAATAGGGCATCATGACGTGCACGATGCCGGGCACGGCGCCGCCGAGCTGGGCGTGCATGGCCGCCATGCCGCCGAGCGACGTGCCGGCGACGGACGAGCCGTGATAGGCGTTCTTGCGCGAGACGATGATGTTCTTCTCCGGCCGGCCTTCGAGCGCCCAGTAGTGACGCACGAGCCGGAGCGCCGTGTCGTTGGCCTCGGAGCCGGACGAGCCGTAGAACACCTGCTCGAAGCCGTCCGGCGCGATCTCGGCGAGCTTCTTGGCCAGAAGCACCGGCGTCGGCGTCGCGCAGCGGAAGAAGGAGTTGTAGTAGGGCAGCTCCTTCATCTGCGCATAGGCGGCCTCGGCCAGCTCGTCGCGGCCGTAGCCGACATTGACGCACCACAGCCCGGCCATGCCGTCGAGGATCTCGTTGCCCTCGGAATCGTAGATGAACGGCCCGTCGGCGCGGGTGATGATGCGGCTGCCGGCGGCGCGCAGGTCCTTGTGGTCGGTGAAGGGGTGCAGGTAATGCGCCGCGTCGATCTCCTGAAGCTGCTTCAGGGAAAAGTTCTGATAAGTCATGACGATGGATGCTCCCGTTGAATCGATCCGGCAGCAATGCCGGGGCGGATTCAGGCGGAGCGGTGGGGGGAGTAGCCGATGCGCGCGCACAGGAGCAGCAGTTCCGCATGCCGCGTCCGCGGCGAAGGCGTCACCGACACTCCGTCCAGAACGAGCTGATTTCTCTCAAGCGCCATGGCGGAACCATAGCGCGGCTTCCGACGACTGAACAAGAGTGCGTGAGCGGAAGGAACGCGAAACGCCGGCGAGCGTTCGACATCCGGTCGACCCTTACCCTCGACCGCGCTCCGGAGGAGGAGCAATTTCCATGAGAATCGCTGTTACTGCACTGACGACCCTGTTTCTGGGCATCGCGGGAGCCTATGCCGCCGAACCGGCCCAGACCGCGACGATCGACGGCCAGAAGGTCTACACCGATACCCGGGGCATGACGCTCTACACCTTCGACCGGGACAGCGCCGGCCAATCCAACTGCGACGGCGAGTGCGCGACCAGATGGCCGCCCTTCGCAGCCGAAGCCGGAGCGACCGCCGAAGGCGACTGGACCGTGATCACGCGCAGCGACGGGACCACGATGTGGGCCCACAAGGGCAAGCCGCTCTATACCTACGCGGGCGACACCAAGGCCGGCGACGCGACGGGCGACGGGGTCGGCGGCGTCTGGCATCTCGCCACGGCCGAATAGGCCGAGACGGATGCGGCGGCCCCGCGCCGCCGCATCCGCCCGCGACAATCGCCCGGCAGGCGCTCATCGGCGAGATGCCCGCCGTCAGATCGCCCGGCACCAAATGGCCGCCGTCATGAGCACGGCCGTTGATTTGATATAATCATTTCTTTATATGCTTATTTCATTCATTGTTCTCCCGGACCCGTTGCCATGACCAATCCGATCGCGGCGCTGCTCGCCGAAAAGGGCGTCCTTCTCGCCGACGGCGCCACCGGCACCAACCTCTTCGCCATGGGGCTGGAAGCGGGCGAGGCGCCCGAGCTGTGGAACGAGGCACACCCCGAGCGGGTCGCGGCGCTGCATCGGGGCTTTATCGATGCCGGGGCCGATATCATCCTCACCAACTCCTTCGGCGGCACCCGCCACCGCCTCAAGCTGCACCACGCGCAGGACCGGGTGCACGCGCTGAACCGCAAGGCGGCCGAGATCGCCCGCTCCGTCGCCGACCAGGCCGGCCGCAAGGTCATCGTCGCCGGCTCCGTCGGCCCGACGGGCGAGCTTCTGCAGCCGCTCGGCGCTTTGACCTACGAGGAGGCGGTGGACGCCTTCGCCGAGCAGATCGAGGGCCTGAAGGCGGGCGGCGCCGAGGTCGCCTGGATCGAGACCATGTCCGCGCCCGACGAGATCAGGGCGGCGGCGGAAGCCGCGATCCGCGTCGGCCTGCCCTACACCTATACCGGCTCGTTCGACACGGCCGGCCGCACCATGATGGGCCTTGCGCCCAAGGACATCCACGGCGTCGCCGACGGGCTCGGCGATGCCCCGGCGGCGGTGGGCGCGAATTGCGGCGTCGGCGCCTCCGACACGCTCACCACCCTCCTCGACATGAGCGGCGCGAAGCCGGAGGCCACCATCGTCGTCAAGGGCAATTGCGGCATTCCGGAATTCCGCGGCACGGAAATCCACTATTCGGGCACGCCCGAGCTGATGGCCGACTATGCGCGGCTTGCCGTCGATGCCGGCGCCCGGATCGTCGGCGGCTGCTGCGGCACCTCCTTCGCGCACCTCAAGGCCATGCGCGACGCGCTCGACGCCCACCGGAAGGCCCAGCGCCCGACCGTCGAGGAGATCGTCGCCCGCATCGGCCCCTTGCGCAACAAGCAGGCGAACCAGAGCGGCGGCGACGGCGCCGCCCGGCGCGAGCGGAGGAGAGAGCGAGTAGCGAATAGGGAGTAGCGAATAGGGTCGGCAACGGAGATGCCGGGCTCCCCCAGTCACCACTCACTATTCCCTACTCCCTATTCGCTACTCCCTACTCCCTACTCGCTAAAAAAGGCCGGCAGGGACGATGCCCCGCCGGCCTGCCTCACCCGCCCATGGACAGTCAGCGCCGTTCACACGATCCCATCGGCGCTGGCCTGCCCGCTTTGCCGCCTACCGCTTTCCCTCCAGCGCTGAGGCCAGACGCACGAGGGAAAGGAATTCGGCGCGATACCCGAAGGGGTCGGCGCCGCGTGCGGCGGCGGCAATCTCCATGATCCTGTCGTATCCGTAGTCGGCGACGGCGTCCGTGCCCCTCAGCTTCTGCCCGAAGGCCGCGACGGCGACCGAGAAGCGCAGGTCCTCGCTCGCCTCCGCGAAGGAGGCAACGGCGTTGGCGTCCGTCACCGGCGTCTCGATCAGCCGGCTCGTCGCC
>JALHFU010000016.1:9503-14844 GCA_022838525.1 Hyphomicrobiales bacterium | reverse complement strand
CCGGCGCCTTGTAGCGGATCTTGACGAAGGCATATTCGTCGGCGTTCGACACGCCCTTGCCCTGGCTCGCTTCGCCGTAGCGCAGGTCGTCGATCATCTGCGCCGGGCTGCCGACGGGCGTGACCTCGTAGATCGCCGTCACCGTGTGGCCCGAGCCGATGTCGCCGGCATCCACCTTGTCGTTGTTGAAGTCCTCGCGGGCAAGCGCCCGGGTCTCGTAGCCGATCAGCCGGTACTCGGCGATGCGGGCCGGGTTGAACTCGACCTGGATCTTGACGTCCGAGGCGATGGTGAACAGCGACGAGGAGGCTTCCTCGACCAGCACCTTCTCGGCCTCGGCCAGCGTGTCTATATAGGCGGCGACGCCGTTGCCGTTCTGGGCGATGGTCTGCATCATCTGGTCGTTGAGGTTGCCGCGGCCGAAGCCCAGCACCGACAGGTAGACGCCGCCCTTGCGCTTCTCCTCGACCAGCCGCTTCAGCGCCTCGTCGTCGCTCTGGCCGACATTGAAATCGCCGTCGGTCGCAAGCAGGATGCGGTTGACGCCGCCTTCCACGAACGACTCCTCCGCCAGCCGGTAGGCCTCGCGGATGCCGGCCTCGCCCGCCGTGCTGCCGCCAGCCTCCAGCCTTTCGAGCGCGGCGAGGATCTTCGCCTTGTCGGAGACCTTCGTCGGCTCCAGCACCGTGCCGGCGCTGCCGGCATAGGTGACGATCGACACCGTGTCGTCGGCCTCGAGCTTCTCGACCAGCAGCCGGAACGAATTCTTCAGCAGCGGCAGCTTGTCGGCCGACTGCATCGAGCCCGACGTGTCGATGAGGAAGACGAGGTTCGACTGCGGCTTCTCCGCCTGCTCGACGTCGTAGCCCTTGATCGCGACATGCATCAGCCGCGTGTCGTCGTTCCACGGCGTCGGCGTGACGGTGACGGTGGCGTTGAACGGCACTTCGGCGCTCTGCGGCCCGGCCCAGTCGTAGGGGAAGTAGTTGATCATCTCCTCGACGCGCACGCTGTCGCGGTCGGGCAGGAAGCCCTCCTTCAGCGAGCGGCGCGCGAAGGCGTAGGACGCCGTGTCGACGTCGATGGAGAAGGTCGAGACCGGGTTTTCCAGCGCCGAGCGCACCGGGTTGGTGCCGAAGGCGCGGAACCGCTCGCGGTCTTCCGGCGTGACATAGGGCTCGGGCGCGATGATGGCCGGCGCCGCCGGCACGGCGAGATGCTTGGAGACGGCGTGACCGCCGACCTGCATGTCCCGCGTCGCACGGTTGAGGACCGCCGGCGGGGCCGATTCCGCGGCCGGAGCCGGCTGCGTCGCGAGCGTGTCGGCCACGCCGCGCTCGGCGATCTCGGCCTCCCTTGTGGCCTCCCCAGCGGCCTGCCTTGCATCCGTCGGCGCCTGCGGCGCTTCCACGCGCCGGCGCTCGGGCGCCTTCGTCTCCACGAAGCCGTCGCCCTGCGTGCTGGCGAGCCGCAGCTCTTCCATCACCTGCCAGGCGACGTAGCCCGCGACCGGGAGCGCGACGAGGCCGGCGAGCGCCGGGGCGGCAACGAGTTTCTTGGACATCATTTCCCTCCAGAACCGGATCGTTCTGTCGGTGAGACGCGCGCCCTCGCCCGATCCTTGGGCGACCGCCGGATTTTTTTCCGCCGCGTCATAGGCGGCCATCGCGCTCGCCAGCGCGCGTGCCTTCGCGGCCTCGTCGGGCGCGGGCGCCCTGGCGCGGCGCAGGATGTCGAGTTCGTCGAATTCGTTCTTCGCCATGGTCAGACTTCCCCGGCCGCCATGATCTGCCGCAGCCGCTTCTTCGCCTCGTGGACGTGCCACGAGACCGTCGCCTCCGAGCAGCCCATCAGCTCGGCCGCATCGGCATGGTTCATGCCCTCGCCATAGACGAGGGTGACGGCTTCGCGCTGCTTGGCCGGCAGCTTGCGCACCGCCGCCCACAGCGCCTCGGCCGGATCGTCCGGCCGGTCCTCGACCGCCTCGCCCTCGATCAGCGCCTGCACGCCCCAGGCATCGGCCTTGGCCGCCTCGCGCGCGGCGCGGCGGCCGGCATCGTGGGCGGCGTTGACGACGATGGCGTAGAGCCACGTCGTGAAGGCGGAGCCGCCGCGATAGCCGCGGATCGCCCGGCCGAGCCGTGCGCACACTTCCTGCGCCACGTCCTCGGCATCGGCCTTCTGGCCGGTCAGCCGCCACGCCAGGCGGAAGATGAAGCCGTAATGCCGCTCCACGAGCACGGAAAACGAGTCCCTGTCGCCGCTCGCCGCGTTGCGCGCAAGCTCGGCATCGGGGACGTCTTCCTCTGTCATCAGCGCCATCATCGACCGTTGGACGGTGCAATCTCGCCATTCCTTGGGTCGGCACAAGAAAAATTTCGCGCCCCGCCCGGCCTTAACCCTACGGCAACCAAGCCCCCTAACCAAACGGTAGCGCCGGCATGCTTTCCTTGGGGAAGCGGCAGGCGGCGGGCACCCGGCGCACGCTGCGGGCACCGGGGGACTCTACGCTGGACACGACAACGCTCTTCGCGGCCAACATGATCATCCTTTGGGTGATGGCGCTGGCGCTCGCCGGCGCGGGCAAGGGCCACCGCGACGCACCCTACTGGCGCTCGTGGGTGCTCGCCAACATCGTGCTCGGCGCCGCGCTCGCGGTCTTTACCTTCGACTGGCAGCTCCCGCCGCTCCTGGCCGCGACGCTGCCCAACGGCCTGCTCGTGCTCGGCCTCGGCCTGCGCTGGCGCGCGGCGCGCGAGTTCAGCGACAGGCCCGCGCCGGCCTGGCTGGTGTGGGCGCCGCTGCTGGTGTTCCTCGTCGTCGCCTCGCCCTGGGCGCACGTCTCCTATGCGCCCGCCTTCACCGTCGCCAACGTCGTGCTGGCCTTCCTGTCGGCGGCCACGGCCTACGAGTTCTGGCGCGACCGCGACGACGGCCTGCCCTCACGCTACGCGCTGGTCATCGCCCATGCGGTGATGGGCGCCTCCTTCGCGTGGCGGATCGGCCTCGGCGTCCTCGGCGCGGAGGCCATGCCCTACCATCTGCCCCAGGACACGGCGCTTGCCATCCACCTCACCATCGCCGTCTTCCACACCGTGGCGAGCAGCGCTTTCGCCCTGTCGCTCGCCTACGAGCGCACCAACAAGGAGCTGCGCCACGCCGCGAGCCACGACGCGCTGACGGGGCTTCTCAACCGCGGCGCCTTCGAGACCGAGCTGGAAAGCGCGCTGCGGCAGGCCGACAGCCGGCCCTTCGCGCTGGCGCTGTTCGACATCGACCATTTCAAGCAGGTCAACGACAGCTACGGCCACGCCGCCGGCGACGAGGCGCTGCGCAGCTGCGCCCGCATCTGCCGCGAGCAGGCCGGCCGGTGCGGCGTCGCCGCGCGCGTCGGCGGCGAGGAGTTCGCAGTGATCCTCTACGAGGTCGGCCACGACGAGGCCCACGCCGCGATCGAGCGCACCCGCCGCGTCATCGCGGCCGCCTCGGTGACGGCCGGCAGCAGGCGCATCCACATCACCGTCAGCGGCGGCGTCTGCCACAGCTCCACCGCCCCGGGCGATCTCGACGCGCTGATGCGTCTGGCCGATGCCGGCCTCTACGAGGCGAAGAACCGCGGCCGCAACCGCATCGAGAACATGGCCGCCTGAACCGCGCCGCGCCGCCTACAATCGCCTACAATCGCGCGAAGGCGCGCTGATGGAACGCCTGCACCGCCACCGGATAGCGCCATTGCGCCGCCTCGGGACAGGCGTTACGGGCGAGGCAGCCGTCGCGGCACGCCGCCCCTTCCGCGCTCCGCACATGCGCTACGCAGGCCTCGTAGGCGAATCCGCCGTCCGCGAACGCCGAGACCGGACAGGCATTCAGGCAGGGTTTTCCGCTACATAGGTCGCACAGGTGAATCGGATCGGCAGCCGCCTGATTCAGTGCATGAAGGTCCCGCCCCGAAATCCCGACGCCGAGCAGCAGCGCGCCGCGATAGGCATGCCACAGGCCGAAGCGCGGATGCATGAGAAGGCCGAGCGGCGACGGCTTCAGCCCTTCCGCCCGCATCGCCCATTGCTGGAACGGCAGGAACGGCCGGTCGTTGGGCATCGCGACTCGCGCGCCGATCAGGCCCGCCGCCTCGCCGATCACCGCGCGCGACCACGTGTCGAGCGGGTTGGCGGCCGGCGTCGGCCGGCTCTCCAGCCAGCGCGAGAAATGCCGCCAGTAGGCCGCGCCGCCATTGCCGACCAGAAGCACGGCCCTTGCCGGCGCTCCGTCCGGCCCCTGCGGCCGCGCCTCGCCATCGGCGAAGTTGAAGCCGCCGCGCAGGATCAGTCCGCTTGCGCTGAGCGTCGCGGCGGCGACGCCGACGGGGTCAGCGCTCATCGGCCGGCCTGACGGCGCTGCGCCAGACCTCGCGGTGGATGATCTCGGCCACTTTCGCCCGGCCTGAGACGGGCTCCCTTCATGTGAAGGCGTCGGGCATCGACGCCTTCCTGCGCGCCACGAAGTCGCGCAGCCCCTCGGCGATGCCGGGATCGAGCGCCGGCGCCTCGTAGCTCGCCAGCCACCGCCGCGCCATCTCGTTGGCGCGCTGCGGCGCGGTCTTCTCGCCCTCGGCCTGCCACTGCTCGAACGAGTTGTTATCGGCAATGGCCGAGCGGTAGAAGGCGGTCTGGAAATTGGCCTGCGTGTGCGTGCAGCCGAGATAGTGGCTGCCGGGCCCGACCTCGCGTATCGCGTCCATCGCCTGCCCGTTCTCGGAGAGATCGACGCCCTCGGCGAACTTCTGCGTCATGCCGAGCTGGTCGATGTCCATCATGAACTTCTCGTAGCAGGAGGCGAGCCCGCCCTCGAGCCAGCCGGCCGCATGCAGCACGAAGTTGGTGCCGGCAAGCAGCGTCGAGTTCAGCGTGTTGGCGCTCTCGTAGGCCGCCTGCGCGTCGGGAATCTTGGAGGCGCAGAGCGAGCCGCCGGTGCGGAACGGCAGGCCGAGCCGGCGCGCGAGCTGCGCGGCGCCGTAGGAGACGAGCGACGGTTCCGGCGTGCCGAAGGTCGGCGCGCCCGACTGCATCGAGATCGACGAGGCGAAGGTGCCGAACAGCACCGGCGCGCCGGGCCGGACGAGCTGGGTGAACGCCGCGCCGGCCAGCACCTCGGCCAGCACCTGCGTCAGCGTGCCGGCGACCGTCACCGGGCTCATGGCGCCGGCGAGGATGAAGGGCGTGATGATCGTCGCCTGGTTGGCCCGCGCATAGACCTTGGCCGCGCCCAGCATCGTCTCGTCGAACACCATCGGCGAGTTGGCGTTGATGAGGTTGATGACGACGGTGTTCCGGTCGACGAAATC
>JALHFU010000016.1:0-9488 GCA_022838525.1 Hyphomicrobiales bacterium | reverse complement strand
AACAGGATCTTCGCCATCACCACCGTGTCCTCGGCGCGCTCCGGCGCGGTGACGGAGCCCATGAACGGCTTGTCCGACAGCGTCATGTGCGCCAGCACCATGTCGAGATGGCGCTTGTTGACAGGCACGTCGACCGGCTCGCACAGCGTGCCGCCGGAATGGTGGATCGACGGCGCCATGTAGCCGAGCCTGACGAAGTTGCGGAAATCCTCGATGGTGGCGTAGCGCCGCTTGCCGTCGAGGTCGCGCACGAAGGGCGGCCCGTAGACGGGCGCGAACACGGTGGCGTCGCCGCCGATCTGCACCGAGCGCTCGGGATTGCGCGCATGCTGCGTGAAGACGGAAGGCGCGGTCTTCAGCAGCGACCGGCACAGCCCCTTGGGGAAGTGGACGCGCTCCCCCTTCACCTCGGCGCCCGCCTCCTTCCACAGCGCCAGCGCCTCGGCGTCGTCGCGGAACTCGATGCCGATCTCCTCCAGCACCGTGTCGGCATTGGCCTCGATCAGCGCCAGCCCTTCCTCGGTGAGCACCTCGTAGAGCGGCACCTTGCGCCGGATGTAGGTCAACTGCCCGCCCGGACCGCCGCCCGAGCGCGCCGCCCGCCGTGCGGCCGCGCCGCCGCCGCGGTCGCCCCTGCCCCGCCTGCCGCCCGCTTCCTCCGCCGCTGGAGCGCTGTCCGTCATCGCCGTCATTCCCGATTCCTCGCGGCCCCACTTGCCGCATCCTGGCCGCATCCCGGCCCTATCCTGCCGGATCGTATCCGAGCCATCATGCCGAAGCGGCCCGCCAGCGCCAGCCCCTGTCGCAAAACCGACAGGAAAAACCCTTCCCCGCCCCGATCCCGCCGGGGTCGCTTTATCCTTGCGTAACGTCGCAAATCGGCTATGGAGACCGCGATCCGCCGGAATATGAATTGGCAAGGATTTGTCGGCACACTTGCCGCGCGCACTCCCCCTTGCAGACACGGCCTTCTGGAGCCCTGAGATGTCCGACGACGAAATCATCCTCTCCGAGCTTTCCGACGACGAGCTTGTGCAGCAGATGCATGACGATCTCTACGACGGTCTGAAGGAAGAGATCGAGGAAGGCACGAACATCCTGCTCGGGCGCGGCTGGGCGCCCTACGACGTGCTCACCCAGGCGCTGGTCGAGGGCATGCGCATCGTCGGCGAGGATTTTCGCGACGGCATCCTGTTCGTGCCCGAGGTGCTGCTTTCGGCCAACGCCATGAAGGCCGGCATGTCGATCCTGCGCCCGCTGCTCGCCGAGACCGGCGCGCCCAAGCAGGGCAAGATGGTCATCGGCACCGTCAAGGGCGACATCCACGACATCGGCAAGAACCTCGTCGGCATGATGATGGAGGGCGCCGGCTTCGACGTCATCGACCTCGGCATCAACAACCCGGTCGAGAGCTATCTCGCCGCCATCGAGGAGCACAAGCCGGACATCGTCGGCATGTCGGCGCTGCTGACCACGACCATGCCCTACATGAAGGTCGTGATCGACACGCTGAAGGAAAAGGGCATCCGCGACGACTACGTCGTGCTGGTCGGCGGCGCGCCGCTCAACGAGGAGTTCGGCAAGGCCGTGGGCGCCGACGCCTACTGCCGCGACGCCGCCGTCGCGGTCGAGACCGCCAAGGACTTCATGAAGCGCAAGCACAACGTCCACGCGGCCTGAGCCGCGGCGGACGCCGCCGCTTCGCCGTCAGTACGTGGCGCGTTCGACCCTCTGGCCGGCATCCTGCGTCGCCTCGACCGCATTGGCGGTATCCTGTCCGATGCCGCGTATGGTGTTGGCGCAGCCGGCCGCCATGCCGGCGACGAGCATAAGGACGGCAAGCTTGATGGCTGATGAGGTCATGACCGTTCTCCGCATCCATTGCGCGCACCGGGCGCGCCGCTTCGGGTGATGGCAATGGAACGCGGCACGCCGCAAAAGGTTCTGGTCATCGCCTGCGGCATGCTCGCGCGCGAGGTTTTGGCCGTGAAGGAACGGCTGGGGCTCGCCCATCTCGACCTCACCTGCCTGCCGGCCGAGCTTCACTTCCATCCCGACCGCATCCCCGCCGCCATGGACACGGCGATCGGCAAGGCCAGGGCCGACGGCTACGAGCAGATATTCATCGGCTACGCCGATTGCGGCACCGGCGGCCTGCTCGACAAGGTGCTGGAGAAGCACGGCGTCGCGCGCATGGAAGGGCCGCACTGCTTCGCCTTCTATCAGGGCGAGGCCGCCTTCGCGGCCGTCGCCGACGCCGACGTCACGGCGTTCTACATGACCGACTTTCTCTGCCGGCAGTTCGACGCCTTCTTCGTCCGGCCGCTCGGCCTCGACCGCCACCCGGAGCTGGCCCGCGACTTCTTCGCCAATTACGAGAAGGTCGTCTATCTCGCCCAGACCGAAGACCCGGAGCTGGAGCAGGTCGCGATCCGTGCCGCGCAGATGCTCGGCCTCGCCTACGAGAAGCGCATCACCGGCTACGGCGATCTCGAACCGGCGCTCAGGCGGGCGGCATCGAAGCCCGGCGCATGACGCGTCGCTTTTGAAGCTGCCGCCGTCGCGCGGCAGCAAGCGGGCGAACCCCCTTCCGACAATGCTCATGAACAGATGGAGACAGGACATGGCGGACTTGATCGTGGTCTACTGGCGCGACATCCCCGCTCAGGTGATCGTCAGGAAGGGCAGGCAGAGCGCCAAGCGCGAGCTGCCGCTGCGCTTCACCGAGGCGATCGACATGTGCGCCATGCGCACCGACGCCAGGGACACCGACGCCTACCTCGCCGACTGGCGCAAGGCCGACCCCGTGCCCGTCTCCGACGATCTCGAGGCCGAGGCCGACAGGGCGGCCGCGACGCTCGATCGGGAATATGACCGCAAGCGCCTTGTGGCGCTCGTCAAGGCAGGCGGCAAGAAGGCAGGCGGCAAGGACGACAATGGCTGACGCGAAACCCGCTGCTGTTTTGGCGAAGAAGACGGCCTACCGGCCGGCCGACACGTCGCCGCAGCGGCGGGTGCAGCGGCGCTGGTCGCTCAGGCAGTGGTCCGTGCGCCACGCGCGCGGTCTCGAATGGTTCTACGGCCGCTTCGCCGCCGCCTTCCTGATGCTGCATCCGCTGTGGCGGGCGGTCGGCTACCGGCGCGCGGAGAAGCCGGTGAAGTTCGTCGAGCGGCACGTCAAGGGCCTGCTCTTCGACTGCCGCATGTGCGGGCAGTGCGTGCTCTCCTCCACCGGCATGTCCTGCCCGATGAACTGCCCCAAGCAGCTGCGCAACGGCCCGTGCGGCGGCGTGCGGGCCAACGGCCATTGCGAGGTCGAGCCGGACATGCCCTGCGTCTGGGTCAAGGCGTGGGAAGGCGCGCAGCGCATGCGCGGCGGCGACGCCATCCTCGCCGTCCAGAAGCCGGTCGACCAGTCGCTGCGCGAGACCTCGTCGTGGCTGCGCGTCACCGCGCTGGCCGCGGCCGAGCGCGACAGGGCCCGCGCCGGAGAGCCGGCATGACGCCCTCCCGCCAGCATCCGGGGCGCCCGCCGCACCCCGACGAGAACCCGGCCGGCGCCCATCTGCCGCTCGATCCCCTGCCCGGCCACTCCTCGCGCGGGAGGCTGGAGCGCGTCCTGCGCCGCGGCGAGTTCGCCGTCACGGCCGAGCTCAACCCGCCCGACAGCGCCGACCCCGAAGACGTCTACGAGCGGGCGAGGATCTTCGACGGCTGGGTCGACGGCATCAATGCCGTCGATGCCTCCGGCGCCAACTGCCATATGTCGTCGGTCGGCATCTGCGCGCTGCTGACGCGCATGGGCTATGCCCCGATCATGCAGATCTCCTGCCGCGACCGGAACCGCATCGCCATCCAGGGCGACGTGCTGGGCGCGGCCGCCATGGGCGTCGCCAACATATTGTGCCTGACCGGCGACGGCGTGCAGGCCGGCGACCAGCCGGGCGCAAAACCCGTCTTCGATCTCGACTGCATGTCGCTCCTGGAGACGGTGCGCACCATGCGCGACGCGCAGAAATTCCTGTCGGGGCGCAAGCTCACCACCCCGCCCTCTGTGTTCCTCGGCGCGGCCATCAACCCCTTCGCGCCGCCGGTCGATTTCCGGCCGCTCCGGCTCGCCAAGAAGATCGCCGCCGGCGCCCAGTTCGTGCAGAGCCAGTATTGCTTCGACGTCGCGATGTTCCGCGACTACATGGCCCGCGTGCGCGACCTCGGCCTGCACGAGCAGTGCTTCATCCTGTGCGGCGTCGGCCCGCTCGCCTCGGCGAAGACCGCGCGCTGGATGCGCTCCAACGTGCCGGGCGTGCATATTCCCGACGCGGTGATCGCGCGGCTGGAAGGCGCGGCCGACCAGAAGCGGGAAGGCAAGCGGCTCTGCATCGACATCATCGACGAGGTCAAGGAGATCGAGGGCGTGGCCGGCATCCACGTCATGGCCTACCGGCAGGAGGAATACGTCGCCGAGATCGTCCACGAATCCGGCATCCTCAAGGGCCGCAAGCCGTGGCGGCGCGAGCCGCGGGCCGACGACGCCCTCGTCGCCGAGCGGCTGGACCACATCCTGCACGACGCCCCGCTCGAAACGCCGCAGGAGATCGTGCGCGACGTGGCGCAATAGGAACCGCGGAGGCGTCGGCGACGCTTGATCGCACAGAAATAACGATATAAAGAAATCTTTATATCTTCGAGGAGAGTTTCATGACCCGCACCATCGTCGCCTCCGCGACAAGGGAAGTCGTCATCGGTTTCGACCAGCCTTTCTGCGTCATCGGCGAGCGCATCAACCCGACCGGCCGCAAGAAGCTGGCCGCCGAGATGATCGAGGGCAATTTCGAGACCGTGAAGAAGGACGCGCTGGAGCAGGTGGCGGCGGGCGCGACCATGCTCGACGTCAATGCCGGCGTCACCGCCGTCGACCCCAACGCGACCGAGCCCGCGCTTCTGGTCCAGACGTTGCAGATCGTGCAGGATCTGGTCGACATCCCGCTCTCCATCGATTCCGGGCCAGTTTTCAGTGTTCCATGGGCGATATCGGGGACCTGCTGCACATCGCCATCTCCAACGACGAGACCGGCATCTCCATGGACCCCGACGTGCGCTTCGCCGTGGCGAAGAAGATCGTCGAGCGCGCCATGGACCACGGCATCAAGCCCGAGGACGTCGTGGTCGATCCGCTGGTGATGCCGATCGGCGCGCTGGGCGATGCCGGGCTGCAGGTGTTCGCGCTGGTGCGCCGCCTGCGCGACGAGCTCAGGGTCAACACCACCTGCGGCCTCTCCAACATCTCCTTCGGCCTGCCGCACCGCCACGGCATCAATGCCGGCTTCATCCCGATGGTGATCGGCGCGGGTATGACCAGCGCCATCATGAATCCCTGCCGCCCGCAGGAGATGGAGGCCGTGCGCGCCGCCAACGTGCTCGCCGGCACCGACAGGGACTGCGCGACTTGGATCAGGACCTACAAGGATTTTCGTCCGGGCGAGCACGCCGCCCCCGCTCCGGCCGCCCCCGCGCCGGGCGGCGCAGCCGCCGGCGGCCGCAGGCGCGGCGGCCGCGAGGCGCGCCTCGCCGCACGAGGGTAGAAATGACGGCAAGCGCGGCGATCCCTTTCCCCCTCGGACGGCATTGCAATCGCATCCGGCAGGGCGTCGCCGCCGCGTCATCCCGGCCGACCGAGCGAAGCGAGGGAGAGCCGGGACCCATTGAGCGGCACGGCCGAGTCCAAGGCTTGCGAGACGATCATGAAGTGCGCCGACGCGAGGACCGGGCCGCGCGCGACGATGGTGCGGCCAATGGGTCCCGGCTCGGCGGCCGCTGCGCGGCCTTGGCCGGGATGACGGCGAGCGAGACGATCTCCCTCATGCGATTGCAATGCCGTTCACGCGGAGAAGAGGGCTTGTCATGACCCCTCCTTCCCGGCCGAAAGACCCCCTCGTCCTGTTCATGCCGTCCGGCAAGCGCGGGCGGTTTCCGGTCGGCACGCCGGTCCTCGACGCAGCGCGCCAGCTCGGCGTCTATGTCGAGAGCGTGTGCGGCGGCCGCGCCACCTGCGGGCGCTGCCAGATCGAGGTGCAGGAAGGCAGCTTCGCCAAGCACGGCATCGTCTCCTTGGGCGACCACATCTCGCCCAAGGGGCCGAAGGAGGAGCGCTACGAGCGCGTGCGCGGCCTGCCCGAAGGCCGCCGCCTCTCCTGCTCGGCCACCGTGCAGGGCGATCTGGTCGTCGACGTGCCACAGGACACGGTCGTCAACGCGCAGGTGGTGCGCAAGGCCGCGACCGACCGCGTCATCGAGCGCAATCCGGCGGTGAGGCTCTGCTATGTCGAGGTCGACGAGCCCGACATGCACAAGCCGCTCGGCGATCTCGACCGGCTGAAGGCGGTGCTGGCCAAGGACTGGGGCATCAACGACCCGGCCGTGCCGCTGCGACTCCTTACGCAGGTGCAGAAGATCCTGCGCAAGGAGAGCTGGGGCGTCACCGTCGCCGTCCACCACGACGAGGACGATGCGCGCGCCGAGCTCCTCGCCATGTGGCCCGGCCTCCACAACGAGGCCTACGGCATTGCCTGCGACATCGGCTCGACCACCATCGCCATGCATCTCGTGTCGCTGCTGTCGGGCCGCGTCGTCGCCTCGGCCGGCGCGTCGAACCCGCAGATCCGCTTCGGCGAGGATCTGATGAGCCGCGTCTCCTACGTGATGATGAACCCGGACGGCCGCGAGGCCATGACCTCGGCCGTGCGCGAGGCCGTCAACGGGCTGATCGACAAGGTCTGCGCCGAGGGCGGCATCAGCGCCGACGACATCCTCGACGCCGTCTTCGTCGCCAACCCGGTCATGCATCATCTCTTCCTCGGCATCGACCCGACCGAGCTCGGCCAGGCGCCGTTCGCGCTCGCCGTGTCGGGCGCGGTCCGCACCTCGACGGCGGAGCTCGGCCTCAAGGCCAATGACGGCGCCCGCGTCTACCTCCTGCCCTGCATCGCCGGTCATGTCGGCGCCGACGCCGCCGCCGCCACGCTGTCGGAAGGCCCGCACCGGCAGGATGCGATGATGCTTCTGGTCGATGTCGGCACCAATGCCGAGATCGTGCTCGGCAACCGCAGCCGCGTGGTCGCCGCCTCCTCGCCGACCGGCCCGGCCTTCGAGGGCGCGGAAATCTCGGCCGGCCAGCGCGCCGCCCCCGGCGCCATCGAGCGCGTGCGCATCGACCCCGAGACGCTGGAGCCGCGATTCAAGATCATCGGCTCGGACAGATGGTCCGACGAGGACGGCTTCGCCGCCGATGCGGCGCGCCTCGGCGTCACCGGCATCTGCGGCTCGGCCATCATCGAGGTCGTCGCCGAGATGTACCTTTCCGGCATCGTCTCGGAGGACGGCGTGGTCGACGGCGCGCTGGCCGGCAGAAGCCCGCGCATCGTGCCGAACGGCCGCACCTTCTCCTACCTCCTGCACGACGGGAGCCCCCGCATCGCCGTCACCCAGAACGACGTGCGCGCCATCCAGCTCGCCAAGGCCGCGCTCTATGCCGGCATCCGCCTCTTGATGGAGAAGCAGGGGGTGGCCGAGGTGGATGCGATCCGCTTCGCCGGCGCCTTCGGCTCGTTCATCGATCCGAAATACGCCATGGTGCTCGGCCTCATTCCCGACTGCGACCTCGCCGCGGTCAAGGCCGTCGGCAACGCCGCCGGCACCGGCGCGATGATGGCGCTGCTCAACCGCGGCCACCGCCGCGAGATCGAGGAGACGGTGAGGCGCATCGAGAAGATCGAGACCGCACTGGAGCCGCATTTCCAGCAGCTTTTCGTCGACGCCATGGCGCTGCCGAACAAGGTCGACCCCTTCCCGAAGCTTTCCGCCGCGGTGAAGCTGCCGCCGCGCAAGGCGACGGCCGATGCCGGAGCCTCCGGCGACGCCACCCCCCGCCGCCGCTCGCGCGAGGAGCGCATGGCGAAGCGCGAACGGGGATAGTCCAGCTATCCCACGGCGATGACGACATCGTCGGGGCAAAGCGGATCGTTTGTCCAGATTCGGATGCGCGTCTTCACGCCCGGAACGTCCATCGCAAGAATTTCCGGCATGTTCACGTCGAAGACGATCACCCGATGGGTCGGGGTCTTCAGCATTCCGTCGAACCTCGGCGCGGCTTGCTGGGGAGACATCTCCTCGAACGATCCGAGAGTGATCCTCGTCCTCCCCTCGTTCCACGGCAGGCAGGTGACGACCAAGCATTCGTCCGTTCCGAAGACGCCGGTAGCGTCGTACTCGATAGGCACATCCGCATCCAGCGATCCGATGATATAGAAACTGGCGTAGTGTAGAAGCACCGACGCGTTCTTGATCGTCATCTTGGCGTCCTCTTAAGGTATTGTCTCAGCAATCCACCTTGACTGGCGCTGCAAGAAAGACAGTGGGGATAGATGCGCGTGGGTGTTCCTATCGACTTTGGCATCTGGTGATCACCAATGAAAGATCCGCTAGGCGTTCCCGGTTCAGTTCTGCCGCAGCGGTGGCAACCGCGCTCCCGACCAATTCGGTCGACTTCCCGTTGCTCGGCTCGCGACAGGCGACGGTTGGTGGACGGCGCGGGCATCCATTCCCATGCGTTGGGCCCTACTCCCGTACCGGTGCCCAGCCTCTCGAAAATGTGGCGCCGCGCTTCGTTCTCGATAGCACGATTAGCGGAGATAAGCCCCTCTACCGTTGAGTAGACTTGCGCCGGTGGCTTCCACTCGGGATCGACTTTCCGAACATCGCGGACCGCCCTGCGCATGGCGCCGTAGGATTGCGCCAGCAATACCTCCTGCGCCGGCGTGATCGGATGCCAGCGGCCGCCGATCCTGATCTGTCCGCCGCCGCTGCGACGCCTTGAGACGCGATGGACCTGCGCGTAGCCGGGCGTCCGGGTCCATTGCCCGCCATCCGGATGGCCGCGCGGCACGCGCGGCTGATCGGGGCGAAAGCCGGCCTTGACGCCGATCGAAAGCCGAAGCATCGCCGCCCGCACGCGCAGGCTCGCCAATCGCCATCTCAGCGGGGATTGCCGGGTTTCTTGCCGGTCCACGCGCCGTCACCTCCTTTGCCGTGACAGCGCGAGTGTGAGGCACTGCCGGATGAGGTGGACGAAGCGGCCGTTTCGTCTCATGCAAGGCATTGGGCTTGTTGAGGATTTTTCCTGCTGTGCCTGCGTTTCGTCCACAGCCGCCGGAAGAGGCGCGACCCGTTTCCGAACCGCGCCGAACGGGTAAGATTTCCCCGGGCAGGACAGCGGCCAACGATTCGTCTTCGGACGGGTGAACGTCGCGGCATGCGCCATGGGCAAAGAGGAGCAGGATGCCGAGCCTGAAATATTATCTCGTCGCCTTCGTGCTGCGCCACACGCGCAAGAAGGCGTTCGCCAGCCCCGAGGGCCTGCATGCCCGCATCGCCAGGGTGCGCAAGGAGGAGGATCATCGCCCGCCGGCCAGGGTCGCAGCAAGGCTCGACGT
>JALHFU010000459.1:0-1046 GCA_022838525.1 Hyphomicrobiales bacterium | reverse complement strand
ACAAGATCCTCGTCGAGCAGCTGGACAGCCGTACCAAACCCTGCAACTTCGTCCCGCACCTGAAGGCGGCCGCGGTGGACAACTGCGGGCCACGCTCATGAGCGCCTGCGGCTGCGATACCGGCGGGCTGAAGCCGGTCGACGAGGCCATCGCCGAGCTGCTGGCGCGGGTGCCGGCGCCGCCCGCGGTGGAAGAGGTCGCGCTGCGCGATGCCCTCGGTCGCGTGCTCGCCGAGCCGCTGGATGCCAGCTTTCCGGTGCCCCCCTGGGACAATAGCGCGATGGACGGCTACGCCCTGCGCGCCGCCGATCTGCCGGCCGAGGGCGGTGCGCTGCCACTGGCCGGACGCATCGCCGCCGGGGACGCCGCCAGTCAGCAGCTGCCGGCCGGGCATGCGGTGCGCATTTTCACCGGCGCGCCGTTGCCGCCGGGCGCGGATGCCGTGGTGGCGCAGGAAAACTGCCGTATCGAAGGCGATCGCATCTGGCTGCCGGCGGTGAACGCCGGTGACAACGTGCGCTGCCTGGGTGAGGAAACCGCGGCTGGCGAGCGTCTGATCGACGCCGGCAAGCGTCTGCGCCCGCAGGAGCTCGGCCTGCTGGCGACCTTCGGCGTGGCGCGGGTGAAGGTGTACCGGCGTCTGCGCGTGGCGCTGCTGTCCAGCGGCAACGAACTGCGCGAGCCGGGCGAGCCGCTGGACGCCGGGCAGATCTACAACTCCAACCGCTACAGCCTGCTCGGCGTGTTGCAGAGCCTCGGCTGCGAGGTGCACGACTACCCGATCCTGATCGACGATCTGGGCGCCAGCCGCGACGCGCTGGCCGATGCGGCGAGCCGCTTCGACCTGATCATCACCTCGGGCGGTGTTTCGGTGGGTGAGGAGGATCACCTCAAGCAGGCGATTCGCGAATTGGGCGAGCTGCACCTGTGGCGTCTAGCAATCCAGCCGGGCAAGCCGCTGGCCTTCGGCGAAGTCAACGGCACGCCGTGGATCGGCCTGCCCGGCAACCCGGCGGCGGCGCTGGTCACCTCGCTGGTGGTGGCTC
>JALHFU010000015.1:27726-47963 GCA_022838525.1 Hyphomicrobiales bacterium | reverse complement strand
GGCGGGGAGGGAGGGGGTGGAGAGACAATTCCCGGCCGGCTGTGCACTGCCGGAAATATGCGAATGAAAGCAAGCCGCTGGTTGTTCGGCGAAAGGTATCTGTTCCTAATTTGTTCACTTCTGCTCTCCGCTTTGATATAAGAACATATTCCTATTATCGAGGGGGGTGTTCGTGAGAAAGACCGCGGCGAGAAAGAAGGAGGAAGGACGGAAGCGCAGCGATGCGGCGAGGCCGGAGCGGCACTCTGCGGTTCCGGACCGCAAGCCGGGGTCCGGCTCCTCCGCGGCCGAAAGCGCTTCGCCCCCGGGACGGTGGCACCCGTCGCAGGAGTGGATTGCCGCCGCGTGCGACGGCGTGATCGACATCGTGGCCGCCCTGTTCGGCGTGGCCGCTCCACGGTTGCCGTGAGCCGGGTGCGCCAGATCGCGATGTATGTGGCGCATGTGCGGCTTCACCTCAGCATGCGCGAGGTCGGGCAGGGTTTCGGGCGCGACCGCACGACCGTGCTTTATGCGTGCCACCAGATCGAGGATCTGCGCGAGGACGAGGAGTTCGACGCCATCGTCGCGCGGGTGGAGCAGGTGGTGCATGCCGCATTCAGCGTCTGGGCGGCGCGGAGCATGACGGCGGCATAACGATGCACGGAACGAGGCAGGATCGGGCCGGACTGCGCGTGCTGCGCTTTCTGGCGAAGGGAAAGGCGTGTCCGCGCGCCGCCGCGGCGGCCGGCCGCGTGCTGCTCGACGGCGGCGAGCGCGGGGTGGTGGGCGTGGAAGCCACCGCGCTCGACGCTTTGAAACGGCGCGCGCTGGTTGTGGAGGAGAACGCGATGCTGCACCTGACAGAGGCCGGGCGTGCCGCGCTGAAGGCGACGATAGCGCCGGCCGATCCGCTCCACCCGCCGCATCAGGAGCGCGGCAGCGCGGTCGTGGTGACTGAGAGCGGCCGCGAGACCGTGACGGTCAACCATGCCGAGTCGCCGCTGGCGCTCCTCCATCGCCGCAGGGGCAAGGACGGCCGCCCCTTCCTCGACGCGCGCGAGTTCGGCGCGGGCGAGCGGCTGCGGGCGGACTACGAGCGCGGCCAGCTCGTTCCCCGGCTCGGCGTCAACTGGGGTGCGGCCGGCTCGGCCGGACGCAGGCGGGGCGATGCCGGCGGGATCGCCGACCTGACCGATGCCGCGCTCGCCGCGCGGCGGCGGGTCGAGGCGGCGATCGAGGCGGTGGGGCCGGAGCTTTCCGGCGTGCTGATCGACGTGTGCTGCTTCCTCAAGGGGCTGGAGCAGGTCGAGATGGAGCGCGGCTGGCCGGTGCGTTCGGCGAAGGTGGTGCTCAAGACCGCGCTGGGGGCGCTGGCGCGCCACTACGAGCCGCCGCGGCCGAAAACGGGCACGGCGTCAAAGCCGCCGATCCTGCATTGGGGGACGGCGGACTACCGGCCGACCATCGACCGGCGCTAGCGGGACGTGACGAAGGCGGTCAGACGACCGAGGCGGGCGCGGACAGCGCGGCCTCCGCCTCGCGGCGGATGCGCTGCACCATCGAGCGCAGGCCGTTGGCGCGCTGGGGCGTCAGGTGCTCGTCGAGGCCGAGTTCGCGCAGGGTCGCCTCCGCATCTGTGGCGAGGATCTCGGAGGCCCTGCGGCCGGAAAACAGCGCCAGCATGATCGCCACCAGGCCGCGCACGATATGGGCGTCGGAATCGCCGAGGAAGGTGATGACGGGGTCCGTGCCGGCGGCGCGCGTCGTGTGCAGCCACACCTGGCTGACGCAGCCGGGAACCTTGTGGACGTCGTCGCGCGCCTCTTCCGGATAGGGGGCGAGACCGCTTCCGAGCTCGATGATGTAGCGATAGCGGTCTTCCCAATCCTCGAGGAAGGAGAAGTCGTCGCGAATGGTGTCGATGGTCGCGCTCATGTCGCCCGCATATAGGGCACGCAGCGGCCGGTGTCACTCCCGGCCGGCATCCGCGGGGGCGACATCCGTGCGCGCGGACGGAACCGGCACCGAGCCGGTGTGCAGCGGCTCGCTGCTCTCCGCGACCTCGACGGGCTCCTCGCCGAAGCGCTCGTCGAGCATGCCGTAGGCGATGCGCGCGCCCTCGCGCGCCCTGACGCCGATGGTGTGCAGCGCCGAGCGGCCGACTTCGCACGCCTCCGGCCGACGCTCGCACAGGCCGGACATGTCGTCGACCACGGCGCGGGCGGCGAAGAACGCCTCCACGGCGCCGACGGTCGACTCGCCGTCCTTGCCGCCGAACGGGATGATGAGCAGCACCAGCGACAGCCAGAACGCGGACTTGATCAGGAAACCCATATCCTCACCCTCGAATGCCCCTGCGGACCTCTTGCCCCTGTCCGCGTGCCGGCTCACTTATGATCTGGCCATGCAAAGGACGGCTTGCGCAAGCAGGTCGGATTTTCGGCAAAATCGATTCGAATTTTAACGACCGCAGTTCGATTACAATTTGACGCAAATGCCGCATAAGTCCGGAGTGTTCCGTAGCGTGGTCAACACATTGAAAGGAAAGGGATAAGTCGGCGATTTCGTTCGCCGGCAATGCTTCCGCAGGGGCGGATCGCGGCCCTCCGGCCCGTTACCCTCCGTTTACCATGACCGGAAATTGCAGGAAATTCCGGCGGGGAAAACCGCCCCGGGCGGGTTGTGGCGGGCGCCGGAAGGGCTGCGTTTATTCATTCCTTAAACCGGGGATGCGAGGGTCCCGATAAAGAGTTCGATCCGCGAAGCGGACGCGGCAAGGGTGCGTTGAGTTGAGTGCACAGAGAGGCAGAAAGGACGACTGGCTTACCGGCCTGAAGGCGGGATGCGACCGTCTCGTCCATCCTGCCGTCGCGGGCGCGGAGCGCGCGCGGCAGGCGCGGCTGCTCGGCGTCCTGCTCGTCGCTCCGTTCATTGCTGCCGCCGCCATCGCGCAGGGGGCCTGGCCCGTCTGGGGCGTGGCGGGCGTGCTCGCCATGCTGTGCGCCGTCTTCGGGACGAGCTGGCTGATCGCGCTTTCCGTCGTCGTGCGCGGGCGTGCGGAAGAGGCCCAGTGGGCCGCGCTGGGCGCGGGGGCCGTGCTCGCCGGGGCGCTGGTTGCGCTATCGGGCGGGCCCGGCACGCCGGCTGCGGTGCTTCTTGCGGTTGTGCCGCTGGAAACGTGGTGGGTCGCCCGGTCGCGCAAGGTCGCCGGCGCGGCGCTGGCGGCATCCGGCATCGCGGTCGGCGTCTTCATGCAGGTTCCGGGCCTCGGCGATGCCGCCGCCGCGTCGGCATGGCAGTGGATCGCGCCCGCGCTCTACGGCGCGACGCTCGCCCTGCGCCGGACCGTGGCCGAGGGCGAGGGCGCGAAGGCGGACCGCCGGGAAGCCGTCCTTGCCGAGACGGCGTTCGACGCCGTGGTCGTCAGGCTGTCGCGCGCCGGCGAGGCCGAGAGCGTGTCGCCGCAGGCGTCGCGCATTCTCGGCATCGACCCTGCGCTTCTTCTCGGCAGCGGTCTGTTCGAGCGCGTTCATGTCGGCGACCGCGTCGCCTTCCTGTGCGCGGCGGCGCAGGTGCGCGACGGCGGCGGGCCGGCCCGCTGCGACGCCAGGATCAGGATGCCTGCCGCCGGAACGGGCGAGGCGGGCCATTTCCGGCCGTTCGAGGTCGACATGGTCGCGGCCGGCGACGGCGCCGTGGCGGCGATCATCCGCGACGGCGGCGAGAAGGCGGCGCTGCGGCGGGAACTGGTCGCGGCGCGCGAGGAGGCCGACGCGAGCGAGGTGGCGAAGGGCCGCTTCTTGGCCACGGTCAGCCATGAGCTCAGGACGCCGCTCAACGCGATCATCGGCTTCTCCGACATGCTGCTCCACCGCGAAATCTCCGGCGATCTGGCGCCGAAGCAGGCAGAGCAGGTCGGGCTGATCCGGGATGCGGGCAACCATCTTCTTTCGGTGGTCAACGCCATCCTCGACGTGTCGAAGATCGAGTCCGGCTCCTACCTCATCACCGTCGAGCCGTTCGACCTGAAGCCGGCGGTGGAGCTGTGCTGCGCCATGCTGGAGCCGCAGGCGGCCGAAAGGGGCGTGACGCTGACCGCGAGGCTGCCGCACGGGCTCGGCCAGGTGCTGGGCGACCGGCGGGCCGTGCAGCAGATCCTCATCAACCTGCTGTCGAACGCGGTGAAGTTCACGCCCGAGGGCGGGCACGTGACCGTGAACGCCGCCTCGCGGGACGGCACGGTGCGCATCTTCGTCAACGATACCGGCATCGGCATCGGCAACGACGATCTCGCCAAGCTCGGCCGCCCGTTCATGCAGGTGCAGAACGACTATACGCGCCAGTTCCAGGGAACGGGCCTCGGCCTGTCGCTGGTCAAGGGGCTCGTCAAGCTGCATGGCGGCTCGATGAGCATCGAAAGCGCGCCGGGGCTCGGGACGACCGTGACCGTCGGCCTGCCGGCCGCCACGCCGGCGGAATGCGGCGTGGAGCGGGACACGGCCGGGGAAACAGCGGGCGGGGAAACAGGGGAAAGACATGGCATCGCGCTCCGCAAGATCGCGTAACGGCCGCAGGCCCATCGACGAGTTCGATGACGAGGAGAACGGCGTCGCCGCATTCCTGCTGCGCAACCGCACGGCGGTCGGCGGCGTGACAGCCTTTGCCGTCGCCTTCGCCTATGTCGCCGCCAATGCGCTGTGGTATCAGCCGCACGCGCATGGCAGCGCGTTCTTCTCCACCCGCCCGCTGGCCGGGCCGACCGTCGAGGCGAGCCGGCTCGAGCAGCAGCCGGAGACGGAGGTCGATGCCGCGGCGATCGAGACCATCATCCGCATCGAGCGCGAGAAGCTGAGGGAGCGCGAGACGGCGAGCGCCCCGCCGGCGGCCGCCGTCCCGGAAGCGCCCGAGGCGCGGCCGGCGGTGAAGGGCGATCCGGTGGTCGAGGAGGTGCAGCGCATCCTCGCCGGACTCAACCTCTATTCCGGCACGGTGGACGGCCTGACCGGGCCGCAGACGCGCAGCGCCATCGAGGCCTATCGCAAGATGGTCGGGCTGAGCGTGTCGGCCGAGATCGACGACCAGCTTCTCGCCCAGCTCGGCGCGCGCCCGAGAAGCGTGGCCGGCGCGCCGCCGCTGCCGCAGGGCTCGCCGGGCACCGACATGATCGAGACGTCGTCGGCCGCGCCTCGCGGCGACGCCATGGTGATGCGCATCCAGGCCGGGCTGAAGGCGTTCGGCAATGACGGGATCGAGATCGACGGCGTGGTCGGCTCGCGCACGCGGTCGGCGATCCTCGAGTTCCAGTCGCTGTTCGGCCTGCCCGAGACGGGCGAGCCGGACGAGACGCTCTACGCCAAGATGCGCGATATCGGCCTGACAGACTGACACGGCCTTGCGCGTCACCACCGACTTCTGGATTTCCTCGGTCGTGCGCCGCGCCTTCGCGGAGGGCGGCTTCGCGGCCGTGGAGCGACGCGGCGCGGCCGAGGCCGGCGCGGTGATGATCCGAAGGCGCGACCGCTTCGGCGAGGTCGCCCTCTACGCGCCCGCGCCGCAGACAAGCTACGACGAGGCCGGACCCTCGGAGCGGCTGTTCGCCGAGGTGCTGCGCACCACCGACGAGGAGGCGGCGGCGACGCGGATCGCACGCGAACTGCGGTTCGATCCGGACCTGTGGGTGGTCGAGCTGGAAGTGAGCGAGGAGGCCTTCGCCCGGCTGGTGGCCGTCACGACGCCCTGAGCGCGCGGCCCTGCCGGTTCGCGGCCGTGCCGTGCGGCGACGGCGTGCGCCAGCGCGACGCGACGCGCGCGGCGTCCTCCTGCGACACGGCCTGCCAGGCGTCGAGCCAGACGGCGATGCCGCGCCGGTCGCGCGCCGGGCGCAGGCACTGCATCACCAGGAAGGCTTCCTCCTCGGAGAGGGCAAGCGCACGCAGCGCGACGATCAGGCGGGCCGGATCGCTGTCCTCGACGATGTCGCGGGCGCAGTCGGGGGCGATGTCGAGAGCATCGGCGAGCGCGGTGTGGAAGAGGGCCGGCGCGCCGGCAAGCGCGGTCGAGCGCAGCTTGCGATAGGTGCCGGGCTCGCCCTCCCAGCGGAGGCGGAGGGCATTGCCTGCCGGTTCGGGGGCGGGCGTAGTTTCCTGTGCCGGCCGCATCATCGCGCGCAGCCGGTCGCGCGCCTCCTCCGCCGAGGCGGGCATCGGCTCGTTCGGGCCGATCTCGAGCGAGGCGATGAGCCGCATGATGCGCTCGTCGAGGCCGGGACGCGCGGCGATGGCGCGGGCGTGCTCGGAGCCGCGGCGGCCGATTAGCGCCAGAAGGTCGATGGGCGTAAGCACCGGCGAGCGCATCAGGAGCGGCGCGGAAATCTCGACCGGAAGGTCGGCCAGCCGGCGCACGAGGGACGGCGGTGCGAACGGCGTTTCCGAAAGGGCCGCGGCGACGAAGCGCAGCGTCTCCTCGGAGGCGCCGGCGATGAGGGGTGCTGCGAGATCGTCGAGCTGCGCCGTCTCGCGGCGCGTCGGGCGGGCGATCGAGCAGAAGGAGGTGACGGCCGCGCGCAGCAGCCGGTCGGCCTTTCCGGCGGCGCGATAGGAAGCGGTGTTGGGGAAGCCCGATCGAAACACGAGAACGCCTGAACGCTGACAGATACCTGACCCGGCGTCGGGAAGATGCCGAACGGCCATACCGCTAAAGCTAGAGCGAATTTGTTAGCAGCCTGTTAACTCTCTGCTGCGCGTTATGGTCGCGGAGGCGTAGCGTCCTGCTCCGATCGCAACAGGAAACGAGCACAGTCATGGCTACCATATTTCCCTTCGTCGTTCGCCCGGGAGCGCAGCCCCGGACCCCCGCGCCGGGCGAGAGCGCCACGATCATCATCTTCCCCGGGGTGCGCTACGAGCACCCGGACGGCAACGACAAGGCCGCGCCGCCGAGCGTTGCGACCGGCGGCCGCCGCGGGCGCAAGACCAAGGCGCGCTGAGCCTGCCTGCCGTCAGTGCAGCGTGCAGCGGACGGCGCGCAGCCACTCGGATATCGTCGGCTCCCAGCTTTCATCCGGCGCGAAAGTGCGCACCACGACGATGCCTTCGTCGATGGCGGCCTCGACGAAGACGGACTCGTCCAGCGCCGGCGGCAGCGCGTTGCGCAGCGCGATCATCTGGGCGGGCGTCGCCACGACCAGATCGAGCCGGCCCTGCGGCGCCGAGCGGTCGTTGAAGGCGAAGATGTTGAGGCCGGCACGGTCGTGGACCGATATCGACCAGTAGGGCACCGGCCCCTCGCCGTGAACCTGGAGCACGCCGTCGCGCAGGTCGAACCGGCAGGCGACCGCGTCGAAGAGCGGATCGAGGGAGCCGATCAGGGGAGGCGCGTTCGGCGGGTCGAGCCGCACCGTCCTGTAGAAATTGGCCTGCTGCGACAGCGCCGACCACGCGTCGCGCTCGGAATAGGACGGCACGAGCAGAAGCACGGCGATATGGACGATGCCGGCCCCGAGGAGGCCGAGGGCAAGGGCATGCAGGAGCCTAGTCATCGCAGCCCTCGCGCACGATGGCGGGCAGCTCGACCTCGGCGATGCGGGCGCTGGACGAGATGGCGGTGTCGTAGAGGGCCAGCACCAGCGTGAAGGGACCCGACCCCTGCACAGCCAGCCAGTTGCCGGGCGCGACGTGGCGCGACACGGTCGTCACGATGGAGTTGTCGGGCTCGCGGAGCAGGGTGCGCGAGTGAAGCGCCGGCGCGCGGCCGCCGTCCAGCCGGATGACGGCATTGCTCGCATCGCGGGCCGACAGCGTCCAGAACCGGGCGGGCGGCAGGGTGCCCTCGATGCGGTAGCGGCATTCGAGCAGCAGCGGCTCGTCGGAACTGTCGCGGCGGGCCGTGAAGACGAGGCCCTCGGCGCGGCCGAGCGCAAGGTCCGCCTCGCGCGAGAAGCGCGCCCGCGAATAGGGATCGGCCTGCGGGGTCCCGTAGTCCGGGAAGGCGGTCCATGCGCCGATGGTGACGGTTCCGAAGCCGAAATCCCTGTCGAGCGCCAGCCAGACGCTGCCCGCGCCGCCGCCGACGGCGATGGCGACAGTCAGGGCCGTGAGCAGGATGGATTTCAGCATGACGAGTTCGATCTGTGCGGCGGGCTGCCTTGCGGCAGGGGCGATGGCACCAAGCGGTCGCCGCAGGCGGGCCAAATGTCAAGCGGGAACGGACGGGTTCACAGCGACGACAGCGTTTCCGCCTCGGGCGGGAGATTGAGGGCGGGGGCCTGCCGGAACGCCTGCGCCATGTCGTTGAGCAGGCGCGTCGTGCGCGCCGAAAGCAGCGACGGCCTCTCGGCATCGGCGGGCTCGCCGTTCTCGGCGCCGGCATCGGCGACCACCGCGCCGGGCGGCGTGTCGAGGAACGGCTTCTCGACGCCCGGTATGGGCTTCAGCTCGATCTTCTGGTGGGCGTAGGCCATCAGCCGCTGCCAGACCATGGCCGGCACCGAGCCGCCGGTCATGTTGCGCGTCGGCGAATAGTCGTCGTTGCCGAGCCAGACGGCGGCGACGTAGTTGCCGGTGTAGCCGACATACCAGGCGTCGCGGTAGGCCTGGGCGGTGCCGGTCTTGCCGGCGGAACGGATGCCGGGAAGGGCGGCGCGGCGGGCCGTGCCGATCTCGGGGATCTGGACCATGATCGAGTTCATCGACGCCACGGCCTGCTCGGTGACGGTGCGCCTGGGCGAGGGCGCGTCGCGGCCGAAATCGTAGACCACCTCGCCGGCGTGGGTCAGAAGCTGGGTGATGCCGTGCCGCGAGCCGGTGAAGCCGCCATTGGCGAGGGTGAGGTAGCCGGTGGCCTGATCCATGACGGTCATGCCCGAGGTGCCGAGCACCATGGTCCGGTGGCCGTTCAGCTCGGATTCGACGCCCATCGCCCTGGTCTTCTCGGCGATGACGGGGATCGACAGGTGCTCCTTGGCGAGGCGCACCGGGACGGTGTTGTAGGAGCGGATCAGCGAGGTGGCGAGCGGCACGCGGCCGGCATAGCCGCGGCTGTAGTTCTTGGGCGACCAGTTGCCCCAGCTGATCGGCGCGTCGGGAACGATGGAATCGGGCGTGAAGCCCGCCTCCATCGCCGCCGTGTAGACATAGGGCTTGAAGGACGAGCCGGTCTGGCGCAGCGCGCGGGTGGCGCGGTTGAACTGGCTGCGCGCATAGTCGCGGCCACCGACGATGGCGCGCACGGCGCCGTTGGTCTCCATCACCACCATCGCGCCCTCGGAGACGCGATAGGCCTGGCCGTGCTGGCGCAGGTGGAACTCGACCGATTCCTCGGCCGCCTTCTGCAGGTCCATGTCGAGCGTGGTACGCGCGACGAGGGCGTGCGGACCGTTCTTCGGCGCGATCTTCTTGACCTCCTCGAATGCCCAGTCGAGGAAATAGTCCGGCGTCTCGCGGCCGGCGCGGTCGACGGCGGTCGCCGGATGGAGGCGCGCCGACAGCACCTGGCCCTCGGTCATGAAACCGGCGTCGACCAGATTGGACAGGACGACGTTGGCGCGGCCGCGCGCCGCCGGCAGGTTGATGTGCGGGGCGTAGTTGCCGGGCGCCTTGAACAGGCCCGCGATCATCGCCGCCTCGGCCAGCGTCAGCTCCTTCACGCCCTTGTCGAAATAGAAGTCGGACGCCGCGGCGATGCCGAAGGTGCCGCCGCCGAGATAGGCGCGGTCGAGATAGAGCTGGAGGATCTCCTTCTTGGGCAGGTTCCACTCCAGCCAGAGCGCGAGATAGGCTTCCTTGATCTTGCGCTCCATCGAGCGCTCGTTGGTCAGGAACAGGTTCTTGGCGAGCTGCTGCGTCAGCGTCGAGCCGCCCTGCACCACGGAGTTGGCGCGGACGTTCTCGCTCAGCGCGCGGGCGAGGCCGATGAAGTCGATGCCGAAATGCTCGAAGAAGCGGCGGTCCTCGGTGGCAAGCACGGCCTTGATGACGTGGTCGGGAATCTCGTCCACCGGCACGGAGTCGCGCTGGATGATGCCGCGCTGGCCGATCTCGTTGCCGTAGCGGTCGAGGAAGGTGACGGCGTAGTCGCCCTGCGAGCGCCAGTCCTTCGCCGTCTCCTCAAAGGCGGGGAGCGCAAGCGCCAGAAGCACGATCGAGCCGGCCGTGCCCATGGTGAAGCCCTCGCTGGCGAGCTCGACCACGCCGCGCCGCCAGCCCTTCACGCGGAAGCGGCGGAAGAAGATGGTGAGGTTTTCCCAGGCCTCGCGCGCCCGGAAACCCGCTTCGTAGAGCGACGAATCGATCCAGGCGTCGACGGCGAGCAGCTTCGTCGCCCGCGGCACCCTCGATTTGCGTTTCCGGAACGGATTGAACATCGCGTCTGCGCCCACACCGCCGATCCCCGGCCAGACTTGAATCGCAACGGGGCGGATTCAGGGCAGGCGACACGGACCGGCTGCCCGTGTTCTTGCCGATTTCGCGGCCGGCGACAAGGCGCGGCGCGGTAAAAGGCGGGTGATCGTAAATTTCCGGAAGAGATAGGAATATTTTCTTGACACCGTCACGGTCGTCCGGTAGGGTTTTCATATCGTCGGAAAAGTGCGCCGGGCGGCCGGAATGGCCGGGACCCGCGGCGCGGAACCGGCGGGATTTCTCCAATTCAGGACGGATGATGGTTTCGGGCAGGATGCAGGCCGCCTGGGCGGAAAGACGCGCGCTCGTGGAAGAGTTCGGCGTGCCGGTCGAGCGCGTCGCGGTGGCCTGCTACCTGAATGCGGACGCGCTGGCAGAGCGGGCGACAAAGCAGAACTGGAAGCGTCCCGGCATGGAGGCGCTGTCGAGGCAGGAGCGGATCGCGCGGGTGCACGATCGTCTGCTCGCGCGCATCGAGCGGGAGCAGCTTCACGCCGACGACAGTGAGGGACCGCTCGACAAGGCCGGCATCGCGGAGCTCGCGGCGACGGCCCGCATCCTCGCGAAGATAAGCGAGATCACGCGCGACGAGGACGGCGCGAAGGAAAAGCAGCTGGAGCGGGATGCCGACATTGCCGCAATTCTCGACAGGCTCGACGGACAGATCGTCGGCCTCGCGCGATATCTCGCGCAGGAAATGGCTCGAAGCGAGCTTCACGCCGCGGGAACTGCTGCTGGCCAGCCTTGAATGGGTGGGGCTGGCGCACGGGCCGCAATACCGGCCGGGGGCCGCGGCGCGCAACTGGATGGTGGTTGGCGGGCGCGGCTCGGGCAAGACGCGGCTGGGCGCCGAATGGGTCAATGCGCTGGTGCGCGGCTTCCCGCCTTTCTCGGGCGGCAGGCGGCACATGCGCATCGCGCTCGTCGGCGAGACGCTGGGCGACGTGCGCGAGGTGATGGTGGAGGGGCCGTCCGGGATCGCCACGATCTCGCGCTGGAACCGGCCGCGCTACGAGCCGACGCGGCGCAGGCTGCTGTGGGACAGCGGTGCGGTGGCGCACGCCTTCTCATCGGAAGACCCGGAAAGCCTGCGCGGGCCGCAGTTCGAGGCGGCGTGGTGCGACGAGCTCGCCAAGTGGAAGAACGCCGATGCCTGCTTCGACATGCTCCAGTTCGGCCTGAGGCTGGGCGAGGAGCCGCGGCAGCTGGTGACGACGACGCCGAGGCCGATACCGCTGTTCAGGCGGTTGCTGGGCGACCCGGCTTTCACGGTGACGCGGATGCGGACCGAGGAGAATGCGGAAAACCTCGCCGAAGGCTTCATCGCCGCGATCAGGGCACGCTATGCGGGAACGCGGCTGGCGCGCCAGGAACTCGACGGCGAGCTGATCGAGGACAGGCCGGACGCGCTCTGGAGCCGGGCGGTGCTGGAGGCGGCGGCCGGCGCTCACGGCGCGCTGAGGCGGATCGTGGTGGCGGTGGACCCGCCGGCGACCTCGCGCCGGACCTCGGATGCCTGCGGCATCGTGGTGGCGGCGCTGGACGAAGCGGACCGCGCGGTGGTGCTATGCGACGCGACGCTTGCCGCCGCGCGGCCGCAGGACTGGGCGGAAAGGGCCGTGGCACTCTATCGCGACTACGAGGCCGATTGCATCGTCGCCGAGGTCAACCAGGGCGGCGACATGGTGGTGGCGGTGCTGCACACCGTCGACCCCGCCGTGCCGGTGAGGGAAGTGCGGGCGAGCCGGGGCAAGTGGCTGCGCGCCGAGCCGGTCGCGGCGCTCTATGCGCAGGGCCGCGTGGTGCATGCCGCCCGCTTCCCCGAACTCGAGGACGAGATGTGCGATTTCGGCCCCGAGGGGTTGTCCGACGGGCGCTCGCCCGACCGGGTGGACGCCCTAGTCTGGGCGGTAACCGAGCTTCTGCTCGGTCGCGCCGGACGGCCGCGGATCAGAAATCTGAGCTGAACGGGAACTGACGATGGGATGGAACTGGCCCTGGGCGAAGCGCCCGGCCGGCGCGGTTGCGCGTGCCGAGACGAAGGACGCCGGCTTCGGCCTGGTGGCGCTGCACGCGCAGGCGGATGCGCGCTGGACGCGCGGCGACTATGCGGCGCTGGCGCGCGAAGGCTACATGCGCAACCCGGTGGTGCACCGGGCGGTGCGCATGATCGCGGAGGCCGCCGCGGCCGTGCCGTGGCTGCTCTATGAGGGCGCGGCCGAGCTCTCCGAGCATCCGCTGCTCGGCCTCATGGCGCGGCCGAACCAGCGCAGCGCCGGCTCCAGCTTCATGGAGACGGTCTACGGCCACCTGCTGATGTCCGGCAACGCCTATGTCGAGCTGGTCGAGGCGGGCGATGCGCGCGAACTGCATGCGCTGCGCCCGGACCGGGTGGCCGTCGCCGCCGACGCATCGGGCTGGCCGGTGGCGCTCGAGCATCGCGAGGGTGCGGCGAAGCGCAGGATCGCGCTCGGCGAGGCGGGCGCGGCGCTGCATCTGAGGCTCTTCCATCCGCTCGACGATCACTACGGTTTTCCGCCGCTGCAGGCGGCGCTGATGGCGCTCGACATCCACAACGCGGCCGGGCGCTGGAACAAGGCGCTGCTCGACAATTCGGCCCGCCCCTCGGGTGCGCTCGTCTATGCGCCGAAGGAGGGCGGCAACCTGACGGACGAGCAGTACGAGCGGCTGAAGACCGAGCTGGAGGACGGCTATTCCGGCGCGCGGGCGGCCGGGCGGCCGCTGCTGCTCGAAGGCGGGCTCGACTGGAAGGCGATGGGCCTGACGCCGAAGGACATGGACTTCATCGAGGCCAAGAACGCGGCCTGCCGCGACATAGCGCTCGCCTTCGGCGTGCCGCCGATGATCCTCGGCATCCCCGGCGACAACACCTATGCCAACTATCAGGAGGCGAACCGCGCCTTCTACCGCATGACGGTGCTGCCGCTGGTGGCGCGGACCGCGACGGAGATGGCTGCATGGCTTGCGCCGCGCTTCGGCGCCGCGCTGAGGCTCGAACCCGACGTGGACCGTATCGACGGGCTGGCGGCCGAGCGCGAAGCGCTGTGGGCGCGCGTCAGCGCGGCCGATTTCCTGACGGACGACGAGAAACGGGAGGCGGTCGGCTATGGCGCTCGACTCTGACCTTGCCGCCGGCGTCACCGAGGTGACGGACGGAACATGGCTGTGGCTGGCGCGGACCGCCGGCGCGGTCGCGGGCTCGGCGATCTCGCTCGCCTACATGCTGCCGGCCGGGCGGCGCGAGGCCGGAATCCGCTTCGGCGTCGGCGTCGCGAGCGGGCTGGTGTTCGGGGGCGCGGCCGGCCTCAAGCTCGCCGTCGAGCTCGGCATCGCAGGCGTGATCGGCCCGTTCGAGGCCATGCTGATGGGCTCGGCGGCAGCGAGCCTGTGCGCCTGGTGGGCCCTCGGGCCGATCCTGCGCCTGTTCAGGCCCGACGGAGAAAAGCGGAGCGACAAGGATGACTGACGCGAGAGCAATCGCCGCATGCGAGCGGAAGTTCGCAGCAAGCGCGATCGGACGGGTGGGCGAGGACGGGACCTTCTCCGGCTATGCCAGCCTGTTCGGCAAGGCCGACCTCGCCAACGACGTGGTGGAGCCCGGCGCATTCGCCCGCGCGCTCCGCCGGCGGGGCAAGGCCGGGGTACGCATGCTCTACCAGCACGATCCGGCCGAGCCGATCGGCACCTGGCTCGACCTCGCCGAGGATGCGCGCGGCCTCCACGTGCGCGGCAGGCTGACGCCGGGCGTCGGCCGGGCGCGCGAGGTGCTGGAGCTGATGCGCGCCGGGGCGCTCGACGGCCTTTCCATCGGCTTCCGCACGGTGAGGGCGCGCAAGGACGCGAAGAGCGGCCTGCGCCGGATCGTCGAAGCGGATCTGTGGGAAATCTCGGTCGTCACCTTCCCGATGCTGCCCGAGGCGCGGGTGGAGACCGTGAAGGGCAGGCGGCTGCCCTCGACACGCGAATTCGAGCGCTGGCTGACGCGGGACGCGAAGCTGACGCGCTGGGAGGCCCGCGCGGTGATCGCGCGCGGCTTCGCAAGCCTCGTGCGCGAGCGGGATGCCGCGCGGGGCACGCCGGAGGCGCTCGCGGCGAAAATCCGCGACGCCGCACGATCAATCGCACGAGAGGAACGAACGACATGACCAACCACCAGCCCGCCCCCGAAACCAAGTCGGCGGGCCCCGACCATGCCGCGCTCGCCGACAGCTTCGACGAGTTCATGAGCGCCTTCGAGGCGTTCCGCGAGGAAAACGACCGGCGCCTGCGCCAGATCGAGGCGCGCAAGAGCGCCGATGTCGTCACCGTCGAGAAGGTCGACCGCATCTCGGATGCGCTCGACCGCCAGAAGCAGGTGCTCGACAGCCTGGCGCTGAAGCGCGCCCGGCCGGCGCTCGGCCGCGAGGACGGGCTTTCCGTCGCCGCGCTGGAGCGCAAGGAGGCCTTCGAGAGCTACATGCGCTCGGGCGACGAGCAGGCGCTGCGCACGCTCGAGACCAAGGACATGTCCTACGGCTCGGGGCCGGACGGCGGCTATCTGGTGCCCGACACCATCGAGGCCGAGATCGGCCGGCGGCTGGCGGCGATCTCGCCGATCCGCTCCATCGCCTCGGTGCGGCAGGTCTCGACCGCCGTGCTGAAGAAGCCGTTCACGGTGACCGGGCCGGTGGCGAACTACCGCCAGAACGCGCACTGGGTGATGAACCGCAAGACTCAAGGCGCGATCCGCAAGTTCAAGGACATCGACGGCAACTATCTGTGGCAGCCGCCGGCGGCACCCGGCGGGCGCGCCATGCTGATGGGTTTCCCGCTGGTCGAGGCCGAGGACATGCCGGACATCGCGCCGGGCGAGACGTCGATCGCCTTCGGCGATTTCCAGCGCGGCTATCTGGTAGTCGACCGCACGGGCGTGCGCGTGCTGCGCGACCCGTATTCCGCCAAGCCCTACGTGCTGTTCTACATCACCAAGCGCGTCGGCGGCGGGGTCCAGGATTTCGACGCGATCAAGCTGCTGAAGTTCGGCACGGCCGGCGAGCCGTAAGCGCGGGCGCCCCTCCTGCGCCCGGAATTGCGCCGGGCAAGGCCGTGCCGCGACGGCCCCGGTTCTCCCTGCCGGGGCCGTCATCCTTTCCGACAATCCCGAGAATGCGAGGGTCCGCATGACGCTTTTCCGCACCGTGGCTCCCGCGGCCGAGCCGGTCACGCTGTCCGAGGCGAAGCGGACGCTGCGCCTCGACCACGACAGCGAGGACGAGCTCATCGCCGGGCTGATCCGCGCCGCGCGCGAAGAGGTGGAAGCCTCGTGCGGGCTGGCGCTGATCGACCAGGACTGGCGGCTGTGCCTCGACCGGCTGCCGCGCACTGGGCGCGTTCTGCTGCGCCGGCACCCGGTGCGGACCGTCATCTCGGTGACGGTCTACGGCGCGGACGGCGAGGCGTCGCTGGTCGATCCGGGCACGTACCGCCTCGACGCCGCCAGCCGGCCGGCGCGGCTGCATTTCCTCGCGGCGCTTTCGCCCGGCGTGGCGATGAACGGCATCGAGATCGACTTTTCCGCCGGCTTCGGCGAGGCGGGCACGGACGTGCCGGACCTCCTCAAGCGGGCGATGCTCGTTCTCGTCGCGCACTGGTTCGAGTTCCGGGCGAGCTTTGCGGCGAGGGAGCAGCCCGTCTCGTTCCCGCCGGGCTACGAACGGCTGATCGCGCCGTGGCGCGCGCGGAGGCTGTGACGATGCAGGCCGAATTCATCGATCCCGGCGCGTTCCGGCACGAGCTGGCGCTGGAAAGCGCGATGCTGACCGCAGACGGAGCCGGCGGCCATGCGGTGAGCTGGAGCGAGGTGGCGACGCTCTACGCCCGCATCGAGCCGGTTTCGGCAGCGAGCCGCTTCGGCGCCGACCAGACGTTGGAGGCGGTGACGCACCGCATCACCCTGCGCCATCGCAATGGCGTCGCCAGCGGCATGCGCTTCACGCGGCTGGGGCGCGCCTTCGAGATCATCACGGTGCACGACCCGGACGAGACCGGACGCTATCTCGTCTGCCGGGTGCGGGAGGAGGGGACATGAAGGTGACGCTGAAGCTGACGCTGGACGGGCTGATGCGAGCGCTGAGGGCGCATGCGCACCGGAAGGCGGAGGAGGTCGAGGCCGCGCGGTCCGCCGCGAACAGCCGCGTCATCCCCCTCCGGCCCGTCAGGCAGCGGAGGAAGACGACGGAAAGGGACGACGATGGCCGCAGCGATTGAACTGCAGAAGGCGGTGTTCGCGGCGCTGGCCTCCGATGTTGCGCTGGTCGCGGCGCTCGGCGGCGAGCCGCGCATCCACGATCACGCGCCGGCGAGCGTTCCCTTCCCCTATCTCACCTTCGGCCGCGTCTCCGTCCACGACTGGAGCACGGCGACCGAGGAGGGAAGCGAGCATGTCTTCACCATCCATGTCTGGTCGCGGGCGAAGGGCAAGTCGGAGGCGGTCGCGATCATGGAAGTCGTCCACCGGCGGCTGCATGACGCCGACCTCGATCTCGACGGGCATGCGCTCGTCAATCTGCGGGCCGAAACGCAGGACATCCGCTTCGACGACGACTATGGCGTCTATCACGGCGCGGTGCTGTTCCGCGCCGTGACCGAGCCGGTCGCCTGAACGCTTCATCTCAATTCAAGCATAGAGGAGGCTCGCTGTGGCGGCACAGAAGGGCAAGGATCTTCTGTTGAAGATCGACAATGGCGGCGGCTTCGTCACGGTGGCCGGCCTGCGGACCAAGCGGCTCGCCTTCAACAGCGAGACCGTCGACGCGACCGACGCGGATTCGGCCGGGCGCTGGCGCGAGCTTCTCGGCGGGGCGGGCGTGCAGCGCGCGGCGCTGAGCGGCGCCGGCATCTTCAAGGACGCGCAGTCGGATGCGCTGATCCGCACCGGATTCTTCTCGGGCACGATCGCCGACTGGCAGCTCGCCATCCCGGATTTCGGCACCGTGCAGGGGCCGTTCCAGATCACCGCGCTCGAATATACCGGCAATCACGACGGCGAGGTGACGTTCGACATTGCGCTGGAATCGGCCGGCGCGCTGAGCTTCATGGCCGCCTGATGCCGGCGAACAGGAGACGCGGCGAGATCGCCGCAACGATCGACGGGCGCGAGCGCATCCTGTGCCTGACGCTGGGCGCGCTGGCGGAGTTGGAAAGCGCCTTCGCGGTGGACGATCTCGGCGCGCTGGCGGAGCGTTTCTCGACGGGCAGGCTGTCCTCGCGCGACCTGATGCGGGTGGTGGGCGCGGGCCTGCGCGGCGGCGGCATGGCGGTGAGCGACGACGAGGTCGCCGCGATGAAGGCCGAGGGCGGCGCGGTCGGCTTCGCGGCGATCGCGGCCGAGCTGCTGGCGGTGACGTTCGGGGCCGAGCCCGGCGAGAGGAAGGGCGGGGAGGGACGGGCGGACCCTTGACGCCCGCGGCAGGCGAGGCGCGCCGGTTTCCCTGGGACGAGCTGATCGGCCTGGGGCTGGGCCTGCTGCGGCTTGCGCCGCGCGACTTCTGGAGCGCGACGCCGCGCGAGATGGCGCACGTGCTGCGCAGCCTCGGCATCGACGGCGGGGGCGGCCCGCCCGGGCGGCGGAGCCTCGATGCGCTGATGGCCCTTTACCCCGACCACAAGGAGACGTGAGCGATGGCGGAAAGTCCGGCACCGGTCGAGATCAGGCTGGAGGCCGATACGCGGCCGTTCGCCGATGCGCTTGCCAATCTGGAGAAGCTTGCTGCCTCGTTCGGCAACCAGCTCTCCGGCGCGCTGAAGGACGCGACCGTCAGCGGCAGGTCGCTCGACGACATGCTGCGGCGCATCGGCATGAACCTGGCCGGCATGGCGCTGTCGCAGGGGCTGCAGCCGCTGAGCAACCTGACGTCGGGCCTGCTTTCCGGCCTGCTGCGCGGCGTGACGCCCTTCGCCAAGGGGGGGTGTCGCCTCCGGCGTCATGCCGTTCGCCTCGGGCGGCGTGGTGAGCGCGCCGACATACTTTCCGATGAGGCGCTCGGTCGGGCTGATGGGCGAGGCGGGCGCGGAGGCGATCCTGCCGCTCCAGCGCGGCGCGGACGGGCGGCTGGGCGTGGCGGCGGGCGGCGGCGGAGGGGCGGTCAACGTCGTGTTCAACGTCACGGCCGCGGATGCGGCGTCGTTCCGCAAATCCGAAGCGCAGATCACCGGCATGCTGGCGCGCGCCGTCGCGCGCGGATCGCGCACTCTGTAGATGTTTTTGCGCAATTCCGGACGGAAAACCGCTTCGCACTTTTCCTGGAATTGCTCCTAGCGGAGGCCGACATGGACAGCTTTCACGAGGTCCGCTTTCCAGTCGCCGTCTCGTTCGGCGCGACCGGCGGGCCGGAACGGCGGGTCGAGATCGTCGCGCTCACCTCCGGGCGGGAGAAGCGCAATCTCCGCTTCGCGCAGTCGCGCCGGCACTTCGACGCCGGCACCGGCGTGCGCTCGCTCGACGACCTCTACGAGATCGTCGCGTTCTTCGAGGCGCGCCGCGGCTCCTGTCACGGCTTTCGCTTCCGCGATCCGTTCGACATGAAGTCGTGCGCGCCGGGGGCGGCGGTGTCGCCGGGCGATCAGGTGCTGGGGACCGGCGACGGCGAGACCGCCGCATTCCAGCTGGTCAAGCACTATGGCGAGGGTGGGGACGCCTACCGGCGCACCATCGCGAAGCCCGTCGAGGGCAGCGTGCGCGTGGCGGTCGCCGGCGTCGAGCAGTCCGCGCCGGATGCGTTCAGCGTCGATCACGCGACCGGGATCGTGACCTTCTCGCCGGGCGCGGTTCCGCCGCCGGGTGCCGGGGTGACGGCGGGCTTCGAGTTCGACGTGCCGGCGCGCTTCGACGCGGAGCGCATCGCCATCAGCCTGTCGGGCTTCAAGGCCGGGCAGATCCCCTCCATCCCGATCGTCGAGATCGAACCATGAGCGATTTTTCTCCGGATTTTCGCGCGCATCTCGAACGCGACTGCACGACGCTGTGCCATTGCTGGCGCCTGACGCGCCGGGACGGCCGCGTCTTCGGCTTCACCGACCACGACAGGCGGCTGACCGTCGCGGGGCAGGACTACGAGCCGCAGAGCGGCTTCAGCCAGACCGAGGCGCGCGCGTCGTTCGGCATGGCGGTCGATGCCGTCGATGTCGAGGGGGCGCTGTCTTCGGACGTCCTGACCGAGGCGGACATCGCCGCCGGCCTCTACGACGGGGCCGTGGTGGAGACGCTGTTGGTCAACTGGCGGGAGCCGGCGCAGTTCGCGCCGGTCCGCAAGGCCGCGATCGGCAGGATCGTGCGGGCGGACGGCCGCTTCGTCGCGGAGCTCGAAAGCGTGGCCGCGAGCCTCGACCGGCCGAACGGACGCTATCTGCGCCGCGGCTGCGACGCGCGCCTCGGCGATGCACGCTGCGGGGTGGACCTCGGCAGCGGCAACTACAGCGGCGCGGGCGAGGTGCTTGCCGTCACCGCACCGGGGCGGATTCGCGTCGGAGGGCTGTCCTCCTTCGGGGCGGGGTGGTTTGCCTTCGGCGAGATCGTCTTTGCCGGCGAGGCATCGGCCGGGCGTCCGGTGCCGGTGGTCGAGCATGTGAGGGAGGCAGACGACGTCTATCTCACCCTGCCGGCGGACGGGGCGATGCCGTCGCCGGGCGCGGCGTTCACCATCGTCGCCGGTTGCGACAAGCGGTTCGCGACCTGCAAGGCGAAGTTCTCCAACGCCCTGAATTTCAGGGGCTTTCCGCATCTTCCGGGCAACGATGCCGCCTATGCCTATGTCACCGACGGCATGGTGTTCGACGGCGGAGCGCTGGTGGAATGACCGG
>JALHFU010000015.1:0-27702 GCA_022838525.1 Hyphomicrobiales bacterium | reverse complement strand
AGACCTGGCTCGGCACGCCCTATCGCCATCAGGGCTCGCGCAAGGGCGTGGGCTGCGACTGCCTCGGCCTCGTGCGCGGCATCTGGCGGGCGGTCTACGGGCAGGAGCCGGAGGCGCCCGGACCCTATTCGCCCGACTGGGCCGAGGCGGGGAGCGGCGATCCGCTGCTCGATGCCGCGCAGCGGCATTGCAGGGAGAAGCCTGCCTCGGCGATGGTGCCGGGCGACCTCATCGTCTTCCGCTGGCGCGCGCATCATGCGGCGAAGCATCTGGGCATCGCCATCAGCGCCGACCGCTTCCTGCACGCCTATGAGGGCCATGCCGTGATGGTGTCGCCGCTCATCCCGCAATGGCGGCGCAAGATCGCCGGCGTCTTCGCCTTTCCCGATCTCGGATAGGACATGTCCACAGTCATCCTGCAATCCGCCGGTGCGTTCATCGGCAGCATCTTCGGCCCGGTCGGCAGCGCCATCGGCTCGGCGCTCGGCGCCATGGCGGGCTACGCCATCGACCGCAGCCTGATCGAGAGCACGAGGCGCATCGAGGGGCCGCGTCTTTCCACGATGCGGCCGTTCCTGGCCGAGGAAGGCGTGCCGATCGCGCGCGTCTACGGCACGGCGCGGGTGAGCGGCAACATCATCTGGGCGACCCGCTTCGAGGAGGCCCGCCATTCGGAGCGGCAGGGCGGCAAGGGCGGCGGCCCCAAGGTGACGACCTACAGCTATTTCGCCAACGTCGCCTTCGCGCTGTGCGAGGGCGAGATCGCCTGCGTGCGCCGCGTGTGGGCCGACGGGCGCGAACTCGACCTCGACGAGGTGACGCTGCGCGTCCATCGCGGGAGCGAGGACCAAGAGGCCGATCCGCTGATCGAGGCGAGGCAGGGCGCGGGCAACGCGCCGGCCTATCGCGGCGTCGCCTATGCCGTGCTGGAGCGCTTTCCGCTCGGCGACTACGGCAACCGCATCCCGCAGTTCCAGTTCGAGGTGATCCGGCCGGCCGGGCGTCTCCACCGCCAGATCCGGTCGGTGGCGCTGCTGCCCGGATCGACCGAATACGGCCTGCTGCCGCGCCCCGCCACCTACAGGGCAGGGCCGGGCGACACCCGCGCGCTCAACCGCAACATGCTGCATGCGCCGTCCGACATCGTCGCCTCGCTCGACGAGTTGCAGGCGCTGTGCCCGAACCTTGAGGAGATCGCGGTGATCGTCGCCTGGTTCGGCGACGACCTGCGTGCAGGCGCCTGCACGCTGCGGCCGAAGGTGGTGGACAACGCGTCCTCCGGCTGGTCGGAAGCGTGGCGGGTCTCCGGCCTGACGCGGCAGCAGGCATCGACGGTGAGCGTCGTGGACGGGGCGTCGAGCTATGGCGGGACGCCTTCCGACGCCTCGGTGGCGGCGTGCATCGCCGAGATAAGGAGGAGGGGGCTGAAGATCGCGCTCTATCCGTTCGTGATGATGGACGTCGCGCCCGGCAACGCGCTGCCGGACCCCTATGGCGGCGAAAGCCAGCCGGCCTTTCCCTGGCGCGGCCGCATCACCTGCGATCCGGCGCCGGGGCAGGCGGGGACGGCCGACAAGACGGGCGCGGCGCGGACGCAGATGACGTCGTTCTGCGGGTTCGCGATGCCCGGCAACTTTCCGGTCTCCGGCGGTGCGGTGGGCTTTTCCGGCTCCGGCTCGGACTGGGGATACCGGCGCTTCGTGCTGCACTACGCCCATCTAGCCGCGGCGGCCGGCGGCGTAGACACCTTCCTCATCGGTTCGGAACTGAGGGGGCTGACCACGCTACGCGACGAGACGGGGGCGTTCCCCTTCGTCGCGGCGTTGCGCCAGCTTGCCGGGGAGGCGCGGGCCATTCTCGGCCCGCACGCCGACATCACCTACGGCGCGGATTGGAGCGAGTATTTCGGCCACCAGCCGGACGACGGCTCGGGCGACGTCTGCTTCCACCTCGATCCGTTATGGTCCGATCCGGCGATCAGCGCGGTCGGGATCGACAACTACATGCCGCTCTCCGACTGGCGCGACGGCGACTATGCCGGCGGCAACCCGGACGGGTTCCGCGGACCCTACGACCCGCAGGGCCTGCGCGGCCAGATCGCGGCGGGCGAGGGGTTTGATTGGTACTATGCCGGGACGGCGGCCCGCTACGCGCGCGTCCGTTCGCCGATCTCGGACGGCGCTCATGACAAACCGTGGGTGTTCCGGCCCAAGGACCTCGTCTCGTGGTGGCAGAACCGGCATTATGACCGCGTCGGCGGCGTCGAGGCACCGGCGCCCACGGCATGGCAGCCGGGCTCGAAGCCGATCCGCTTCACGGAGCTGGGTTGTCCGGCCGTGGACAAGGGGCCGAACCAGCCGAACGTGTTTCCCGATGCCAAGTCGTCGGAGAACGCGCTGCCCTATTTCTCCTCGGGCGGCCGCAGCGATCTGGCGCAGGCGCGCTTCCTGCAGGCGCATTTCGACCACTGGAACCCGGAAAGCCCTTATTTCAAGCCGGAATCCAACCCAGTCTCCGCCGTCTATGGCGGCAGGATGGTCGATCCGGCGGGCATCTGCGTATGGGCCTGGGATGCGCGGCCGTTTCCGGCCTTTCCGGCGCTCGCCGCGACATGGCGCGACGGCGACAACTGGCATCGCGGCCACTGGCTGAACGGCCGGCTCTCGACCGTGCCGACCGGCGATCTCGCCGCGGCGATCCTGGCGGATCACGGGCTCGAAGGCATCGACGCGACGCAGGCGGGCGGCAGTGTCGCCGGATATGTCGTCGATGCGCCGACGACCGCGCGGGCGGCGCTGGAGCCTCTCGCCGATCTCTGCGGCCTCGGCGTCCGCGACGACAACGGCACGCTGCTGCTCTACGACGGGATGCTGACGGGCGCGACCACCGTCGAACTGCCGGCGCTGGTCGTCGAGGAGGGCGGTACGACCGTGGAGCGCACCCGCGCCACCGACCGGGACGTGCCGCGCGAGGTCGAGCTCGCCTTCGCCGATCCGTTCCGGGATTATCAGTCGGCGATCTCGCGCGCCACGCAACCGGGCGAGGCCGGCGGCGCCAGCGAGACGCTGGCCTTCCCCGGATGCCTCGAGGCGGGCGCGGCCGAGGCGCTTCTGTCGGACTGGGCGCAGCGCCGCCGCGCGGCGCGCGAGACGGTCGGCTTCTCGGTGCCTGCGGCACAGGTCGATGTCGCGCCGGGGGCGCTGGTGTCGCTTCCGGGCGAGGCCGGCATGCGCGAATACCTCGTCACGGAAGTCGAGGTGGGGCTGACCAGACGGGCGAGCGCGCGCGGCATTGCGCGCGCCATGCCGACGCCCTGGCGCTCCGGCCTGATGGCGCCGACGGTCGCGCGACCGGCGCTCGTCGGTGCGCCGCACGCGCTGCTGCTCGATCTGCCGATGCTGCCCGGCGCGACGGCCGCGCACGAGCAGTTCAAGGTGGCGGCATTCGCCCGCCCGTGGCGCAGCCAACTCGTCTATTCCTCGCCGCAGGAGGCAGGCTACGTCCATGCGGCGACGGTGCCGGCGCCGGCGGTCCTCGGAGAGATCGTTTCGGCCTCGGCGGGCATGTTCGAGGGGCGGATCGACCGTGTCGGGACAATCACCGTCGCGCTCTATGGCGGGGCGCTGGCGAGCGTGGCGAAGACCGCACTCCTCAACGGTGCCAACACGGCGGCGATCCGTGCCGACAACGGCGCATGGGAGATCGTGCAGTTCGGCGAGGCCGAGGAGGTCGCGCCCGCCGTCTGGAAGCTGGGCGCGCTGCTGCGCGGGCAGCTCGGAACGGTGGATGCCGCGCGGGCGGGAGCCTCGCCCGGCGCGCCCTTCGTGTTCCTCGACGAGGCGGTGGTGAAGGCGGGGCTGATGCCGGAGCAGGCCGGCATCGCCCTGAACTGGCGGATCGGGCCAGCGGGAAAGGATTTCGGCGGGCCGAACTTCCTGACGCTCGTCGCCGCCGGAGGCATCAGGGCGCGGCTGCCGCTATCGCCGGTGCATCTGCGGCTGGCGCGGCGACCGAACGGCGACGCCGAGCTGAAATGGGTCCGGCGCGGGCGCATCGACGCCGATTCCTGGCTCGGCGAGGAGATACCGCTGGGCGAGGAGAGCGAGCGCTATCGCATCGAGATCGCGCCCTCCGCCGGCGCAGTCGTCCGCACGGTCGAGACGACCGAGCCGCGCTGGACCTATGCCGCCGATCTGGCCGGCGCCGACTTCCCGGGCCGCCCGGCGGAAATCGACATCACCGTGCGCCAGATCGGCGCCGGGGCGGGCGCGGGCCTCCCGGCGCGCAAGACCTTCACCCTCACCTGAAGCCCTCACCGGAGACATCGTCATGGAACTCTTCAAGCCGTGGTATCTTTCGCGCACCATCTGGGCCTCCGCCGTCGCGGTGGCGGCGACGCTGGCGGGCGCGGTCGGCTTCCCGGTCGACAGCACGGACGTGGCGGCCCTGCCCGACGCGATCCTCCAGGCCATCGCGGCCGTTGCCGGCGTGGTGGCCATCCTGGGCCGGATTTCCGCCCGCGACCGCATCGGCTAGCACATCGGACCCGACAAACGGCCCGCGGAGCGAAAGACGTGGGCGCTTCTCGGCAAATCCGATGCGAAACCAAAGAGATAGGGCGGCAGAGCGGCTTTGTGCGCGCATCTGCCGCCCGGGTGTGCTTACCCTGTTTGCGATTGTTCATTTCGCGTTCAGCGGCAGTGCGCTAGAAACGCTGGCATGAAAACGTTCCGCACCTTCCTGTCCGCGCTCATCGCCAGCCTCGCGCTGGCCGGCTCGCTCGCGTCGCCGGTGACCGCCGCGCCCGACTGCCACGCGATCGGCCAGCGCTATGCCGCGCAGGCCGGCGGCCAGCTGGCGCGCGCGACGCCCGAGGTGCGCGGCGGCCAGCAGGTCTGCGTCATCGTCGTGCTCATGCCGGCGAGGGACGGGCAGCGGCCGCGCCGCAACGAGATCGTCGTCCCCGCCGGCTGACGCCGCCGGCGAATCCGGGCATAGTCGCCGCAGGTCGTTCCAGAGGAGCGGAAAAGCGCATGCGCATACTCGTCGTCGAGGATGACAAGGATCTCAATCGTCAGCTCGTGGATGCGCTCGCGGACGCCGGCTACGTCGTGGACCGCGCCTATGACGGCGAGGAAGGTCACTTCCTGGGCGACACCGAGCCTTACGATGCCGTGGTGCTCGACATCGGCCTGCCGCAGATGGACGGCATTTCCGTGGTCGAGCGCTGGCGGCGCGACGGGCGCAAGATGCCGGTGCTGATGCTGACGGCACGCGACCGCTGGAGCGACAAGGTCGCCGGCATCGACGCCGGCGCCGACGACTACGTGACCAAGCCCTTCCACATCGAGGAGGTGCTGGCGCGCGTCAGGGCGCTGATCCGGCGCGCGGCGGGCCATGCTTCCTCCGAGCTGATCTGCGGGCCGCTCAGGCTCGACACCAAGGCGTCCAAGGCCGATCTCGACGGCGTGCCGCTGAAGCTCACCTCGCACGAGTTCCGCCTGCTCGCCTATCTGATGCATCACATGGGCGAGGTGGTGTCGCGCACCGAACTGGTCGAGCATCTCTACGATCAGGATTTCGACCGCGATTCCAACACCATCGAGGTGTTCGTCGGGCGGCTGCGCAAGAAGATGGGCATCGACCTGATCGAGACCGTGCGCGGCATGGGCTACCGCATCCGCGAGTCGCAGGATTGACGGGCCGGCCATGGCCGCGGCCGTGAGCGGAAGGCGGACACTCTCGGCGCTCGGCCGCCGGATGAACTCTCTCGCCTTCCGTGTCGTGGCGTTCTCGACGGTCTGGGCGCTGGTGGCGCTCGTCGTCATCGCCACCATCATCTCGACGCTGTTCAGGCAGGCGAGCGAGCGCGGCTTCGAAAGCCTGCTCACCGCGCATCTCTTCAATCTCATCAGCTCGGTCGGCGTGACGGCCGAGGGGGCGCTCGAAGGCGCGCCCAACCTCGGCGACCTGCGCTTCACCGTGCCCCGCTCGGGCTGGTACTGGGCGGTGGAGCCGGTATCGGGCGTCGACGGACAGCTTGCCTCGCTCTCGCTGACCCAGCCCATCGCATCGCCGCCGCAGCAGGACGTGCCTTTCGATACCGATTTCCAGCGCAGCTACGTCACCGACGGCCTGGCCGGCGAGACGATCGAGGTGTTCGAGACCGAGTTCGTGCTCGATGCCGACAACCGGGTCGCGCGGTTCCGAGTCATGGGCAACCGCACGGAGCTCGAGGCCGACATTTCCGCCTTCGAGCGTCAACTTTATTTCTACCTCACCCTGTTCGGCGCCGGGATGATCGCGATCAACGCGCTCGCCATCCTGATCGGCCTCAGGCCGCTCGGCCGCGTCAGGCAGGCGCTTGCGGAGATCACCACGGGCGCGGCGCAGAGGCTGGACGGGGATTTTCCCCGCGAGATCGCGCCGCTCGCCGAGGAGACGAATGCGCTCATCGAGAGCAATCGCCGCATCGTCGAGCGCTCGCGCACCCAGGTCGGCAACCTCGCCCATTCGCTGAAGACGCCGCTCGCCGTGCTGACCAACGAGGCGCGCGCGATGGGCGGCGCCAAGGGCAACCTCATCGCCGAGCAGGCCGCCGCGATGCGTCAGCAGGTGGAGCACTACCTGCAGCGCGCCCGCATGGCGGCGCAGCGCGACACCATCGTCTTCAGGACGCCGGTGGCCTCGACGCTCGAACGCATGGTGCGCGTGATGGGAAAGCTCAATCCCCGCATGCGGCTGACGTTCGACCTCCCTGCGGAGGAGATCGTCTTTGCGGGCGAGAAGGAGGATCTCGAGGAGATCGTCGGCAACCTGCTCGAAAACGCGATGAAATGGGCGCGCAGCGCCGTTGCCGTGACAGTGACCGCCGGGCCGGAGGACGGCCAGCCGCGCAGCTTCGCCCTGACCATCGAGGACGACGGCCCCGGCATTCCCGAGGAGAAGATGCGCGAGGCGCTGGCGCGCGGCCGCCGGCTGGACGAGACCAAGCCGGGAACCGGCCTCGGCCTCGCCATCGTCGCCGATCTCGTCCGGGAATATGGCGGGAGCCTCAATCTCGGCCGCTCCGCGCTCGGCGGGCTGAAGGCGACCGTGACCCTGCGGAGGGCACAGGAATGAGCTGTCTTTGCGAGCCGGCGTCATCAAGGCGCCAAAGTCCGGCATGAGAAGGCTGGAACCAAAGGCCGCCGGATCGGTTTCTGGCGAAGGCGAATGGGGAACTGTACGAACGATGTCCTGGAAAATTGCGGCAGCGATTGTGGCACTGGCGCTCTCGGCGTGCTCCACGACGGGCACGGACGGCGCGGGGTCGGCGGCGCAGGCGTTTGCCGAGCCCACCCGCTCCGGCCAGCCGCGCGTCGGCGCGGCCATCGTCGAGGCGATGGCCGGCGGTCTGATCGGCGGCCCCGTCGGCGCGGGCCTCGATTCGCGCGACCGCAGGCGGGCGCTCGAAGCCGAATATCGGGCGCTGGAATACATGTCGGCCGGGCAGGGCGTGTCGTGGGGTGACCGCGGCGGCCGGCGTCACGGCGAGGTGGTCGCGGGCTCGCCCTATCGCGTCGGCTCGCAGGACTGCCGGCAGTATAGCCACACCGTCCACGTCAATGGACGGTCGCAGACCGCGCGCGGAACCGCCTGCCGCAATCCGGACGGAAGCTGGACGCCGCTGGCCTAGGAGCCGGACCGCCAAAAAGCCGCACTCGTTCGTCATTGGCATCGGCTGACGCAGCGATTATCTGGTTAGCCATGTTAGCCATGCCCTTCTGGATCACAGCCGCACTGTTGACGTTGCTCGCCTGTCTGGCGGTGCTCCTGCCGTTGGCCCGCCGCAAGGCCGCCGAGACGGACGGCTCCGGCTTCGACCTCGCCGTCTATCAGGACCAGCTCGCGGAGCTCGACCGCGACCTCGCCCGCGGCGCGATCGACGGTGCGGAGGCGGCCGAAGCGCGCGCCGAGATCGGGCGCCGCATTCTCAAGCTTTCCGGACAGCAGACGAAAGAGAACGAAGGCGCGGGCAGCCGCGCCGGCCGCATCATCGCCACGCTGGCCGTGCTCGCCGTGCCGGTCGCGAGCTGGGGCATCTACGCCGCCATCGGCTCGCCGCATCTGCCCGCGCAGCCGCTTCAGGCCCGGCTCGATCGCAACCCGGCCGAGAACACCGTCTTCGAGCTGGTGGCGCGGGCCGAACGGCACCTCGACGCCAACCCCGAGGACGGGCGCGGCTGGGAAGTGCTCGCGCCGATCTACAGCCGCATCGGCCGCCATGCCGAGGCGGCAGAGGCCCATGCCAACGCCATCCGGCTGCTCGGCTCGACCGCCGCGCGGGAGCTCGCGCATGGCGAGGCGCTGACGGCTGCGGCCGGCGGCGCGATCACGCCCGAGGCCAAAGCCGCGTTCGACAGGGCGCTGACGCTGGAGCCGAAGAACCTCAGGGCGCGCTTCCTCATGGCTGCCGCGCTGGCGCAGGAGGGAAGCCGCGACGAGGCCGTCGCCGCCTTCAGCGCGATCCTCGTCGATCTGCCGGAGGCCTCGCCCTGGCGGCCGACGATCACCCAGGCGCTCGCCGATCTCGGCGGCACCCCGCCGCCCGGCCCGACCGCGGAGGAAATCGACGCCGCCGGATTGATCTCGGACAAGGACCGTGCCGAAATGATCGGCGAGATGGTGTCAGGCCTCGACCGCAGGCTGCGCGAGAATCCGGACGACCCGGAAGGCTGGCAGCGGCTGGTGCGCTCCTATGTCGTGCTGGAGAGGCCGGACGAGGCAGCCGATGCCCTTGCGCGCGGAATCGACGCGCTCGGGCGCGGCAGCGAGGCGGCGGCCGAGCTTCAGGCCTTCGCCGCCGGGCTCGGTGTGGAAGCGAAGGAGTAGGACGCAATGACGCGCAAGCAGAAGCGGCTTTCGGTGATCGGCGGAGCGATGGGGTTTCTGGCCGTTTCCGCTGCCTTGGTCTTCTATGCGCTCGGACAGAAGACGTCGTACTTCTACATGCCGGCTGAGCTTCAGACCGCCTCGGTCGAGCCCGGCCAGCGCATCCGCCTTGGCGGTCTGGTCGAGAAGGGGACCGTGGTGCGCGGCGAGGGAACCGAGGTCGCGTTCTCCGTCACCGATCAGGTCCATTCGGTCCAGGTCGCCTATAGCGGCATCCTGCCGGACCTCTTCCGCGAGGAGCAGGGCATCGTCACGGAAGGCGCCTTCCGTCCCGACGGCGTGTTCGTGGCCGACAGCGTGCTTGCCAAGCACGACGAGAACTACATGCCGAAAGAGGTGGCCGACGGCCTGAAGGAGACCGGCCTGTGGCAGCACGCCGAATAAGACTGCCTGAGGCAACCGGAGCGGTGCGATGATCGTCGAGCTGGGACATTTCGCGCTGGTGCTGGCCTTTGCGCTGTCGCTGGTGCAGTTCGCGGTTCCGCTGGCCGGCACCCGCCTTCACGACAGCCGGCTCGTCGCCGTCGCCGGGCCCTCCGCCGTCGCCGGGTTCGCCCTGACGGCGCTCGCCTTCGCCGTGCTGACGGCGGCCTACGTCCAGTCCGATTTCTCCCTCGTCAATGTCTGGGAGAACTCGCACTCGGACAAGCCGATGCTCTACAAGGTCACCGGCGTATGGGGGAACCACGAGGGGTCTATGCTCCTGTGGGTGCTCATCCTCGCCTTCTTCGGCGCGCTGGTGGCGTGGTTCGGCGGCAATCTCCCCGCGAGCCTGCGCGCCAACGTGCTGTCGGTGCAGGGGCTGGTCGGCGCGGCCTTCCTGCTGTTCATCCTCGCCACCTCCAATCCCTTCGCCCGGCTCGATCCCGCGCCGCTCGAAGGCCGCGACCTGAACCCGATCCTCCAGGACATCGGCCTCGCGGTCCATCCGCCGCTGCTCTATCTCGGCTATGTCGGCTTCTCGGTCTGCTTCTCCTTCGCCGTCGCGGCGCTGATCGAGGGCAGGATCGACGCGGCATGGGCGCGCTGGGTCCGGCCGTGGACGCTCGCCGCCTGGATCTTCCTTACCGGCGGCATCGCCATGGGCTCCTACTGGGCCTATTACGAGCTCGGCTGGGGCGGCTGGTGGTTCTGGGACCCGGTCGAGAACGCCTCGTTCCTGCCGTGGCTGTCGGGCACGGCGCTGCTCCATTCCGCCATCGTGATGGAGAAGCGCTCGGCGCTGAAGATCTGGACGCTGCTTCTCGCCATCCTCACCTTCTCGCTGTCGCTGCTCGGCACCTTCCTCGTCCGCTCGGGCGTGCTGACCTCCGTACACGCCTTCGCCACGGACCCGGCGCGCGGCCTCTTCATCCTCCTCATCCTCGTCTTCTTCATCGGCGGCTCGCTGGCGCTGTTCGCGACGCGCGCCGGGACGCTGACGCAGGGCGGCCTGTTCCACCCGGTCTCGCGCGAGGGCGCGCTCGTTCTCAACAACCTGTTCCTGACGACGGCGGCCGCAACGGTGCTGATCGGCACGCTCTATCCGCTGCTGGTCGAGGCGGTGACGGGCGACAAGATCTCGGTCGGCGCGCCGTTCTTCAACCTGACCTTCATTCCGCTCGCCGTGCCGCTTCTGTGCGCGGTACCGTTCGGGCCGCTTCTGGCGTGGAAGCGCGGCGATCTGTGGGCCGTGTCGCAGCGCCTCTACGCGGCCTTCGGCGGTGCGCTCATCGCCGTAATCGTCGTCTGGTCGGCCGTCGACGGCGCCGGCGTGCTGGCCGCGCTGGGCATCGGTCTCGGCGTCTGGCTCATGCTCGGCGCGCTGACCGATCTCGGCGTCAAGGCCGGGATCGGCAGGGAAGGGCCTGCGGTCGTCCTGCGCCGGCTTGCCGGCCTGTCGCGCTCGATCTGGGGCACGGCGGTGGCGCATTTCGGGGTCGGCGTGACGGTGCTCGGCATCGTCGCCGTGACCTCGCTGGAAACCGAGCACATCCAGGTCATGCGTCCCGGCGACACGGTCCCGGTCGCGGGCTACACGCTGCGCTTCGAGGGGCTCCAGCCGCATCGCGGGCCGAACTTCACCGAGGAGCAGGGCCGCTTCACCTATTTCAGCGGCGGCCGCAAGGTCGGCGAGATGGTGTCCTCGAAGCGGCTCTACACCGCGCGCCAGATGCCGACGACGGAAGCCGGGATCGCCACGCGCGGCTTCAGCCAGCTCTATGTCGCGCTGGGCGACGCCACCTCCGACGGCGGCATCGTCGTGCGCGCCTGGTGGAAGCCGCAGGTGCTGCTGATCTGGATCGGCGGGCTGGTGATGATGGCGGGCGGAACGGTCTCGCTGCTCGACCGCAGGCTTCGCGTCGGTGCCCCGGCGCGCCGGCGCGCGCGGCCCGCACGCGCGGCGGAGGCGCCGGCCGAATGATGCGCATCCTCGCTGCGCTCCTCGTCCTCTTCGGCCTCTGCGGGGCCTCGCTCGCCGTGCAGCCTTCGGAGATGCTGGACGATCCGGTGCTGGAGCAGCGCGCGCGCAACCTGTCGGCCGGGCTGCGCTGCATGGTCTGCCAGAACCAGTCCATCGACGATTCCGACGCCGAGCTGGCGCGCGACCTGCGTGTCCTCGTCCGCGAGCGGCTGGCTGCCGGCGAGACCGACGAGCAGGTCATCGACTATGTCGTGTCGCGCTACGGCGAGTTCGTGCTGCTCCAGCCGCGATTCAGCCTGCGCAACGCCCTGCTGTGGGCGACGCCGGCCCTGCTGCTCGCCGTGGGCGGCGGCTTCCTGCTGGTCCAGGCCGCGCGCCGCCGTCGCCGTCCGGCGCAGGCGCGCCCTGCCGCGCTGAGCGCGGAGGAGGAGGAGCGGCTGAAGGACATTCTCGACCGCACCGAGTGAGGCGTCCCGCGGCTGCCGGACAAAGATTACGAAAGTTTCATCCGGCGGCAACGGCACTGTAAGGTTCGCCTCCCTATCTCTGGTTCCGAACGATGTGACCATGCGCACATCCCTCCGTTTCACGAAGGAACCCAGAGACATGCAAAACCAGACCAATTCCCAGTCGAAGACCCGCAGCCGCCTGATGGCCGCGGCCGCCTCGCTTGCCATCGCCGGTGCGATCGGGCTCGGCGCGGTGACGACCGGCACGGCCCCGGTGCTTGCCGAGGCGGTGCGCGTGGAAGGCGTGCAGGCGACCGGCTTCGCCGACGTTGTCGAGAAGGTCTCGCCCGCCGTCGTCAGCGTCCGCGTCCAGGCCAGGGTCGAGGCGACGTCGGACCGCGGCGGTCCGTTCTCGTTCCATTTCGACATGCCCGGCTTCGACGAGCTGCCGGACGACCACCCGCTCAAGCGCTTCTTCCGCGAGTTCCGCGGTGATCGTGAATTCCGCGGCGACCGCAGCGATCGCGAGTTCCGCGGCGACCGCGGCCCGAGAGCCGAGCGCAGGGGCGAGCGCGAGCATCGCCGCCACGGCAACCGCGAGCGCACCCGTCCGGTCTCGCAGGGGTCGGGCTTCTTCATCTCCGGCGACGGCTACATCGTCACCAACAACCACGTCGTGCAGGGCGGCCAGACCTTCACCGTCGTCCTCGACGACGGCTCCGAGCTCGAGGCCAAGCTGGTGGGCGCCGACCGCCGCACCGACCTCGCCGTGCTGAAGGTCGACGCCGACCGCGAGTTCACCTATGTCGCCTTCGCCGACGACGGCGAGGTGCGCGTCGGCGACTGGGTCGTCGCCGTCGGCAACCCGTTCGGCCTCGGCGGCACGGTCACGGCCGGCATCGTCTCGGCGCGCGGCCGCGACATCGGCGCGGGCCCCTATGACGACTTCATCCAGATCGACGCGGCGGTGAACCGCGGCAATTCCGGCGGCCCGGCCTTCAACCTCAGGGGGGAGGTCGTCGGCATCAACACCGCGATCTTCTCGCCTTCCGGCGGCAATGTCGGCATCGCCTTCGCGATCCCCGCCTCGACCGCCAAGGAGGTCGTCGGCAACCTGATCGAGAACGGCAGCGTGCTGCGCGGCTGGCTCGGCGTGCAGATCCAGCCCGTGACCGACGAGATCGCCGAGTCGATCGGCCTCAGCGAGGCCAAAGGTGCGCTCGTGACCGAAGCCCAGGCCGACGGCCCGGCGCGCGATGCCGGCATCCGGGCGGGCGACGTCATCACCGCCATCAACGAGCGCAACGTCTCCTCGCCGCGCGAACTGGCGCGCGTGATCGGCGGCTATGCGCCCTCGACCACGGTGGAGGTCACCCTGTGGCGCGGCGGCGCCGAGCAGAAGGTCAGCGTCGAGCTCGGCAAGCTGCCGGGCGAGGAGGAGCGCGCCGCTGCGCCGGCGCAGGCTCCCGACGGGACGGCGAGCGCGGCTACGCTCGACGACTTCGGCATCACCGTCGCTCCCGCTGAGGACGGCGGCGGCCTGGTCGTGACCGGCGTCGAGCCGGGCAGCCCCGCCGCCGAGCGCGGCATCCAGGCCGGCGACGTCATCGTCAGCGTCAACTCCTCCGAGGTGTCGAGCGTCGAGGATGTCGACAAGGCGGTCGCCGAGGCGGCCGACGCCGGCCGCAAGGCGGTTCTGGTGCAGGTCAACCGCGACGACGCCAACCGCTTCGTGGCCCTGCCGCTCGCCGATGGCTGAGGCATAGCCGCTCCATGAAACGGCGGCGGCTTCGGCCGCCGCCTTTTTCGCGTATAGATGGGCGATGAAGATTCTTGTCATCGAGGACGACCGCGAGGCGGCCGACTATCTGAAGAAGGCGCTGGCCGAGGCCGGCCACAACGCCCATGTCGCGTTCGACGGCGAGGCCGGCTTCGCGCTCGCCGTGGAGGGCGACTACGACGTGCTGGTGGTGGACAGGATGCTGCCGCGCCGCGACGGCCTGTCGGTCATCGCCGAGCTGCGCGCACGCGGCGTCGGCACCCCGGTCCTCATCCTCTCGGCGCTGGGCGAGGTGGACGACCGCGTCACGGGCCTGCGCGCCGGCGGCGACGACTACCTGACCAAGCCCTATGCCTTCACCGAGCTTCTCGCCCGCATCGAGGTGCTGGAGCGGCGCACCGGAGCGCGCGAGGTCGAGACGGTCTATCGCGTCGGCGACCTCGAGCTCGACCGTTTGTCCCACACGGTCAAGCGCGCGGGCAGGGAAATTCCGCTCCAGCCGCGCGAGTTCCGCCTGCTCGAATATCTCATGCGCCATGCCGGGCAGGTCGTGACCCGCACCATGCTGCTCGAGAACGTGTGGGACTATCATTTCGACCCGCAGACCAACGTCATCGACGTGCATGTCTCGCGGCTGCGCTCCAAGATCGAGAAGGGCTTCGGCCCGCCGGTCCTGCACACCGTCCGCGGCGCGGGCTACATGCTGAAGGCCGGTTGATGGCGCTGCCCGCCGTCATGAAGACCACGGCGGCGCGGCTTTCGGCGCTGTTCCTCATCCTCTTCACGCTGTGCGCCGGCGTGCTCGTCGCCTACATGTCCTCGCTGTCGGTGCGGATGCTGACCGAGCAGACGCAGCAGGCCATCGTCGCCGAGATGCAGTCGCTCGACGGCGCCTACAGCCGCGGCGGCCTGCCGATGCTGGTGCGCGTGGTCGAGGTGCGCTCGCGCCAGCCGGGCGCCAACCTCTACCTGATCGCCGACCCCAACGGCCGTATCCTTTCCGGCAATGTCGAGAGCCTGGAGCCCGGCGTGCTGGAGGTCGAGGGCTGGACGGCGCGGCCCTTCGCCTATCGCCGCTACGGCGAGGCGGTGCGGCGCGCGCTGCGCGAGGACGAGGAGAACGGCGAAGCGCCTGCGCCGGCCGCGGAGAGCGGCGGGCATCGCGCGCTTGCGCTGGTGCTGCGGCTGCCCAACCAGATGATCCTGCTGGTGGGCCGCGACCTCGGCGAGCCGGAGCAGTTCCGCGACATCGTCAACCGGGCGCTGGTCCTCGCCTTCGGCATGATGGGCGTGGGCGCGCTGCTGATCTGGTTCTTCGTCGGCCGCGCGGCGCTCCGGCGCATCGACGCCGTGTCGCAGGCGAGCCGGCGCATCATGGGCGGCGACCTTTCCGGCCGCCTTCCCGTCACCGGCTCGGGCGACGAGTTCGACCGGCTGTCGGAGAACCTGAACGTCATGCTGGCCCGCATCGCCCGGCTCAACGACGGCCTGAAGCAGGTGTCCGACAACATCGCCCACGACCTCAAGACGCCGCTGACGCGCCTGCGCAACCGCGCCGAGGCGGCGCTTGCCGGCAAGTCGAAGCCGGCCGAGTACCGCGCCGCGCTCGAGGCCACCATCGCGGAGTCCGACCAGCTCATCCGCACCTTCAACGCGATCCTGATGATCTCGCGGCTGGAGGCCGGCTACTCGGCCGAGCAGACCGCGCCGGTCGATCTCGCCGCCATCCTCGCCGACGTCGTCGAGCTCTACGAGCCGGCGGCCGAGGAGATGGGCGTGACGCTCGCCGCCGGCACGGTGGTGCCTGCGACGATCAACGCCAACCGCGAGCTGGTCGGGCAGGCGCTGTCGAACGTGGTCGACAACGCCATCAAATATTCCGCCGGCTCGGGCGAGGCGCCGTCCGTCACCGTCTCGCTCACGCGGGAAGGGGGCAGCTACGTGCTGGAGGTCGCCGACAATGGGCCCGGCATCCCGCCGGAAGACATGGAGCGCGCCACGGAGCGCTTCGTGCGGCTGGAGCAGAGCCGCACCCAGCCCGGCTCCGGCCTCGGCTTGAGCCTCGTGCGCGCGGTGATGGAATTTCACGGCGGCAGGCTTGAACTGTCGGCCCGAAACCCCGGACTATCGGTCAGGATGATCTTTCCGGGCGATTCGCAACGGCATGAGCAGGGTTGAGACGGGCGAGAGCTGGTTCGGCATGAAGGCGGCGGCGCTGGCGCCGCTCGATGCGGACAATGCCGCCGCCGCCATGCGCGACCTCGCCGAGAAGGCGCAGGAGAACGGCCTGCCGCGGCTGGCCGCGCTCGCTTCGGGCGCCTCGCCGCTCGCCGCCTTCCTTGCGGCCGTGTTCGACCTGTCGCCGTTCCTGCGCGATGCGGCGCGGCGCCGGCCGCAGGCGCTCGACGCCCTGTTCGACCGGCCCGCCGATGCGCGCATCGAGGCGCTGATCGGCGAGATTGCCCGTCTCGGCGACGTCGAGGAGCTGTCCGAGGCGGAACTGATGCAGGCGCTGCGCGAGCTGAAGGGCGACGCGCATTTCCTGATCGCGCTCGCCGATCTCGCCGGCGAGGCGGACGCGGCGAAGACGGTGCGCCGGCTGAGCCGGCTCGCCGATGCCTGCGTCTCGGCGGGCGTGAACTTCCTGCTGCGCGATGCCCACCGCACCGGGAAGCTCGCCCTGCCCGATCCGTCCCGCCCCGGCGAGGGGTCCGGCTGGATCGTGCTCGGCATGGGCAAGCTCGGCGCGCACGAGCTGAACTTCTCGTCCGACATCGACCTCATCGTCTTCTTCGACCCGCACGCGCCGGCCATCGCCGAGCCCTACGAGGCGACCGACCTATTCGCGCGGCTGACCAAGCGGCTCGTCCGCCTCCTGCAGGACCGGACCGAGAACGGCTACGTCTTCCGCACCGACCTCCGCCTGCGGCCCGACCCCGGCTCGACGCCGCTCGCCATCCCCGTTGGCGCGGCGCTCGTCTACTACGAGAGCCGCGGCCAGAACTGGGAGCGCGCCGCGATGATCAAGGCGCGGCCCGTCGCCGGCGACCTCGCCGCCGGGGCCGCGTTCCTCGCCGAGCTCACGCCCTATGTCTGGCGCAAATACATGGACTTCGCGGCCATCGCCGATGTCCACTCCATCAAGCGCCAGATCCACGCCCACAAGGGCCACGGCGAGGTCGCCGTGAAGGGCCACAACGTCAAGCTCGGGCGCGGCGGCATCCGCGAGATCGAGTTCTTCGTCCAGACGCAGCAGCTCATCGCCGGCGGCCGCTTCCCCGTCCTGCGCGGGCGCGAGACGGTCGAGATGCTGCAGGCGCTGGCCAGGGGCGGCTGGATCACGCCGGAGGCGTGCGAGGCGCTTGGCCGCCAATACTGGTTCCTGCGCGACGTCGAGCATGCCATCCAGATGGTCGCCGACGAGCAGACCCATACCCTGCCGGAGGACGATGAGGGGCTGGAGCGCATCGCCCGCATGCTCGGCTTCGCCGATGCTGCCGCCTTCTCCTCCGTCTTCCGCGCCTCGCTGCATCTGGTCGAGAGCCACTATGCGGCGCTGTTCGAGGCCGCGCCGCAGCTTTCGCGCGGCGTCGGTAACCTCGTCTTCACCGGCGACGTGGACGACCCGTCCACGCTCGAAACGCTGTCGGAGCTGGGCTTCCAGCGCCCGAGCGACATCTGCCGCGTCATCCGCACCTGGCATTTCGGCCGCTATCGCGCGACGCAATCGGCCGAGGCGCGAGAACGGCTGACGGAGCTGACGCCCGCACTCCTCGAAACCTTCGGCCGCACCAAGCGCGCCGACGAGGCGCTGATGCGCTTCGACGAGTTCCTGTCGGGCCTGCCGGCCGGCATCCAGCTCTTCTCGCTGCTCCAGTCGAACCCGGCGCTGCTCGACCTCATCGCCACCATCATGGGGGCGGCCCCACGCCTTGCCGCCATCATCACCCGCCGGCCGCATGTCTTCGACGGCCTCCTCGATCCGGGCCTGATGTCGGAGCTGCCGAACAAGGCCTATCTCTCCGAGCGCCTCGACGCCTTCCTCCAGGGCGCCGAGTTGCACGAGGAGAAGCTCGACCGGCTGCGCATCTTCGCCGCTGAGCAGAAGTTCCTGATCGGCGTGCGGCTCCTGACCGGGGCGATCGACGCCGTGCGCGCCGGCAAGGCCTTCTCCGATCTCGCGGACCTGACGATAGGCGCGGCGCTCGACGCGGTGAAGGCGGAGTTCGCGCTCCGCCACGGCCGGGTCGCGGGCGGGCAGGTGGCCATCCTCGGCATGGGCAAGCTCGGCAGCAGGGAGCTCACGGCCGGCTCCGACGTCGACCTGATCCTGCTCTACGACCACGAGGAGGGGGCCGAGGAATCCGACGGCGACAAGCCGCTCGCCCCGTCGCACTACTATGCACGGCTGACCCAGCGGCTCATCGCCGCCGTCTCCGCGCCCACGGCCGAGGGCGTGCTCTACGAGCTCGATCTGAGGCTGCGTCCCTCGGGCAACAAGGGGCCGGTCGCCACGCACGTCGCATCCTTCCGCAAGTACCAGCGCGAGGAGGCGTGGACGTGGGAGCACATGGCGCTGACGCGCGCCCGCGCCGTCGCCGGCGACAAGGCGCTCTGCGAGGCGGTCGAGGCCGACGTGGCCGACATCATCGCCCGGCCGCGCGACGCGGCCAAGGTCTTCGCCGACGCGGTCGAGATGCGCGCCACCATCGCGGCGGAAAAGCCCCCGCGCGATATCTGGGATCTGAAGCTCATCGCCGGCGGCCAGATCGACCTCGAATTCATCGCGCAATGCGCGCGGCTGACCGGAAACATCGTCGAGGACGTATGGCCGCCGACCTCGACCGGCGATGCGCTCGCGCGCCTCGCGCCCGGCTTCTCGACGGCGCAGGCGCGCGACGATCTCGTCGCCGCCTACGGGCTCTATCTGTCGCTGACGCAGATCGTGCGCCTGTGCCTGACCGGCCCGCTCGATCCCGACGACGTACCGCCGGGCCTGGCCGACCTGCTGCTGCGCAGCACCGACCTGCCTGATCTTTCGGTGCTGGAGGCGCATATCTGCGACACGGCCGGCCGCGTCGAGGGGCATTTCCGGGCGCTGCTCAGCGCCCGCTGAGGACAACGCCGCTCAGGCCGCCTTCTTCATCGGCGTGCGGGCCGGGATGCGCACCGACACGATGGTGCCGACGCCCTCGGTGGAGCGGATCTTGAGCGCGCCGCCATGCAGCTCGGCGAGGCTTCGCGAGATCGCCAGCCCCAGCCCCGAGCCGGTGTGGTTCTTGGAGAACTGGTTCTGCACCTGCTCGAAGGGGCGGCCGAGCTTCCGGAGCGCATCCTTCGGGATGCCGCAACCGGTGTCCTCGATGGTCAGCATGATCGCGCCCGCCACCTTGCGCGCCCGGAGCGTGATGCGCCCGCCATGGCCGGTGAACTTGACGGCGTTGGACAGGAGGTTGATGGCGATCTGCTTGATCGCGCGCCGGTCGGCGTAGAGCACCATGTCGTCGGCGATCTGTGTATCGAGCGTGATCGACTTCTCCGCCGCCTGCAGCGCCACCACGCGCACCGTCTCGCTGATGAGCGGGTTGAGGTCGATGCCCTCGCGCTCGATGGAGAACTGGCCGGCCTCGATCTTCGACATGTCGAGAATGTCGTTGATGACGCCGAGCAGATACGAGCCCGCGGAGTGGATGTCCTTGATGTATTCGTCGTACTTCTCCGAGCCGAGCGGGCCGAAATAGGCCTGCTGCATCATCTCCGAGAAGCCGATGATGGCGTTGAGCGGCGTGCGCAGCTCATGGCTCATATTGGCGAGGAACTCGGACTTGGCGCGGTTCGCCGCCTCCGCGCGCTCGGTCTCGCGCATGTATTTGCGGTTGAGCTCCACCAGCTCGGCCGTGCGCTCGCCCTCGGCCTTGCGGGCAAGCGACAGGTCGTGGATCGTCGCCATCAGCCGCCGCTCGCTGTCCACCAGCTTTTCCTGGTGCTGCTTCAGCTGGGTGATGTCGGCGCCCACCGACACCATGCCGCCGTCGCGGGTCGTCAGCTCGTTGACCTGGAGCCAGCGGCCATCGGCAAGCTGGCGCTCCCACGTCGCGCCGCCCGAGGGGCCGTTGGGATTGGCGAGCCGCCGCTCGCTGGCGAGCGGCGTCATGCGCTTCTCGATGACGCTGCGCGGCGTGCCGGGAACCACGTCCTCGTCGGTCAGGCCGGTGTCCTGCTGGTACTTGGAGTTGCACATCACGAGGTTCTGTGCCGCATCCCACAGCACGAAGGATTCCGAGATGCTTTCGATGGCGGTGCGCAGTCGCATGTCGGCGGTCTCGGAGCGCTGCGCCAGCGTCCGCTGCTCGGTGACGTCGACGGCGATGCCGATCAGGTGGAGGTCGGTGGCGTCGGGGTCGCTCACCTGCGCCTTGGCCCTGATCCACACCCACTGGCCGTCGGCCCGTCGCATGCGGAACACATGGTCGATCTGGTCGACCTCGCGCGCCATGATGCGGTTGGCCATCTCGAAGAGGTCGCCGTCCTCCTCGTGGATGATCTCGGCGACGGCCCCGAAGGACAGCATCGCCTCCGACGGCTCGTAGCCCAGCATCTCGTACATCGAGCGCGACCAGTACATGCGGCCGCGCACCATGTCCCAGTCCCATAGGCCGCAGCGCCCGCGCACCAGCGCCATGTCCACCCGCTCGTGCGCTTCCATGTAGAGCCGGTCCGCGGCCTGCGCCCGCGCGGCCTGGCTGAAATAGGCGTAGAGGATGATGAGCAGCACCGCCGCCGTCGCGACATAGAGCGTGACGTTGAAGGTCGCGGTGTCACGCCACTCGGCAAAAACGTCGTCCTTCGCGATCATCGCCACCGCCGCGCCCTGCCGTGCGTCGAAGAGGCTGACCGCCGCGTACCACGGCTCGTCGCCGACCTTGACGTCCATGACGCCGGCGCGCGCGCCGAACAGGATCAGCGGCTGGCCGCCGGAAAGGAAGCTTTCGAGCGGCTGGCCGATCCAGTTCGCCGACGACGCGGTCGCGGCCCGCACCACGAGGTCGCCGTCCGTGACGAGCAGGACATGGTCGCGCCCCAGCGCGCCCGAGGCGAGGGCCTCGTCGATCACGGCGCTCCATGCCTCCGCGTCGGCGTCCCCGGCCAGCGCCGCGGCATGGGCGAGCTGGCCCGCCGCCAGCGACAGCACGCCCCTGGCCGCGCGCTCGACGTCGTCGCGGTCGTTCATCAGCGCGAGGAAGCGCGTCGCCGCGACCACCACCAGAAAGACGACGATGAGAACCGGGATCAGCCGCCGCAGGAACGGCTCGGCGGCCAGCAGCCGCCGGTAGGCGGGTTCGGCGATCAGCCTGGCATTGCCCATGAGGCCCGCGCTTGCGCGCTTCACCGCCGTGCGGCGGGCATGAAAACTCCCTCCGGTCGCGCCCCACGCGTCCGCCTTCGCCATGAACGGCTCTCCGATTGTCCCTCTGGTGATCCGGCAACGCCGCACGCCCGAATCATCCATAAGGAATCAGACGTGATTCGGCCTGTCCAGTGGGGCGGATGGAAAAGTTACGAAATCGTTGCAGAGGTGAGCGAGTAGCGAATAGGGGATAGCGAGTAGGGATGGACGGACAAGCGCGGCGGTAGGTCTGCCCGCTATTCCCTAATCCCTATTCGCTACTCGCTTCTACGCCAACGTCCGCTCCACGATGTCGCGCAGGTCGCTCGACAGGTCGGCCGGGGCGGCGAGCATGAGGAGCGCCTCGCGCGCGGCGGCCTGACGGGTCGGCTCCAACGACCGCCACGAGCGTAGCGCCGTCGCCAGCCGGGCTGCAAGCTGCGGGTTGCGCTTCTCGATCTCCAGCACCGTTTCCGCGAAGAAGCGGTAGCCTGCGCCGTCGGGGCGGTGAAAGCCGGTCTGGTTCATGGTCGAGAAGGTGCCGATCAGCGCCCGCACCCGGTTGGGGTTGGCGAGCGAGAAGCCGCGATGCTTCGTCAGGGCCTCGACCAGCTCGACGGCGCTTTCGCCCGGCACGGTCGCCTGCGTCTGATACCACTTGTCGAGCACCAGCGGATCGTCGCCGTACGCCTTCTCGAAGGCGGCAAGGGCTGCCACCGTCTCCGGCTCGCCGGGGAAGCGGTGCGCGAGCACCGTCAGCGCCGCGACCTTGTCGGTCATGTTGCCCGCGTCGCGGAACTGGCGGGCGGCGAGCTCCGCGCCGGCGCTGCCGGCGCCGAGACAAGCGAGAAGCACGTTGCGCAGCGCCCGCCGCCCGGCGCTCGCCGCATCGGGGCTGAACGGTCCGGCATCCGCGAGGTCGCGGTAGAGGCCGGCGAAGAGGTCGCCGTTGCGGGCGGCGATCGCGCCGGTCAGCGCCTCACGCGCGGCGAAGATGGCGTCGGGGTCGATGTCGGAGCCGATCTCGCGGGCGATGTCGGCTTCGGCCGGCAGCGTCAGCGCGAGCGCGCGATAGGCGGGTTCGAGCGCTTCGTCCGCCGCGATCTCGCCCGCCGCCCGCACCAGCCCGTCGGCGAATTGCGGCTTCTGCTGCTGCCGCACCGCGCGGAAGCCGGCGATCAGCGCCTCGGTGAAGAGCGTGTTCAACGCCTGCCAGCGCGCCACGAGATCGCCGTCCTTGCGCGCCAGGAACAGCAGGTCCTCGGGCTTCTGCTCGACGGAAAGGGTGATCGGCGCGGAGAAGCCGCGGTTGAGCGACAGCGCGGGGCGTTCCGCGATGCCCGTGAACCGCACCGTGTGCTTGCGCTTGCGGACGTGGATGACGCCGTTCTCGACGGTCGCGCCGTCCACCGCCGCCGGCTCGATGTCGCTTCCGTCCGCGCCGACGAGGCCGAAGGCCAGCGGAATGTGCATCAGCCGCTTGCGGCTTTCCGACGGCGTCGGCGGCACCGACTGCTCGATCTCGAGCGTGAATTCCTTCGCCGCCGCGTCGTGCGCGGCCGAAATGGCGAGGTTCGGCGTGCCGGCCTGATGATACCAGAGCGCGAACTGGCTGAGGTCGCGGCCGGACACCTCCTCGAACGCCCGGACGAAATCCTCGATGGTCGCCGCCTCGCCGTCGTGGCGCGTGAGGTAGAGCCTCAGGCCCTTGCGGAAGTCCTCCGCACCGAGAATGGTGCGGATCATGCGCACCACCTCCGAGCCCTTCTCGTAGACGGTGGCGGTGTAGAAGTTGTTGATCTCGCGGTAGCGGCGCGGCCGCACCGGATGCGCGAGCGGCCCCTGGTCCTCGGGGAACTGGTGCGCGCGCAACGTGCGCACCTCGGCGATGCGCTTGACGGCCCGCGAACGCTGGTCGGCGGAGAACTCGTGGTCGCGGAAGACGGTCAGCCCTTCCTTGAGGCAGAGCTGGAACCAGTCGCGGCAAGTGATTCTGTTGCCTGTCCAATTGTGGAAATATTCGTGGGCGATGATCGCCTCGATATTGGCGAAGTCGGCGTCGGTCGCCGTCGCCTCGTCGGCCAGCACGTACTTGTCGTTGAAGATGTTGAGGCCCTTGTTCTCCATCGCCCCCATGTTGAAGTCGGAGACGGCGACGATGTTGAACACGTCGAGGTCGTATTCGAGGCCGAACACCTCCTCGTCCCAGCGCATCGAGCGTTTGAGCGCGTCCATGGCGTAGGCCGCGCGCGCCTCCTTGCCGTGCTCGACGTGGATGGCGAGCGCGACCTTGCGCCCCGAGGCGGTGACGAACGCGTCCTCGACCACGGCGAGGTCGCCCGCCACCAGCGCGAACAGGTAGGAGGGCTTGGGGAAGGGGTCGTGCCAGACGGCGTAGTGGCGTCCGGCGGCGAGATCGCCGCCTTCGACCGGGTTGCCGTTGGACAGAAGCAGCGGGGCGTCCTTGCGGTTGGCCTCGATGCGCACCGTGTAGACGCTGAGCATGTCCGGCCGGTCGAGGAAATAGGTGATGCGGCGGAAGCCCTCCGGCTCGCACTGGGTGCACCACACGCCGTTCGAGCGGTAGAGCCCCATCAGCGTGCCATTGCGCGACGGCTCCAGCCGCGTGACGACGGTGAGGCGGAAGGTGCCCGCGCGCGGCGGGCGCGAAATCGTCAGGCCCTGCGGCCCCGCCGTGAAGGCCGCCGCATCGGCCAGCTTGCCGTCGATGGAAAGGCTGACGAGCTCCAGCTCGTCGCCGTCCAGCACGAGCGGCGTTCCGGGCGGCACGCCCTGCCGCCGCTCGACCTCGAATTCGGCGGTGACCAGCGTTTCCCGCGCATCGAGAACGAAGGTGAGGCGCGTGCGCGGGATGGTGTAGTCGCACGGCCGGTAGTCCTCGATGCGGAAGACCTGGCCCGTATCCTTGCGCATGCGCTCTCGCCTCTCTCGGCCGCATGGAAACGTCAGCCGGCATCGAACTTCGAGTCACGGTCTTACATGATCGCCGCCGCGCGCAAAACACTCCTTCGGCGGGCGAGGGGATCGGCCGCGGCTTCACACTGCCGGCGGAATCGGCCATAGATGGAACCTGTCCGCCGCGCATCCCTCGATGCGGCGGAGAATGCGGAAGCCTGCCCCGAAGTGAGCCGACGATGACCAGCCCTCGCGCCGCCGCAGCCTGCCGGCGGCAGGACAGCCTTTAGACATGGCGGGTGACGCCTCCTCTCCGTCCTCCCTGCTGTCGGGCAATACGCTGCGCGGGATCCTGCTCAAGATCCTCTCGGTCTCGATCTTCGTGGCGATGTCGTCCTTCATCAAGGCGGCGGGCCAGTTGCCGGCCGGGCAGATCGTCTTCTTCCGCTCCTTCTTTGCGATCTTCCCCATCCTCGTCATGCTGGCGTGGCGGCATGAGCTGCGGCTTGCGCTGCACACGTCGCATCCCTTCGGCCATGTCGCGCGCGGCGCGGTCGGCGTCGTCTCGATGGCCTTCACCTTCATCGCGCTGACCCGGCTGCCGCTGCCCGAGGCGATCATGCTGAACTACGCCCAGCCACTGCTGGTCGTCGTCTTCAGCGCGCTGTTCCTGCACGAGACCGTGCGCGCCTACCGCTGGACGGCGGTGGTCGTCGGCCTGATCGGCGTCGTCATCATCTCCTGGCCGAACCTGACGCTGTTCGGAGACGATGTGAGCCCGGAGCGCACCACCGGCGTCGTCGCCGCGCTGCTTGCCGCCGCGTGCTCGGCCGTCGCCATGCTTCTGGTGCGCAAGCTCGTCCACACCGAGCGCACGCCGACCATCGTCCTGTGGTTCTCGCTGACGGCGACGGCGGCCTCGCTCCTGACCATCCCCTTCGGCTGGGCGCCGCTCACCGCGTGGCAGGCGACATATCTCGTGCTCGCCGGGATCTGTGGCGGCATCGCGCAGATCCTGATGACGGAAGCCTACCGCCATGCCGAGGCCTCGACCGTGGCGCCGTTCGAATACACCTCGATGATCCTCGGCATCGTCGTCGGCTTCCTCGCCTTCGGCGACGTGCCGACGGCCTACACCATCGTCGGCGGCGTGATCGTCGTCGGCGCCGGCATCTTCATCATCTGGCGCGAACGCCGCCTCGGACTGGAGCGCGGCAAGGCGCGCAAGGTCGCCCCGCCGCAATAGGAGGGGCGCGCGTCAGCGCCGGCCTTCCGCCTGCCTGCGCAGGTATTCCCCGGTCTCGGCATCGGCGGGGAAGAAGGATTCGATGGCGAGCTCCGACAGCGTGACGTCGAGCGGCGTGCCGAACACGGTGATGGTGGTGATGAACGACAGCGCTGTCCCGCCCATGTCGACGCGCATCGGCACGGCGATCCCCGACGCGGGGTCGTGGACGTGCCCGGCGGGGACCGGCCGGCCCGGATAGGCCGCGAGCTCCCGTTCGAGGGCTTCGAGCTCGGGGCTCGCCGTCGCGTCGATCTGCTGGCGCAGCCGGCCGATGAGATGGGCGCGCCATTCGCCGAGATTGAGGATGCGCGGCGCAAGCCCGCCCGGATGCAGCGCAAGGCGCAGCACGTTGACCGGCGGTTCGAGCAGGCTCGCCTCGGCAACGCCTTCGAGGAAGGGCGCGATTGCCGCGTTGGCCAGCACCATGTTCCAGCCGCGGTCGACGGCGATGGCCGGGTAGGGCTCGTGGCCCTTCAGGACCAGCTCGACCGCCGCCAGCGCCGGCCTGAGCCGCGGGTCGCCGAGGTCGCGCTCGCCATAGGTCGGCGCGAAGCCGGCTGCCATCAGCAGGCGGTTTCGCTGGCGCAGCGGCACGTCCATGTGCTCGGCGAGCCGCAGCACCATCTCCCGCGACGGCCGCGCGCGGCCGCTCTCCACGAAGCTCAGATGGCGCTGCGAGATTTCCGCCTCCAGCGCAAGGTCGAGCTGGCTCATGCGGCGGCGCAGCCGCCATTCGCGGATCATCGGGCCGGCGCTCGTCTGCGTCGCTGTCATGGCGTGCTCCTCGTCTCGGCATCGCAGGGTAACGCCGGCCGCGCCGCGTTCCTATTACCTGCCGCGTAATCGCCGGGCGTCCTTTTCCGGTCCATGCTCCGGTCATCGCCTCTCCAACGACAGGACGGATACCATGACCATCGAGAACACCCCCTTCCTCCGCAACACGCTTCTCGCCGACGCCGCGATGGGCGCGGCCGCCGCTGCGCTCACCATCCTCGGCTCCGGCTTCCTCGCCGGCCTGCTCCAGCTTCCGCAGGCGCTCATCTTCTGGGCCGGCGTCCTTCTGGTGCCCATCGCCGGCTTCCTGCTGGCGATGGCGCGGCGCGCGACGATCCCGCGGTCGTGGCTGCGCGAGATCGTGTTCATCAACTGGGCCTGGGTGGCGGCGAGCGCGGGCATCCTCGTCTTCGCGCCGATTGCGCCGAACGCGCTCGGCGTTGCCTTCATCGTCGCCCAGGCGGCGGCGGTCGCCGCCTTCGCCTTCTGCGAGGGGCTGGCGCTGCGGCAGGCCCGCGAGGCGGCGGCGTAGTCAGCCGGCCGTCTCGTCCAGCTTCGCCCTGATTTCGAGGAAGTCCCGCCACGCAAGCTTCTTGTGGGCGGGATTTCTCAGCAGATAGGCAGGGTGGAGCGTCGGCATCGCCGGGATCTCGACGCCGGACGCCGTCACATGCGTCCGCCACGTACCGCGAAACCGCAGCACTCCCTCGCTGGCGTGGAGCAGCACCTTGGCCGAAGGGCCGCCCAGCGTCACCAGCACCCTGGGATTGGCAAGCTCGATCTGCCGCTCGATGAACGGGCGGCAGATTTCCGTTTCGAGCGGCGTCGGCGTGCGGTTGCCGGGCGGCCGCCACGGGACGACGTTGGCGATGTAGGCGCCGGTCCTGCGCTCGATGCCGATGGCCGCCAGCATGCGGTCGAGCAGCCGGCCGGAGCGGCCGACGAACGGCCTGCCCTCGATGTCCTCGTCGCGGCCCGGCGCCTCGCCGACCAGCATCAGCGGCGCTTGCGGGTTGCCGTCGCTGAATACGGTCTGCTTGGCGGTGAACCTGAGGTTGCAGCCGTCGAAGCCGTCGAGGATTTCCCGCAACTCGTCGAGCGTTCCGGCCTGCCGCGCCAGCTCGCGGGCGCGTGCGGCCTGCGCTTCGTCCGGCACGGCGAGCGCGGGGGTAGGGCGCGGCGGCAGCGCGGCCGGCGTCGCCTGCTGCGCAGGTGGAGGCTGCCGCTGTGCCGGCACCCTGGCCGGCTGCGCCGCGCGCTCGGCTTCGGCGAAGCGGTCGGCCGCTTCCTCCTCGAGCGCCTCGTCCACGCCGGCATCCGCATAGAAGCGGATGAGGTCGGCGAGGTCGGGCAGGGGCTGTTTGGGGTCGGCGGTCGGCATCACGGGCAGACCTTATTCCACCGGAACCGTCAGGAGAAGGGCAGGGCCGGGTCCTGAACGAGAAAGAATTCCCAGCGCGGCGTGAAGTCGGTGATCAGGAACCCGAACGTCACCGTCTGCAGCGGGTCGGTGTGGCCGTTGCGAAAGAGCAACCGGTCGTAGGGCTCGAAGTCGCGGCTGTATTCGGAGAAGCGGTCGCAGAAGATGCTGTCGGATTCGGTGTTGCGCTGGTCGAAGGACAGGCCGTCGCCGAAGGTGCTGGGCTCGCCCAGCCGCTCCTGCAGCTCGAACTCGAAGCCGACCCACGGCAGGCCGCTGTTGTTGAGCGTGACGATGCGCATGTGGATGAAGCCGTCGGCGAAGTCGCCGAGCGAGTAGAGATCGATGCC
>JALHFU010000196.1:0-5658 GCA_022838525.1 Hyphomicrobiales bacterium | reverse complement strand
GTGGCGACCCCCAGCCCCCCGGGGATAACTACCGCGTCGATCTCTTCGAGCTTGACCTGTGCCAGCGGGATGATTTGGCCCCGGGCAATCCGGGCCGACTCCGCCAGCACATTGCGCCTCTCCTGATTCACGGTTCCCCGGAAGTGATCCACGCATTGAGCCGAAACGATATTGGGGGCCGCGCATACCACATCCGCTCCGGCACGGTCGAGCGCCAGAAGTGTCACCACAGATTCATGGATTTCCGAGCCGTCGCGGACTCCGCAACCGGCCAAAACTACCAATACTTTCTTTTTCATAGCTTCTAAAACCTACCTTTTTACCTCTCTGAAATCAATTCAAAAAGCCCACCGCATCACCGAGCTCCGAAACGCCGGCCCGCTTCAGCCTCCGAATTCCTTGAGCTGCACCAATTCGGGCGCCTGGACGGGAAAGCCCAAAAACTGCCGGGACATGCAGCAAAAGCGGCTCGGTTCATCGGTCACGAAAGGATGAATCGTCCCGACGGCCGAGGAAGTGGAGAGCAAATCCAGCTCCGCCAGCCGCCGCCGCACATGAACCGCACAGCTCTCGCCCGAATCGATCAACTGAATCGGATGCGGCGAAATCTCCTTCAAAACATCGCGTATCGCCCGCTTGAGCAGCGGATAATGCGTGCAGCCCAGGATCAGCGTGTCAATTTGCTCAATAACGAGCGGCATCAGATACTCCTCCAGAACCTTCAGCGTCACCGGATGCGTGAACCATCCCTCCTCGGCCAACGGGACCAGCAAGGGGCAGGCCTGCGCAAAAACCTGCACTTTCTCGAAGCGATCCCGCAGCGCATCCTTGTAGGCTTTGCTCCGGACCGTCGCGGCCGTACCGATCACCCCCACCCGCTTATTGCGGCTGGCGATGAGCGCCGCCTCGGCTCCGGGCTGAATCACTCCGCAAATGGGCAGACCAAAGCGCTGGCTCAATATCGGCAGCGACCAGGCCGAGGCCGTATTGCAGGCCACGACGATCGCCTTGACTCCCTTTTCCGCCAGGAATTGGGCATCTTCACAGGCAAAACGGATCACCGTCTCCCGGGATTTCGTCCCATAGGGGACCCTGGCCGTATCTCCCAGATAGAAAATTTCTTCATTGGGCAGGAGGTTGCGGATTTGTCGGACAACGGTCAGGCCTCCGATTCCGGAGTCAAATACGCCTATGGGCAATTCTTTGGTTTGCATCTGGAGGAAGAGTTTCACGGGCGGCTCCGCTTCAAAACAGGACCGCCCGTGGAAAACTCGAATCTATTCGATCGCTCGAATGATCCTACTCTGGGAGGACTCTAGGCCTGCTCCCACTGCTCGCGAATCAGCTTGCAGGCGGCCGGGATCGTCTTTTCACGAGGACCGTCCGAACCGCATTCAAAGCTGATATATTGCTGGTAACCGATGGCCTTCAGTCCCCGGAAACCATCCACGTAATTATCGGCTTCGCCATCTTCACCGACCTGCCGGACCCGATCACCGGGCTGCGCTGCGGCCAGGTCGACCACCTCTACGTCCACCACGACCACCGCAGCAAGGGCATCGCCAAGGCGCTCGTCGATCTCCTGGCCGACCAGGCGGAGGAGCGCGGCTGGTCGCGGCTCGTGCTCAACGCCCCGCGCCAGCCGGAGGACGGCCGCCGCCTCTACGAGCAGATCGCCAGCCCCGCCGACTGGACCTCCTACGTCATCCGCTTCGAGGACAAATAGCGGCCCGCCGCACGCCCGTTGATCTTTCGCCGCGATTGGCGGTAAGTCTCGCGCCCATGAATGCGAATCCACGAGCGGGGCGCATCGCCCTCCATGCGCTCCTCGCAGGCGGGCTTGCGCTCGCCCTTTGCGCCTGCGTCGCCGACGGCGGGCCGGCCGTCATGTCGCTGCAGGCGGCCGAGGCCGCCCCGGCCCTGCCGGCCCGCGCCACCTACGATTGCGGCGAGGACGGCAGCATCACCGTCGAGGCCATGCAGAGCGCGGTGCGCCTGGTCGAGGCCGAGGGCACGAGCTACGACCTGCCCGCCTCGCCGCCGACCCAGGCCAGCCGTTTCGGCGAGGGCAACGTCGCGCTCGTGGTCGAGGGCGGCGAGGCGCTCTGGATGAAGGCCGGCCGCGAGCCGATGACCTGCCGCCGCTGATTCGCCGCGACCCGGTCCGGGGCGTCCGTCCTTCAAACGATTGAAGCCCAGGGCCGCCGCCGTCCGGCTTCACGGATTCCGCTAAATGGGCGGCGCGGCGTGGTTTTCCGGCTTTGACGCGGCGCAAAATCCGCATTAGAAAGCGGCAGCCATAGGCCGCTGCCAGGACTCATTCCATTGCATCCACGAGGCTCCGGGGCACGGCCGCGAGATTGGGGGAGCCATGAGCAAATCCGCAGCCACCCACGCAAGGCCGCGCGCGCGGCCGCTGTCGCCGCATCTGCAGGTTTACAAGCTGATCCCGACCATGGCGATGTCGATCGTGCATCGCATCACCGGCGGCGCGCTCTACTTCGGCACCCTGCTCGTCGCCGCCTGGCTGGTCGCGGCCGCCATGTCAGAGGAATGGTTCAACACGGTCGCCTGGGTCTACGGCTCGTGGATCGGCCGGCTCGTGCTCTTCGGCTACACCTGGGCGCTCGTCCATCACCTGATCGGCGGCGTCCGCCATCTGGTCTGGGACACCGGCGTCGGCTTCGAGAAGCATTTCGCCACCAGGGTCGCCCGGCTGATGCCGGTCGTCTCGGTCGCCGTGACGGTCCTGATCTGGGCCGCCGGCTATCTGGTGCGGGGGGCATGACCATGAGCGACTTCCGCACTGCGACCTCGCGCGTCCGCGGCCTCGGCTCCGCCAGGGAGGGTACCGACCATTTCTGGCGCCAGCGCCTGACGGCCGTGGCCAACGTGCCGCTCGTCCTGTTCTTCATCGGCCTGCTCGTGGCCCTGAGCGGCGCGTCCTACGCGGAGGTGCGCGCCACGCTCGCCAACCCCTTCGTGGCGATCGTGCTCGGCCTCATGCTCGTCTCCGGGCTCTACCACATGAAGCTCGGCATGCAGGTCATCATCGAGGACTACGTCCACGGCAAGCTGCTCAACGTGACGCTGCTGATGCTCAACGTCTTCTTTTCCCTGATCGTCGGCGCGGCGTGCATCTTCGCGCTTCTCAAGATCGCATTCGGAGGCTGAGGCGGTGGCCGAATCCAGAAAGAACGTTTCCCGGCCGGCAGTCGCGGGCAGCGCCTACACCTATGTCGACCACTCGTTCGACGTGGTGGTCGTCGGCGCCGGCGGCGCCGGTCTGCGCGCCACGCTCGGCATGGCCGAGCAGGGCCTGAAGACGGCCTGCATCACCAAGGTGTTCCCGACCCGCTCGCACACCGTCGCCGCCCAGGGCGGCATCGCCGCCTCGCTCAAGAACATGGGGCCGGACAACTGGCAGTGGCACCTCTACGACACCGTCAAGGGGTCGGACTGGCTGGGCGACGTCGACGCGATGGAGTACCTCGCCCGCGAGGCGCCCGCCGCCGTCTACGAGCTCGAGCACTACGGCGTGCCGTTCTCGCGCACTGAGGACGGCCGCATCTACCAGCGGCCGTTCGGCGGCCACATGCAGAATTTCGGCGACGGCCCGCCAGTGCAGCGCACCTGCGCGGCGGCCGACCGCACTGGCCACGCCATCCTGCACACGCTCTACGGCCAGTCGGTCAAGAACAACGCCCAGTTCTTCATCGAGTATTTCGCGCTCGACCTCATCATGACCGACGGCGTCTGCACCGGCGTCGTGGCGTGGAACCTCGACGACGGCACCATCCACCGCTTCGCCGCCAAGATGGTGGTGCTGGCGACCGGCGGCTACGGCCGCGCCTATTTCTCGGCCACCAGCGCCCACACCTGCACCGGCGACGGCAACGGCATGGTCGCGCGCGCCGGCCTGCCGCTCCAGGACATGGAGTTCGTCCAGTTCCACCCGACCGGCATCTACGGCGCCGGCTGCCTCATCACCGAGGGCGCGCGCGGCGAGGGCGGCTATCTCGTCAATTCCGAGGGCGAGCGCTTCATGGAGCGCTACGCGCCGTCGGCCAAGGACCTTGCCTCGCGCGACGTCGTCTCGCGCTGCATGACGCTCGAGATCCGCGAGGGCCGCGGCGTCGGCAGGAACAAGGACCACATCTTCCTGCACCTCGACCATCTCGATCCGGCCGTGCTGGCCGAGCGGCTGCCGGGCATCTCGGAATCGGCGAAGATCTTCGCCGGCGTCGACGTCACCCGCGAGCCGATCCCGGTGCTGCCGACCGTGCACTACAACATGGGCGGCATCCCGACCAACTACTGGGGCGAGGCGCTGAACGCCGACCACGACAACCCGGAGCGCATCCAGCCTGGCCTGATGGCTGTGGGCGAGGCCGGCTGCGCCTCGGTGCACGGCGCCAACCGCCTCGGCTCCAACTCGCTGATCGACCTCGTGGTGTTCGGCCGCGCCGCCGCGATCCGCGCCGGCCAGGTCATCGACCGCAAGAGCGCCATCCCCTCGATCGACGAGCAGGCGGTCGAGAAGATCATGGACCGCTTCGACCGCATCCGCCATGCCGATGGCGGGACGCCGACGGCCGTGCTGCGCGAGAAGATGCAGCGCGCCATGCAGGAGGACGCCGCCGTCTTCCGCACGCAGGACTCGCTGGAGCAGGGCTGCAGGCGCATCTCGGCGATCTGGGGCGAGCTGAAGGACGTCAAGGTCCACGACCGCTCGATGATCTGGAACTCCGACCTCGTCGAGACGCTGGAGCTGGAAAACCTGATGGCCTGCGCCATCACCACCGTCCACGGCGCCGAGGCGCGCAAGGAAAGCCGCGGCGCGCACGCCCGCGAGGACTTCTCCGAGCGCGACGACAAGACCTGGCGCAAGCACACGCTCGCCTGGGTGGACGACGCCGGCAAGGTCAGGCTCGACTATCGCCCGGTCCACACCGAGACCATGCTGCCGGTGGACGAGGGCGGCATCGATCCGGCCAAGATCGCACCGAAGAAGCGCGTCTACTGATCGGAGGGACAAGACATGGTTGAACTCACCCTTCCCGAGAATTCGCGCATCCACGAGGGCAAGACCTGGCCGAAGCCGGAAGGCGCGACCAATCTGCGCGAGTACCGCATCTACCGCTGGTCGCCGGACGACGACGACAACCCGCGCGTCGACACCTATTACGTCGACACCGACGATTGCGGGCCGATGGTGCTCGACGGCCTGCTCTGGATCAAGAACAAGATCGACCCGACGCTGACGCTGCGCCGCTCCTGCCGCGAGGGCATCTGCGGCTCCTGCGCCATGAACATCGACGGCACCAACACGCTGGCCTGCACCAAGGGCACGGACGAGATCAAGGGCGCGGTCCGGGTCTATCCGCTGCCGCACATGCCGGTGGTCAAGGACCTCGTTCCCGACCTGACCGTGCCCTATGCGCAGCTTTCCTCGATCCAGCCCTGGCTCCAGACCGTGTCGCCCGAGCCGGAGAAGGAATGGCGCCAGCGCCGCGAGGACCGCGAGAAGCTCGACGGCCTCTACGAGTGCATCCTGTGCTTCTGCTGCCAGACCTCGTGCCCGTCCTACTGGTGGAACGGCGAGCGCTATCTCGGCCCGGCCGTGCTCCTGCAGGCCTATCGCTGGCTGATCGACTC
>JALHFU010000195.1:0-5673 GCA_022838525.1 Hyphomicrobiales bacterium | reverse complement strand
TCGGCCAGCCGGGCGCGGGCGCCCGCCGAGAAAGCGGCCAGTTCGGGCAGGCCGGCATCCGACAGCGCCACCAGCCAGGACATCGGCATCGAGGCCCTGGGTCGCAGCCAGACCTGGGTGCGCCAGTAAAGCCACCGTCGCCCCGGCTGGCCATGCCGCGGGTCAGGCGTCTTCAACGGGCTAGCCGGCTGTCGGGCCACCGTCAGCCCTGTGCCAGCCGCTGCAGCGCAACACGGTCGAGGCAGCGATAGCGGAACGACGGCCGGCCGATCTGCCCGTAGTGGAAGGATTCCTCCAGCAGCTGCGCGTCCGTCAGGTGCTTGAGGTACTTGCGCACCGAGACGCGGGACATCCCGGTGGCGGTCAGCAGGTTTTCGCTGGTGAAACTGTCTTCCTCCAGCGCCAGGATCGCCTGCGTCACCTGGGCCAGCGATGCCGGCGTCAGCCCCTTGGGCAGGTCGCCGGGACGACGCACGTCCGCCGCGGCAGGCTGACTGAACAGCCGGTCGATGTCGCCCTGGCCGAGCTGTTCCGGCAACCGCGATAGCGCATCACGGGCGCGCCGGCAGCTCTCCACGGCATCGCGGAAGCGTTCGAAACTGAACGGTTTGACCAGGTAATCCCGCGCGCCGAGGCGCTGGGCGTGAGCGAGGCGCGCGCCGCCCGTCTCCTCAAGGCGGTCTCGGTGCTCAAGCGCACCGGCGCCAGGGGCACGGGCGAGGAGGCCGAGGCCCGCGCCGTTCTCGACCGCATCGGCCGCGCGCAGGGCTGGGTCGACTTCGACGACCTCGTCGTGCTGTCGGCCGACCTTCTCGACGCGCATCCGGAGATCGCGGCCGGGTGGCGGGCGCGCTTCCCGCACATCGTCGCCGACGAGTTCCAGGATGTCGACGAGCAGCAATACCGCCTGCTGCGGCTGCTCGCCGGCGACCGCGGCAATCTCTGCGTCATCGGCGATCCCGACCAGGCGATCTACGGCTTCCGCGGCGCCGATGCCGCCTGCTTCACGCGCTTCAGGCAGGATTTCCCCGCCGCCCGCACGCTGCGGCTTCGGCGCAACTACCGCTCGGCCGGCACCATCGTGAAGGCGGCGTCGGGCTTCATCGGCTCCCCCTCCTCCGGCGTGTGCCGGCCGATGGGCAAGCCGATCACGCTCCATACGGCGACGAGCGAGACGGCGGAGGCGGAGTTCGTCGCCGCGACCATCGAGGACCTGCTCGGCGGACACGACCTCCTCGCCGCCAACCGCAACGGCGGCAACGCCGCCGCCGGCAGACCGCTCGGCTTCGGCGACTGCGCCGTGCTCTACCGCACCGATGCGCAGGCCGCAGCGTTGCGCGCCGCCTTCGACCGCGCCGGCATCCCATTCATGAAGAGCTCCCCCGCTCCCCTCGCCGGACATCCCGGCGTGACCGCGATCCTCGGCGCGCTGGATGCGGAGGCGGATGCGGATCCGGCGGCGCGCATCGCCGCGGCAGCGGAGACCGCCCGCAGGGCGGGCACGGTCGATGCGGCGGCGCTCGCCGAGGCGAGAGGCTGGCTCGCGGCGCTCGCCGCGTCCGATTCCGTGGCCGGCGATCCGGCCCGACTCGCCGAGGCGGCGGCGCTTTCCACCGAGGCCGATTTCCGCGACGTCCGCGCCGACCGCGTTTCGCTCATGACCATGCACGCGGCCAAGGGGCTGGAGTTCCCCGTGGTGTTCGTCGTCGGCATGGAGGCGGGGCTGGTGCCGTTCTCGTGGGGTGCCTCGACGCCGGAGGACGAGGCGACGCGGGGCGAGGAGCGGCGGCTGTTCTACGTCGCCATGACCCGCGCCAAGGACAGGCTGTTCCTGACCCGCGCCGCCGAGCGGTTCTGGCGCGGCGCGGTGCGCACGCTGCCCGCTTCGCCCTTCCTCAGGGAGATCCCGCAAGACCTGATCGTCAGCGACGCCGCAGGCGGGCGAAAGCGCAGGCAGGCGCACCAGCTCAGCCTGTTCTGAAGCCTCGCCGCCGGCGGTTCAGAACAGCTTGAACTTGAGACCGGCCCGGACGGTGTGGGAAGAAGGCTTGAGATCGATGAAGCCCGGCGCCCCGAAATCCTCGCCCTCATAGGCGGAGTAGCGATACTCCACGTTGACGGCCGCCCGCTCGGAAAGCGCCGCTTCCACGCCGGCGCCGACCGAGTAGCCATGGGCGCCCCAGTCGTAGACGGAGCCGACAGGAGGGGTGGAGATGTCGATGTCGAAATGCTGCCAGCTGTAGCCGCCGACGACATAGGCGAGCGTGGCGTCGCCGAGCTTCATGCCGAGCCGCCCCAGCACGTCGAAGCCGTAATCCGCATCGACGGAGAGGGCGAAGCCCGGCGCGGAGAGCTTGGTGGCGATCGACGAATAGCGGACGCCGATCGAGACGCCCGCCACCCATCCTCCGGCGAATTCGTGGTCGTAGCCCACGCTCACCTCGCCGGACACACCTTCCGCGCCGATCCCGTTGAACCCGAGCAGACCGCCGCCGAGATCGACGTCGTGCACGAGGCCGCCGGCTCCGACAGCGCCGCCGACATAGAAGCCCGTCCAGTCATAGGCCGGCGTCTCGAAGGATGCCGGAGCGCCGGCATCGAATCCGAAACGGTAGTTGAGGCCCGCCCGCATCGTGTGCATCGACGACTTCAGGGCGAGCAGGCCGCCGGTGCCGAAATCCTCCGCCCCGTATGCGGCATAGCGGTATTCGGTCTTGAGCGTGAGGTTGCCGGTCAGGGCAGTCTCGATGCCGGCGCCGAGCACGTATCCGTCGGCGTCCCAGTCGAAATCGAGGCCCGCGGGCGACGAGGCAAGCTCGAAGCGCTGCCAGCTGTATCCTCCCAGCACGTAGGCCAGCGTCGAGGGCGTCACGAGATAGCCCAGCCTCACGCCCGCGTCGAAGCCGTAGCGCGCCTCCGCGTCGATCGCGCCTCCGGGAATCTCCAGGCGGGTGCCGATGTTGCCGAGGCGCCCGTCGAGGAAGGCGCCGACGAGGAAACGGGGGCCGACCAGGCGGTCGTAGCCCACCGACACCTCGCCGAAGACGCCCTCGCCGCCGATGCCGTCGAAGCCGAGCAGGCCGGCCAGATCGACGTCGTGGACGACGGCGCCGGCACCCGCGCCGACGCCGACGTAGAAGCCGCTCCAGTCATGCCCGGAGCCCTCGGGGATCACCCGATCGGCTGCGTAGGCGGCCGTCGAAAGAGAAAGGGCCGAGAAGGCCAAGAGTATTCTGCGCATGTTCCCACCAAACCCCGTTCATGCTGGCGGGCGACAATACACATCCGGCGCTCCCGTCGTATGTAGCGCGAATGCAACGGTCGCAGATTCTGTTACGGCAAGAGCGTCGGCCAGCGACAGTAGCGTCCCGGAGTCAGAAAATGCCCATTCCACCGCTTGGAACCGCGCGCTCCTGTGCTACCCATAACGCTCACGCAAACCTCGAGCGGCAGCCATCGCCATGTTCCGCCTCTACGCCCTGAAATATGCCGAGCTGAACGGCCGGAAGCGATCCGACATCTTCCTCGGCGGCGATCCGCACGACGGAAGCATCGACATGGCCTATTACATCTGGGTCGCCATCGGCGACGACGGCAGGGCGGTCGTCATCGACACCGGCTTCACGCCGCAGACCGCGGCGAAGCGTGGGCGGGTGTTCCTCGAGCATCCGACCGATCTCTTCGCACGGATCGGCCTCGATCCCGCCGCCGTAGAGGACGTGATCGTCACGCATCTGCACTACGACCATGCCGGCAATTTCTCTCTCTTTCCCAACGCCCGCTTTCATCTCCAGGACGACGAGATGGCCTACGCCACCGGGCGGGCGATGTGCCATCCGCACATCCGCGCGCCGTTCGAGGTCGAGGACGTGGTGGAGATGGTGCGGGCGGTCTATGGCGAGCGCGTCGTGTTCCACGACGGCGACGGCACGCTGATGCCGGGCATCGAGCTCTACAAGGTCGGCGGCCATTCGCGCGGGCTGCAGTTCGTCCGCGTGGCGACCGGGCGCGGGCCGGTCGTCGTCGCCTCCGACGCCGCCCATTATTACGAGAGCTTCGAGCAGGACCGCCTGTTCGCCATCGTCGACGACGTCGGCGCGATGGCCGCCGGCTTCCGGCGGCTGCGCGAGGTCGGCGGCGAGGCGTCGATGATCGTCCCGGGCCACGACCCGGACGTGCTCGCGCGCTACCCGGCCCCGACGAAGGCCGACGAGGGGCGCGTCGCCATGCTGCATGTGCCGCCGTCCCGGTAAGGGCGCGGCGGCAGTCCCCGCTGCCTATTTGCGCGCCGTCTCGCCGACGAAGCGGTGCATTGCGGTGTGGTCGGCATCCGGCCCGAGCGCTTCCGAGGCCTCGCGCCACAGCCGGGCCATCAGGGCGAGTTCGACCACCTTCAGGCCGAGCTCGTCGGCAAGATCGGCGGCGATGCCGATGTCCTTGGCCATCAGGTTCATGGCGAAGCCGGAATCGTAGCTTTGCGAGACCATGAACGGCAGCGCCTTGCGCTCCGTGGTGTTGTTGCGGCCGGTCGACGCGTTGAGCGCTTCCACGATCGTCTCGGGCTTCAGGCCGAACCGCGTCCCGACATGCAGCGCCTCGCTGACGGCGACAAGGCCGGCGGCGGAGACGTAGTTGTTGAGCGCCTTCATGCAGTGGGCCGAGCCGGTGGCGCCGGTGTGGATGATCGACGCGCCCATGGCCTCGAGCGCCGGCCTCACGCGCCCGACCACCTCCACCTCGCCGCCGACGAGGATGGCGAGCGTACCGTCCCTGGCCTTGGCGACGCCGCCGGAGACGGGCGCGTCGATCAGCGTCACGTCATGGGCCTGAAACTCCTGCGCGAGCGCGATGGTCTGCGTCGGCGCCGACGAGCTCATGTCGATGACGACCGCGCCGGGGCGCAAGGCCGTGGCGAAGCCCGGCCGGTCGAGAAGCGCGGACCGGACGATGGCGCCGTTGGGCAGCATGGTGATGAGGAGATCGGCGTCGCCGGCGACGTCCTCGACGCCGCTGCCGGCCTCGCCCCCTGCCGCCGCGAACTGCTCGCGGACGGCCTCGTTCGCATCGAAGCCGGTGACGCGGAAGCCGGCGCGGACGAGATGGCCGGCCATCGGCAGGCCCATCCGTCCCAGACCTATGAACCCTATGCGGCTGACCATCCCGGCTTTCCTCAGGCCTTGCCGTCGATCTCGTCGAAAACCGACTGGGCGACGCGGAAGCTGTCGATGGCGGCGGGCGCGCCGCAATAGATGGCGATCTGGAGCAGGATTTCCTGGATCTCCGAACGGCTCAGCCCGTTGTTGAGGGCGCCGCGCACATGCAGCTTGAGCTCGTGCGGGCGGTTCAGCGCCGCGATCATGCCGAGATTGAGGATGGAGCGGCTGCGGCGGTCGAGGCCGGGCCGGTTCCATATCTCGTCCCAGCAATATTCGGTGACGAGCTTCTGCAGCGGCCAGTTGAAGTCGGTCGCGGCATTGACGCTCCGGTCGACATAGTCGTCGCCCAGGACCTCGCGCCTCGTCTTGAGGCCCTTCTCGAATTTTTCGGAGCGTTCCCTGTCGGAAGCCATGTCGGTCACCCTTGATTGTCCGTTTGCCAAAGGAGAGCGGCGGGGGCCGCTCCCGTTCCGTGGCGAAAGGCGCGAGGGCCGCGCCTTTCGCAAATGTGCCCTGC
>JALHFU010000194.1:0-5686 GCA_022838525.1 Hyphomicrobiales bacterium | reverse complement strand
CGCCGCCCGCTCCCTACAGCACTTGGAGGGTGCGCTCGCGAGCGGCTTCGCTTCACCCAGCTACACCACTCGGCGGGACACGATCCGCAACCTTACTCAGGACGAGATTGATAAGATCGCAATCAGGGGCGTTATAGATCGATATGCCTATGCGATGGATCGTCGAGATGTAGAGCTTATGCGCAGCTGCTTCACATCCGACGCCGACCTTTCCTATCTGAGCGGCCTGCGCCGTTACGTAGGTGGGGATGCCTTCGCTGATTCCCTGCTCGCAAATCTCGAACCTTTCGGAGCCATCAACCATTCGGTCAGCAGCCTGAACATCACGGTGGATGGCGAGACTGCGCAGGCGGACATGCATATTTTCGCGACAATGGTGGTGAAGGCAGACGCGAAAGTGCTCATCCGCGGCGTTCGCGTCACCGACGAATACAGGCGCACCGAAACCGGCTGGCTTGTGTCGAAGCGCAAGCACGAACCCTTCCTGCAATATGAGGTGCCGACAGCGACCATCGCCTTTCCCGGCATAACCGAAAGACAAGACTGACTGAGAGCGGGCGGCCCGATCTCTCCGAGTGCCAACCGCTCCCCAGCGCAGTTGCAGCCCGTTCCGCGGGCGAGCGCGGATGCCGTCTCCGGCAGCCGCTCGCCACCCCGGGGCGACAGAAGCGATGGCGCGACGATCTGCCTTGTCTGAGCTGGTCCGATCCCGCTGCATGACGGAGTGGTCGCCTGGCCAGGCCTCAATTGGAACGCAATCGGCGTGCATGAAAGAACGCGTTGATTTGGCCGAAATGGCTTCTCCGCGGTGTCAGAGGCCTCCGACCCGCCATCTCCCTCCGGATCCTCGATAGTGGAATGCGCGCCGCATAAGGATGCGCGTCAGAATTCGAACAGCCGCGTTCGCCCGCAACTGCCGGAGAAGGCAGGGCATGTGGGTAATCGGCATATGCGCTGGCTGGAATTCCCCGTCCGGATTGTCCCGGGCCGGATTGCTCTCGGAGGAACGCATCCATGGAAGTTCGCACGATACGATCACCGGTCCGGGCCGGGAGACGGCCGCCCGAGGCGGCGTCCCACCTGTTCGGCATCGGACAGATTGTCCGCATGAAGTCGCGCTTCGGCGTCTCCCCAAAGACCGCGGAGTTCTATCGCGTCACCGGCACGCTGCCGCCACGGGACAACTCTCCGCAATACCGCATCCGCAACGACGACGAACGCCATGAGCGGGTGGCGACCGAAGACAGCCTCGAGCCGGCCGGCACTCCGTCGGCCGAAAGCGGGCCAACACTCATCGAAAGGACGTTCGGCCATGGCCAAGGGACAGAAGCGCAGCAATCGCGAGCACCGCAAGCCGAAGCAGGAGAAGGCCCCGCCGAAGCCTGAAGCCTCGTTCGGCAACCAGCTGAAGGCGGCCGCCAATACGAACATGCCGCGCCGAAGCGACGTCAAGCGGTGAGGCAGAAACGATCTGCCAAGGATGAGCAGGTTTCTGCGGAAGGCGGAAGCGGTGGCGTCAAGTTCGACGGAATGGTCGGGCTGATGGTGCGGGCGGCCGCGATCGGAGCGATCGTGTTCCTGGTCGGCATCCAGCTCTCGGGCCGCATCTGGTGACCGTAAGCACGAAGCGCGAGCGCCCGGCGGGCATTTCATGACCGGACACACGCCGAAAGGAAACGACATGCATGCAGACAACCGCCATCCTCAAATCAAGGGCCTCCAAATCAGGGACAACGAAGGGCAGGAAATGCTCTACGGGCGGCGGGTGGAGTTGGACCGCAGTTGGACCGTCTACCACGTCTTCACCGGCGTTCCGGCGGGTGCCGGCTGCGGTGCCATGACGGGCCTGAGCCGCGCCGAGGCGACGGAAAAGATGATGTCGCTCAACCGCCATTCCCATATGCGCCGCGGGGCACGCTCGTCGTCTTTGCACCGTGCATCGACGCGGGCAGCCTAGGCGGACATCCGGCGTGACGCTCGCCTTCCCGGACGGGAGCCGCAGCTTCGAAGCCCCCGCTCTTCCCGATGCGCATGCCTCAGAGGACGCGTACCGGCATCGATCGCCGAGGCGCATGGGAGAGGCCGGGTCGCCCGGCCTTTCTGCTTTTTCGAAACCGAAGGAAACTGACAGCATGAGCGGCAGCATCACCCGGCACAACCTGTTCAAGCCCAAGCCGTCCAAGGCGGAAACCAAGGCCGACATCACGGATCACACCGCGCGCGCCATCACCGGCGCCGAAGTCGAGCGCCGCGAGGCCAAGACCGCGAGGCTCCGGCAGGCGCGGCTGGAAGCCGAGGCGAAGCTGGCCGACGGCGCGGCTCCCGCCGGCAAGCCGCACGGCATGCAGCCTGCGGCGCCGCGGACTGCCCGATCCTCGACGTGATGGAGATCGGCAGGTGCCGGCGAATGTCCTCGCGCGGCCTGCCAAAGGCTGATAGGGTCGCACCGTCGGCAGCTTCGTTCAGGGCGCTGCCGGTTGAGGGCGGCCACCGTGCCCTTGCCCCGACCTTGAAAGGAGGACGTCATGTCTTCCTCTTCCCGGCACCGACAGCACCCGACGCCGGCCGACGTGGAGCCGGGATGGACATGACCATGCGCGTCCACGCCAAGGCCTGCGCGCGCAATGCGATCGCGGCCACGACCATTCTCCGCTCGCCGAAGGAACAATCATCATGCACTATCTCGCCCGGCTCAACGCCAATCCCATGGTCTGGCCGCTCGTCCTTCTGGTTCTCAGCGTGATCGGGACGATGCTCTTCATCGTCCTGACCAGCATCACCTTCTGACCGGCTCCGGCGGCTGGCGACGGAAACGGAATGGGCAACATCGTCACCCTGCACGGCGACAAGCGCTGGAAGGCCGTCATCGAGTATCGCACCGAGGAGGGGCCGCAGAGCGTCGAGCACTTTTTCGAGGAGATAGCGGACCTCCACCTCATCATCGAGCACGGTCCCGACTGGAATCTCCTGATCCGCTGCACGATCACCCTGAACCGCTCCGATGACGGCGAGGAGCAGAACAGCGTCGAGAAGGCGTTCCGGCAGGAGCGCCAGCACTAGCAACATACGGTAGCGGGCCGGCAGCAGACCGAGCAGCCGGGTCTCAATCTGGCCGGGTCTCAATCTGGAAAGGGATTGCCATGAATGATCTTCAGTCAACTCTGCGCCGCTATGCCCGACGCATCGAGAACAACGGAACATGGACGGTCTTCGACGCCTTCACGGGACGTCCGGCCGAAGTCGGCAGCCGGCAGGCCGTCGGCATGCAGATGGGCGATGCGCAGGAGATGGTGGACATCCTGAACCGGGTCCATCCCGCGAACGATGCGGGGACCGTCCACTAGGTCGCCGGATTCGCCCGGAGACAACGGCTGACAACGGCCCCGCCGGGCTACATCGACGGCTCGGATGCCCGCGCGTTGCGCCGGGCGTTCACTCCGTGAACAGCCCGGCGCTTGCGATCGCGGCCGGTGTCTGTTCCCTTGGTGCGGGCGGATGTTGCCTTGATTCGGTCGTGCTCCCGCTTGCGTGGCGGGCCGGCATGCCGACTAGCTGGAGAATGGCGATGACTGCCACCCCGAACATCGTTGAGTTGAAGCCCCGGATCACCGTGATCGGAGTGGGCGGCGGCGGTGGAAACGCCATCAACAACATGATCGCGCAGAACCTCGCGGGCGCGGAGTTCCTCGCCGCCAATACCGATGCGCAGGCGCTTGCCATGTCGAAGGCGTCGCGGCTGATCCAGCTGGGCGCCCACGTCACCGAGGGCCTCGGCGCCGGCTCGCTGCCGGAGATCGGCCACGCGGCGGCCGAGGAGTCGCTCGACGAGATCATGGACCATCTTTCCGGCACGCATATGTGCTTCGTCACCGCCGGCATGGGCGGCGGCACCGGCACCGGGGCCGCCCCGGTCATCGCCCACGCGGCGCGGCAGGCCGGCATCCTGACCGTCGCCGTCGTCACCAAGCCGTTCGCCTTCGAAGGCAACCGGCGCATGCAGGCGGCCGAGGCGGGCATCGAGCGGCTGCGCCAGTGCGCCGACACGGTCATCGTCATCCCCAACCAGAACCTCTTCCGCGTCGCCGACGCCAGGACGACCTTCGCGGACGCCTTCGCCATGGCCGACCGCGTGCTCTATTCGGGCGTCGGCTGCATCACCGACCTGATCGTCAAGGAAGGTCTCATCAATCTCGACTTCGCCGACGTGAAGTCGGTGATGCGGGACATGGGGCGCGCCATGATGGGCACCGGCGAGGCCACCGGAGAAGGCCGCGCGAAGATGGCGGCGGAAGCAGCCATCGCCAACCCGCTGCTCGACGAGGCCTCGATGGGCGGCGCGCGCGGCGTGCTTCTGTCGATCTCCGGCGGCCCGGACATGACACTGTTCGAGGTCGACGAGGCCGCGACCCGCATCCGCGAGGAGGTCGACGCCGACGCCGACATCATCGTCGGCGCCATATTCGACGAGGCGCTTGCGGGCCGGTTCAGGGTCTCCGTCGTCGCCACCGGCCTGCAGCAGCAGACCGCGCGGGTGATCGACCTCGGCCAGCAGCGCATCGCCTGACCGGGAGCGTTCGATGCCGTCCGAACCCCGCTCGCCGCGCCTCGCCGTTCTCATCGACGCCGACAACGCGTCGGCGAAGATCGCCGACGGCCTGTTCGAGGAGATCGCCAAGATCGGCGAGGCCAGCGTCCGCCGCATCTATGGCGACTTCTCCAGCGCCCGCTCGAAGGCGTGGGCGGACGTCCTGTCGAAGCACGCCATCATCCCCCAGCAGCAGTTCGCCTACACCACCGGCAAGAACGCCTCCGACATCACGCTGGTCATCGACGCGATGGACCTTCTCCATAGCGGCCGGTTCGACGGCTTCTGCCTGGTTTCCTCCGACAGCGATTTCACCCGGCTTGCCGCCCGCATCCGCGAGCAGGGCATCGACGTGTTCGGCTTCGGCGAGCAGAAGACGCCCGAGAGCTTCCGGCAGGCCTGCCGCCGCTTCGTCTATACCGAGAACCTGCTGCCCACGGCGCCCGCGAACGAGCCGGAGGCCGCGCCGAGCGCGAAACCCCTGCAGCAGCCCTCCGCCGCCGTGCCGATCATCCGCAAGGTCATCGCGCAGATGGAAAGCGAGGACGGCTGGGTCCCGCTCGGCGCCGTCGGCACCCAGCTCGCCAATCTGGCTTCCGACTTCGATCCGCGCACCTTCGGATTCCGCAAGCTGAGCGATCTCGTGCGCAAGACGAACGCCTTCGAGATCGACCGCCCCGAGGGCGGAACCTTGCGCATCAGGATCAAACCGGAGACCGCGAGAAAGACGAAGCCGAGATCGCCTTCGCAGAGGTAGCGGAGTGGGACGGACGCCCTGCCGTCCTTCCTGCTCCGATTGGTCCGTCTTCCCGGTCGCTGACAAGAGAAGGCGATGGCGAACGCCATGGACGGGGTTCGTTATCGGACGGCCGGCTGCCGAAACCGGGGGGCCGCTTTCACCGGCTCGAAAGACCGATGCGAAGCCTCCGCATGAGATCGAACGCCGTTGACAGCAACGGACGCGTCGTCGCGCTCTTCGCCTGCACGGGGCACATGACCGACGTCGGCGGCATCGGCTTCAGCCCGGAAGGCTCCGACGTGTTCTGCGAGGGGGTCTACGTCCCGGTGATGAAGCTGGCCGAAGGCGGACGCATGAACGAG
>JALHFU010000193.1:0-10914 GCA_022838525.1 Hyphomicrobiales bacterium | reverse complement strand
CGCGCAGGCGGGCGTCCTCTACGCCAACCGCGCCAGCGGCGCCACCACCGGCGCGTGGCCGGGCGCCCAGCCCTTCTGCGGCTGGAAGGGCACCGGCGTCAGCGGCAAGGGCGGGCTCGGCGCCTACTTCCTGCCGCAGTTCATGCGCGAGCAGAGCCAAACCATCATGACGAAATGACCCGGAGGGCCGCGCCTCGCGCGGTCCTTCCCCATCCCCTCTCCGGTAGCGAGACCATGCCGCACTACCCCGACGCGATGCCGCAATCCCGCCGCCTGTTCGAGCGCGCCCGCAGGGTCATGCCCGGCGGCAACACCCGCACCACGGTGTTCATCGACCCGTTCCCGATCTACGCCGCGCGCGGCGAGGGCTGCCGGGTGTGGGACGTGGACGGCAACGCCTATTACGACTGCATCAACAACTTCACCGCCATGATCCACGGCTACGGCCACCCGGACGTCACGGCGGCGGTGATCGACCAGATGCCGCACGGCACCGCCTTCGGCGCGCCGACGGAAAGCGAGATCGAGCTGGCCGAGCTGCTGGTCGCCCGCCTGCCCTCGGTCGAACAGATCCGCTTCGCCAACTCCGGCACGGAAGCCGTGATGATGGCGATCAAGGCGGCGCGCGCCTTCACCGAGCGGCCGAAGATCGTCAAGATCGAGGGCGCCTATCACGGCTCCTACGACTTCGCCGAGGTCATGGCCGTGTTCGACCCGACGGGAGGAAAGCCGGCGCTCCTGCCCGCCTCCACGCCGTATGCCAGGGGCACGCCGCGCGGCGTGCTCGACGACGTGATCGCCGTGCCCTTCAACGACGTCGAGGCGCTGCGCGCCGTCTTCGCCGCGCATGGCGCGGCCATCGCCGGGGTGCTGATCGACCCGATGCCCAACCGTGCCGGCCTGATCCCGGCGCGCAGGGACTATCTCGACGCCATGGTCGGGATCGCCCACGCCGCCGGGGCGCTGGTGATCTTCGACGAGGTGATCGCCTTCCGCCTCGGCCATTCCGGCGCGCAGGGCCTGTGGGGCATCGCCGAGGTCATGGCCGTGTTCGACCCGACGGGAGGAAAGCCGGCGCTGCCGCACGGCGGCACCTTCACCGCCAACCCGGTGACGATGCGCGCGGGGCTCGCCGCGATGCGGGCGCTGACCCCCGAAAGCTTCGCCCGTCTCGACCGGCTGGGCGACCTGCTGCGCGAGGGCATCGCCGCCGCGCTCGCCCGCCACGGCCTCGCCGGCCAGTGCGTCGGGCTCGGCTCGCTGTTCAAGGTCCATTTCACCGCGCTGCCCGTCACCGACTACCGCTCGGTCTATCCAGGGCCGGCCGAGCGGAAGAAGCTCGACGCCTTCCACAAGGGCCTCCTCGACCGCGGCGTACTGTCGGCGAGCTACGGCCTGTTCGCGCTGTGGACGCCGATGACCGAGGACGACGCGGCCGCGATCCTCACCGCGGTCGACGGCACGCTCACCGCCATCGCGGGCCGTTCATGACCGCATCTCCACACGTCGCCGTCATCGGCGCCGGCACGCTCGGCCTGTGCACGGCGGTCGAGCTCGCCGGCGCGGGCGCGCGCGTCACCGTGCTCGACGCCGGGGCCATCGCCTCCGGTTCCAGCGGCCGCTCGGTCGGGGTCGTCGGCACGCAGTTCACCGACGCCTTCGACATCGCGCTGCGCGTCCAGTCGCTGCGCCGGCTGCGGCAGTGGGAGGATTTGGGCCTCGCCTTCCGCCGCATCGGCTATCTGCGGCTGGCGCGCACGCCGGCGCAGATGGCGCTCTTCGCCCGCTCGGCGGAGCTTCAGGCCGAGGCCGGGCTGAAGGCCCGCGTCTACGAAGCCAGGGAGCTGACGCGGCTCGTGCCGCATCTGAACACCCGGGGGCTCGCCGGCGGCATCTTCGGCCCCGACAACGGCTTCCTCGACGCGCACGAGATGTGCACGCTGCTCGCCGGCATGGTGCGGGCGCGCGGCGGCGCGGTGCGCCAGTTCTGCCGGCTCCTCGGCGTCGCGCGCCGGGGCGGCGGCTACGCGCTCGAGACCGCGGCCGGCACCGTCGAATGCGACATGGCCGTCAATGCGGCCGGCGCCTGGGCGCCCGCCGTCGCCGCGCTGTTCGGGCAGAACCTCCACATCCGCCCCGAGCGCCACGAGGCGGTGACGGTCCATCTCGACAGGCCGCTCGGCTATACCATGCCGATGGTGATGGACCTCGTGAACGGCGAGGGCACCGGCCTCAACTTCCGCCACGAGACGCCGACCGCGCTGATCGCCGAGATCCACAAGGCCGGCTCGCCGCGGCCGGAGAACCCCGACGCCTACAACGACCAGTGCGAGGAGGACTCGAAGGTCAGGCTCGCGGAGCTGCTGCTCGAACGCCTGCCGGAGCTGCCCGGCGCGCGGCTCGGCCGCGGCTGGGCCGGGCTCTATCCCGTCACCGCCGACCACCGGCCCTTCGTCGGCCCGGTCGATCCGGCCGAGCCGGCGCTGGTCACGGCCGCCGGCGCCGGCGGCTACGGCATCCAGCTCGCCCCGGTCATCGGCCAGCTCGCCGCCGGCTGGCTCCTGCACGGCGCGCCGGTCTCGATGCCCGAAGCCACGATCCTCGCCCCCACCCCGGCACGCAACGTCGCGGAAGGCTAAAGAAAGAGGAATCCGGCCCGGCCCGCCACCGCCGCCGTCATCCCGGCCAAGGTCGCGAAGCGGCCGCAGAGCCGGGACCCATTGGCGGGACCATCGTCGAGCCCGGCCCCGCGTTCATCTCCTCGGCGCATCTTCGCTGGCGCGGATGAGTGCTGAGTTCCGCATCTCAGGTAATAGCCCTGCCGCCGAAAGGCGGCGGGGCTTTTGCATGGAGCGGGACGGCGGATCAGCCGGCGGCGCGTTCGCTCTGGCGGCCGATCATCCCGCCCTACGCCCGCTCCAGCGCCACGGCGATGCCCTGGCCGACGCCGATGCACATCGTGGCGAGCGCCAGCTTCGCGCCGCGCTCGTGCAGCTCCAGCGCGGCGGTGCCGGCGATGCGCGCGCCCGACATGCCGAGCGGGTGGCCGAGCGCGATGGCGCCGCCGTTCGGGTTCACGTGCCCGGCGTCCTCGGCGATGCCGAGCTCGCGCAGCACCGCGATGCCCTGCGAGGCGAAGGCCTCGTTGAGCTCGACCACGTCGAAATCGGCCGGCGTCAACCCGAGCCGGGCGCACAGCTTCCGCGTCGCGGGCGCCGGGCCGATGCCCATGATGCGCGGCGCGACGCCCGCCACCGCACCGCCGACGAAGCGGGCGATCGGCGTCAGCCCGTATTTCCTCACCGCCGCCCCGGAGGCGACGATCAGCGCCGCCGCGCCGTCGTTGACACCGGAGGCGTTGCCGGCCGTCACCGTGCCGCCTTCCTTGCGGAACGGCGTCGGCAGCTTCGCCAGCGCCTCCAGCGTGGTGCCGGCGCGCGGGTGCTCGTCGGTGTCGACCACGACCGGGTCGCCCTTGCGCTGCGGGATCGTCACCGGCACGATCTCCTTGGCCAGCCGGCCGTTCGCCTGCGCGGCGACCGCCTTTTCCTGGCTGCGCACGGCGAAGGCGTCCTGATCGGCCCGGCTGACGCCGAACTCGGCCGCCACGTTCTCGCCCGTCTCGGGCATGGATTCGACGCCGTACTGCTTCTTCATCAGCGGGTTGACGAAGCGCCAGCCGATGGTGGTGTCGTGAATCTCAGCATTGCGCGAGAACGCCGTCTCCGCCTTGGGCATGACGAAGGGCGCGCGGCTCATCGACTCGACGCCGCCGGCCACCATCAGCTCGGCCTCGCCGGCCCTGATGGCGCGGGCGCAGGTCGCCAGCGCATCCATGCCCGAACCGCACAGGCGGTTGACGGTGCCGCCCGGCACCGCCGCCGGCAGCCCGGCGAGCAGCAGCGCCATGCGCGCCACGTTGCGGTTGTCCTCGCCGGCCTGGTTGGCGCAGCCGTAGACGACGTCGTCCACCGCCTCCCAGTCGATGCCGGGATTGCGCTCGACCAGCGCCCTGAGCGGCACGGCGGCGAGGTCGTCGGCGCGCACGGAGGAGAGCGCGCCGCCGAAGCGGCCGATGGGCGTGCGCACGTAATCGCAGATGAAGGCGTCGGTCATGTCAGAACTCCGGAACGTTGAGATCGGCGACGGCGCCGTCGAGGGCCAGCTCGGCCCCGGTCACGGCCTGCAGCGCGTCGAGGGAAAGGGAGGGCAGCTTCTCGCGCAGCACGAAGCGGCCGGCGACGACGTCGACCACGGCGAGGCTGGTATAGATGCGAGTGACGCAGCCGACGCCGGTGAGCGGCATGGTGCAGCGGCGCAGGAGCTTCGGCTTGCCGTCCTTGGTGACGTGGTCGGTGACGACGGCGACGCGCCTGGCGCCGTGGACGAGATCCATCGCGCCGCCCACGGCCGGCACGCCGCCGGGGCCGGTGCTCCAGTTGGCGAGGTCGCCGGTCTCGGCCACCTGATAGGCGCCGAGGATGGCGACGTCGAGATGGCCGCCGCGCACCATGGCGAAGCTGTCGGCGTGGTGGAAGAACGAGGCGCCGGGCTTGAGCGTCACCGGCTTCTTGCCGGCATTGACGAGGTCCCAGTCCTCCTCGCCCTCGGGCGGGGCCTCGCCGAAGGCGAGGATGCCGTTCTCGGTGTGGAACACGGCCTCGCGGCCGGGCGGCTGGAAGCGCGCCACCATCTCGGGAAAGCCGATGCCGAGATTGACATAGGCGCCGTCCTCGATGTCCTGCGCCGCGCGCCAGGCGATCTGGGCGTTGGAGAGCTTCTTCGTCGTCATGCGTAGGCCGCCCCGGCGCGGATCAGCGCCTCCTCCTGCTGCGGCGCGGCGACCTCGACCACGGCGTCGACGAAGATGCCGGGCGTGACCACGTGCTCGGGGTCGATGCCGCCGGCTTCCACGATCCGGCGCGCCTGCACCACGGTGAAGGCGGCCGCCGTCGCCATCAGCGGCGAGAAGTTGCGCGCCGCGCGGCGGTAGACGAGGTTGCCGTGGCGGTCGGCGCACTCGGCCTTGATGAAGGCGACATCGGCCTTGAGCCAGCGCTCCTGCACGTAGCGCCGGCCCTCGAACTCGGCCACCGGCTTGCCCGCGGCCAGCTCGGTGCCGTAGCCGGTCGGCGTGTAGAAGGCGGGAATGCCGGCGCCGCCGGCGCGGATGCGCTCGGCGAGCGTGCCCTGCGGCACCAGCTCCAGCGCGATTTAAGGTACTTCTCGGTGAAGGCGCGGGCGTCGGAGGAGCGCGGGAACGAGCACACCATCTTGGCCACCATGCCGTGGTCGATCATGGCGGCGATGCCGATGCGGCCGTTGCCGGCATTGTTGTTGATGACGGTGAGCCCCCCGGGCGAGCCGGTGCGGCGGAAACGGTCGATCAGCGCGTGGATCAGCTCGACCGGCGCGCCCGCGCCGCCGAAGCCGCCAATCATCAGCGCCGCGCCGTCGCGCACGCCGGCGACGGCGGCTTCGAGGCTGGCGACCGTCTTGTCCATCGAACCGTCCTTTCCTCCGGCCCTGCCCGGGCGATCCCTCCGGCGGCTTCCCCGGCACGGCCGGAGACGTCGGGCACCCGACGGAGCCGCGCGGGGCGAGCCGTTCCGCTGCCGCTCCCCGTCGCCGGGCCTCGCCGATGCCGGCGGCACCGGCTGCGGCCGGCTCCCTGTCCGGCGGGCGACGATTTCCGCCCCACCTCGACCCCGGGTTTCGTCAGCGTTCTTACGCAGGACGGGCTTTTGCGGCAATGCGATTTGTGCGATATATGTAATTTGTTCGTATATCGCACATCGGGGCAATGTCGCGAGGACCGCGACACGGCTTCCTCGTCCGGAGGAATTGCCCGAGCTGAAGACATGGAGCCACGATGACCGTTGCCGAGCGCGACATCATGCACGGCCTCGCCAAGGGGCTGGCGGTGATCGAGACCTTCAGCGCCGAGCGGCCGCGGCAGGCCATCGCCGGGGTCGCGGCCGCCTCGGGGCTCGACCGCGCCACGGCGCGGCGCTGCCTGCTGACGCTGGCGCATCTCGGCTATGCCGACTACGACGGCAAGTTCTTCACGCTGACGCCGCGGGTGCTCAGGCTCGGCACCGCCTGCCTCGCCGCCATGCCGCTGCCGCAGGTGGTGCAGCCGCTGCTCGACCGGCTTTCCGACGCGCTCGGGGAAAGCTCCTCCGTCTCCATCCTCGACGGCGACGAGATCGTCTATGTCGCCCGCGCCGCGCAGAGGAAGGTGATGTCGATCACGCTGATGGCCGGCTCGCGCCTGCCCGCCTACTGCACCTCGATGGGCCGTGTGCTGCTCGCCGCCATGCCGGAGGAGAAGGCCCGCGCCCTGCTCGCCGCCATGCCGCGGCCGGCGCGCACCGCGCACACGCTGACCGGGGTCGACGACATCATGGCCGCGCTGGCGCGGGTGCGCGCTGAGGGCTACGCGCTCAACGATCAGGAGGTCGAGATCGGCCTGCGCTCCATCGCGATTCCCGTGCTGAACGCGCGCGGCGCGACCGTCGCGGCGATGAATGTCGGCGTCGCCGCCACGCAGGCCGAGGCGCAGGAGCTCGTGCGCCTCTACCTGCCCGCCATGCGGGCCGTGCAGGCCGAGCTGCGCGCCATGCTGCACTAGCGCCTTCGGGCACGCCGCATGCGCAGCCGCCCGCCGCCCGCGCCGCCATCTCCACCGCCGTCATCCCGGCCAAGGCCGCGAAGCGGCCGCAGAGCCGGGACCCATTGGCCGGGAAATCGTCGGGCGCGGCCCGGTCCTCGCCGTGGCGCGTGTCAGCACCGCGGCACGAACCCGCCGCCCGGCCGCGCTTGCTCAATGGGTCCCGGCTCTCGCTCCGCTCGGCCGGGATGACGGCGGCGTCTCGCTCTACCGCCCGCGCAGGCGGTGGCCGGCGACGGCGTAGACGCGGGCCTCGCCCAGCATGTGGGCGACGAGGCTTTCGCGGCGGAACAGGCTGCCGAAGGCGGGGTCGAGCACGTCGAGCGCGCCGGTGAAGGCGCCGAAGGCCGGCATGACGAGGCGCGCGCCGTCGGTGGCGAAGCAGCGGCGGCGCACCGCGCGGCCGCGCCGCACCACGGTCGCGCCGGGGTGGAGGTGGCCGGCGATCTCGCCCGGCTGCGCGCCCGCCTGCGGCTCGTGGCGCAGGCGAAGGCGGCCGAGCGCGATCTCCTGCGCCACCGTGCCCGGCAGGTCCGCCGGCGCGTCGGGGTCGTGGTTGCCGGCGATCCAGATCCACTCGCGCCCGGCCATCAGCGCCGCGAGCCTTTCGCGATAGGGCCGCGGCAGCCGCCCCGCCCCGCCGCCGTCGTGAAAGCTGTCGCCGAGGCTGACGACGACGCGCGGCCGGTGCGTCGCGATCACCGCGGCGAGCAGGTCGAGCGTGGCGCCGGTGTCGTAGGGCGGCAGCAGGCTGCCGCGCCGGGCCGCGGCCGAGCCCTTCTCCAGGTGCAGGTCGGAGACGACGAGAAGGGCGAAGTCCGGCAGGTAGAGCGCGCCGCGCGGGTCGGGCAGCGCCGCCTCGCCGGCGACGGCGATCAGACCCGGGGCGATCGTCCCCCGCGCCTGCGAAAAACCGTCCCTGTCGGCGATAAAATTCATCGCTCTCCCATCGCCTCGGCGATCAGCTCGTCCTCGACCTCGGCCAGAAGCGCCTCGTCGGCCTCGCCCTTCACGCTCTCCTTGCCGATCTCCAGCATGACCGGCACGGCGAGCGGCGAGATGCGGTCGAGCCCCTTATGCACGATTCGACCCCTGATGCGCGAGAGGAGCCCGGCGAGCCGGCCGATGTCGAGCAGGCCCGCGGCGGCATCGGCGCGGGTGGCGCGCAAGAGGATGTGGTCCGGGTCGTGCGTGCGCAGGACGTCGTAGATCAGGTCGGCCGAGACCGTCACCTGCCGTCCGGTCTTCTCCTGCCCGGGGTGGCGCTTCTCGATCAGCCCGGCAATGACCGCGCAGGCGCGGAAGGTGCGCTTGAGCATCCAGCTCTCCGCGAGCCAGGCGTCGAGGTCGTCGCCCAGCATGTCCTCGTCGAAGAGCTCGGCGAAGGGCAGCTCGCCCGCCTCGTGCAGCGCGCCGATGTCGCGGTCGGCCCACACGGCGAGCGAATAGTCGGTGGCGACGAAGCCGAGCGGCCGGGCGCCCGCCCGCTCCAGCCGGCGCGTCAAGAGCATGCCCAGCGTCTGGTGCGCCAGCCGCCCCTCGAACGGATAGGCGACCATGTAGAAGCGCTTGCCGCGCGGAAAGGTCTCGACCAGCATGTCGCCGGCCGCCGGCAGCAGCGACACCCGCTTCTGGATCGAAAGCCACTCCGCGACCTGCGGGGGCAGCGCCCGCCAGCGCGCCGGGTCGGCGAGCATGGCCCGCACCTCGGAGGCGAGATAGGTCGAGAGCGGGAACTTGCCGCCGGCATAGGCCGGCACCTTCGCGTCCTGCCCGGCGGCGTTGGAGACGTAGCACTCGTTCTCGCGGATGCCCTCGAAGCGCAGCATGCGGCCGGAGAACAGGAAGGTGTCGCCCGGCGACAGCGTCTCGACGAAATATTCCTCGACCTTGCCGAGCGACAGGCCGCCCGCCGCCGCCCCGCCGCGCCGCCTTGTCAGCCGCACGTTGAGCAGCGGCTCCTCGATGATGGTGCCGACGTTGAGGCGATATTGCTGGGCGAGGCGCGGATGCGCGACGCGCCACAGCCCCTCCTTCGTCCGGCGGATGCGGGCGTAGCGCTCGTAGACGCGCAGCGCATAGCCGCCGGTGGCGACGAAATCGACCACCCGCGCGAAGGTGTCGGCGTCGAGCGCGGCATAGGGCGCGGCCGTCCTCACCTCGGCCAGGAGCGCGGCCTCGTCGAACGGCCCGGCGCAGGCCATGCCCATGACGTGCTGGGCGAGCACGTCGAGCGCGCCCGAGACCAGCGGCGGCGTGTCCTGCGCGCCCTCGGCATTGGCCTCGAGCGCGGCGCGGCACTCCAGCACCTCGAAGCGGTTGGCCGGCACCAGGATGGCGCGGCTCGGCTCGTCCATGCGGTGGTTGGAGCGGCCGATGCGCTGGGCGAGGCGCGACGCCCCCTTGGGCGCGCCGACATGGATGACGAGATCGACGTCGCCCCAGTCGATGCCGAGGTCGAGCGTCGAGGTGGCGACCACGGCGCGCAGCGCGTTCGCCTCCATCGCGCTTTCGACGCGCCGCCGCTGGGCGACGTCGAGCGAGCCGTGATGCAGCGCGATCGGCAGCGTGTCCTCGTTGATGCGCCACAGCTCCTGGAACAGGAGCTCGGCCTGCGAGCGCGTGTTGACGAAGAGCAGCGTGGTGCGATGCGCCCTGATCGCCTCGTAGATGTCGGCGATGGCGTAGCGCGCCGAATGGCCGGCCCATGGCACGCGCTCGCGCGAATCGAGGATGGTGATGACCGGCTTCGCGCCCCCTTCGACGGTGATCAGCTCGGCCATGTCGCCGGGCGGGTCTTGCGGCACCAGCCAGCGGCGCAGCGCGTCGGGCTCGGCCACGGTGGCCGAGAGGCCTATGGTCTGCAGGCCGGGCGCGAGCTTGCGCAGCCGTGCCAGCCCCAGCGCCAAGAGATGCCCGCGCTTCGACGTCACCAACGAGTGCAGCTCGTCCAGCACGACATATTTCAGGTCGGCGAAGAAGCGGCCGGCATCCGGCCCCGAGATCAGCAGCGCGAGCTGCTCCGGGGTGGTGAGCAGGATGTCGGGCGGGGCGAGCTTCTGGCGCTGGCGCTTGTGCTGCGGCGTGTCGCCGGTGCGGGTCTCGACAGCGATGGCAAGCTGCATCTCGGCGATCGGCTTGCCGAGGTTGCGCTCGATATCGACGGCGAGCGCCTTCAGCGGCGAGATGTAGAGCGTGTGGACGCCGCGCTGCGCCGCGCCCGGCCGCCGCTTCGGCCGCCCGGCGAGTTCGGTCAGCGACGGCAGGAAGCCGGCCAGCGTCTTGCCCGCCCCGGTCGGCGCGATGAGCAGCACCGAGCGCCCGGCCTGCGCATGGGCGAGGAGCCTAAGCTGATGCGGCCGCGCCGCCCAGCCGCGCGCCGCGAACCAGCGCCGGAAGCGCTCGGGCAAAAGGGACGATTCGGGCGGGGCGATGTCGGACACCGCCAACAGGTAATACCGGGAAGGCGATGCGCCAAGACGGGACCGGATGCCCGGCCAACGGCCGCGCGGATGCGTCCTTCAAGGCTCGAACCCCGGAGGGAGGACGGGCCGCACGCACCCGCCCCCGATCCGTTATGCGGATACACCCTCTCCACCGCGTCATCCCGGCCAAGGGCGCGAAGCGCCCGCAGAGCCGGGACCCATTGGCCGCAACATCGTCGGGCGCGGCCCGGTCCTCGCGCTGGCGCACTTCAGGACCGTCTCGCAAGCCTTGAACCCGGCCGTGCCGCTCAATGGGTCCCGGCTCTCGCTCCGCTCGGCCGGGATGACGGCGGAGATGCGGACGCTACTTGCTTCGGGCCGCGTGCTCTGTCCCCATTATCGGATGGGCGGCTATGTCTATATCCTCGCATCGCGAAAGAACGGCACGCTGTATACCGGCGTAACGGCCGATCTCGAACAACGCATGTGGCAGCATCGTGAGGGCGAGCGAAAGGGCTTCACAAAGGATTACGTCGTCACGCGGCTGGTCTGGTATCGCGACTATGCCGATATCCGCGATGCCATCGACGAAGAAAAGCGCATCAAGAGGTGGCGGCGGAAATGGAAGCTCGAGCTGATCGAGGCCATGAACCCGCAATAGCACGATCTCTATGACACGCTGAATTCCTGACGCCGCAGTCCCGCCGCCGTCATCCCGGCCGAGCGGAGCGAGAGCCGGGACCCATTGAGCGGCGCGGCCGGGTTGTGGGTTCGCGCATCGGCCCGACACGCGCCACGGCGAGGACCGGGCCGCGC
>JALHFU010000192.1:0-5726 GCA_022838525.1 Hyphomicrobiales bacterium | reverse complement strand
GACCGAGATGTGGTCGCTGCACGAGCTCGCCATCAAGGCCGCGCCGCTGATCCTGATCGCCGTCGGCCTGTCGGTGTGCTTTCTGTCGAGCAACTGGAACATCGGCGCGGAGGGACAGTTCATCGTCGGCGGCATCGTCGGCTCGATGCTGCCGGTGCTGTTCCCGGAGCTGAGGTTCTGGTTCGTGCTGCCGCTGATGCTGCTGATGGGCATGGTCGGCGGCGCGCTGTATGCCGCCATCCCCGCCGTGCTCAAGGTGCGCTTCAACACCAACGAGATCCTGACCAGCCTGATGCTGGTCTATGTCGCACAGCTCTTCCTCGACTGGCTGGTGCGCGGGCCGTGGCGCAACCCGGCCGGCATGAACTTCCCGGGGACCGTGCGCTTCCACGAGTATGCGATCCTGCCCGAGATGCTGCCGGCCTCGGGGCGGGCGCACTGGGGCTTCGTCTTCGCGCTGGTGGCGGCGCTGGTCGTCTGGTTCATGCTGTCGAAGACGCTGAAGGGCTTTCAGGTCAAGGTGCTGGGGCAGAGCCCGCGGGCAGGGCGCTTCGCCGGCCTCTCGTCCGGGCGCATGGTGCTGTTCGCCTTCCTCGTCTCCGGCGCGCTCGCCGGCCTTGCCGGCATTTCCGAGGTTTCGGGCGCGGTGCGCCACCTGAACGAGAAGCTGTCGATCGGCTACGGCTTCGCCGCCATCATCGTCGCCTTCCTCGGCCGGCTCAACCCGCTCGGCATCATCGCCGCCGGGCTGGTGCTGGCGCTGACCTATCTCGGCGGCGAGGCGGCGCAGATTTCCGTCGGCCTGTCCGACAAGGTAGTGCGCGCCTTCCAGGGCCTGATCCTGTTCTTCGTGCTCGCCTGCGACACGCTGATCCACTACCGCATCCGTCTGGTGCGGCCGCAGGCCGCGGGGGCCGGGGAGGCAAGCCATGTTTGAGGCCGTCGTCATCACCATCGCCACGGCGGCGACGCCGCTCCTGATCGCGGCGATGGGCGAGCTGGTGGTCGAGCGCTCCGGCGTCCTCAACCTCGGCGTCGAGGGCATGATGATCATGGGCGCGGTGACGGGCTTCGCCGTGGCGCAGACGACCGGCTCGCCCTGGCTCGGCGTGTTCGCCGCCATCGCCATGGGGGCGGCGTTCTCGCTGCTCTTCGCCTTCCTGACGCTGACGCTCGTCACCAACCAGGTCGCGACCGGCCTGGCGCTGACGCTGCTCGGCCTCGGCCTTTCCGGCATGATCGGCGAGGGCTTCATCGGCCTGCCGGGCGTCAAGATGGGGACGGTCTACATCCCCTACCTTTCCGATCTTCCCTATGTCGGCCGGCTGGTGTTCGGGCAGGACCCGATCTTCTACATCTCGCTGATCCTGACGGCGGGCGTCGCCTATTTCCTGTTCTATACCAAGGCGGGGCTGACGCTGCGTTCTGTCGGCGACAATCACGGCTCGGCGCATGCGCTCGGCATCGGCGTCATCCGCATCCGCTATCTGGCCGTCATGTTCGGCGGCGCGTGCGCGGGGCTCGCCGGCGCGTTCCTGGCGCTGGTCTACGTGCCGCAGTGGGTCGAGGGCATGAGCGCCGGCCGCGGCTGGATCGCGCTGGCGCTGGTGGTGTTCGCCTCGTGGCGGCCGTGGCGGGTGCTGGCCGGGGCCTATCTGTTCGGCGCCGTCTCCATCGGCCAGCTCCATGCCCAGGCGCTCGGCTGGCCCATCCCTTCTCAACTGCTTTCTGCGCTTCCCTATCTGGCGACCATCGTCGTTCTCGTTCTAATCTCGCGCAACCGGCGGCTGACGATGGTCAACACCCCGGCCTCGCTCGGGAGGCCGTTCGTGCCCGACCGCTAGCCGCCCCCGGAACGGGAGGCCGCCCGCAAGGGAGGACCCCATGACAACCCAACAGAGGACGAACCCATGAAGAAGACCCTGTTTGCCCTTGCCGCCTCGGCGGCAATGCTGATCTCCGGCGCGGCCCTCGCGCAGGACAAGACCAAGGCCTGCTGGATCTATGTCGGCCCGATCGGCGACTTCGGCTATTCCTACCAGCACCATCAGGGCCTGCTCGACGCAGAGAAGCACTTCGGCGACAAGCTCGAGACCGCCTATCTCGAAAGCGTTCCCGAAGGCGCGGACGCCGAGCGCGCCATCGAGCGCTTCGCGCGGTCGGGCTGCGACATCATCTTCACCACGTCGTTCGGCTTCATGGACGCCACCAACGCGGTCGCCGCGCGCTTCCCCGACGTGAAGTTCGAGCACGCCACCGGCTACAAGCGCGAGCATCCGAACGTCGCGACCTACAATTCCAAGTTCCACGAAGGCCGCTACGTGCAGGGCGTGATCGCCGCCAAGATGTCGGAGAAGGGTGTCGCGGGCTATATCGCGTCGTTCCCGATCCCCGAGGTGGTGATGGGCATCAACGCCTTCGTGCTCGGCGCGCAGTCGGTCAACCCCGACTTCAAGGTCAAGGTGGTGTGGGCCAACACCTGGTTCGACGCCGCCAAGGAGGCCGACGCGGCCAAGGCGCTGATCGACCAGGGCGTCGACATCATCACCCAGCACACCGATTCCACGGCGCCGCTGCAGGTCGCGGCCGAGCGCGGCATCAAGGCTTTCGGTCAGGCGACCGACATGATCGCCTTCGGCCCCGAGACGCAGCTCACCGCCATCGTCGACGACTGGGGCCCGTACTACATCGAGCGCATCCAGGCTCTCATGGACGGCACCTGGGAGCAGGTCGACGTGTGGGGCGGCATGAAGGAGGGCCATGTGGTGATGGCGCCCTACACCAACATGCCCGACGACGTGAAGGCGCTGGCCGAGGAGGTCGAGGCCAAGATCAAGTCCGGCGAGTTCAACCCCTATACCGGCCCGATCAACAAGCAGGACGGCACGCCGTGGCTGGCCGAGGGCGAGGTCGCCGAGGACAGCTTCCTGCTCGGCCTGAACTTCTACGTCGAGGGCGTCGACGACCAGCTGCCGCAATAGGCTCCGGCTGGCGGACAGAACGGGGAAGGGGCGGCTTGCGGGCCGCCCTTTTCGTTCGCCGGCGCCGTTTCCCGAAAGCGGACCGTTGCCGTCGTCCCCGGACTTCCGGCCGGGGCGGGCTTCGGGGGCGGCAAGCATTATGTCCCAAATGGGAGTAGGCGAAAGGCCGGCGGAGGGCTATTGCAGATACGTCGCTGCGTTGTTCCGCATGTGGGGGGCGATGCGGCGTGGTTGTGATTCCTCGTTGGATCGCATACCGTTAGCCGCCTGGTTAGTGGCCCCTGACCAGGCGGCCTTTTACCGGCGAATCTCCCGCAGCCCGTGCGCCGGCATGTCCCGGCACGAAACTCCGCAGCGCTCAGATCGGCTCGTCGAAGGTGACGATCGAGACCTCGCCTTCCTGCGCGCCCTGCCAGGCCGAAAGATGCGGCTCGTCGTCCGGCGGGCCGTCCATGTCGCCGATCTGGTCGAGCTCGGCCTCGGCATAGCCTTCCGCCGCCAGCGCCTCGAGCGCCTTGCGCACGGCGGAATCGTCGTCCGGGGCCGACAGCAGCACGTGAACGCCCTGCGATTCGCCACCCTTGTCGCGCCAAACCCTGCCGACGATGATGGTGACGGGCCTGAGTTCGTTGTCGTTCACGGTGCTTCACTCCTGCAACGGCCCTGTTTCGCACGATTCCGGCGGCGGGGACAGGCCGGGTCCGATCATGAATCGCAGCCTGCGGGGTTCGCCGCGCAATATTGTTGCGAGGGGCCGCGGCAAAGGCGGAACTTGGCCAAACCCGCACGGTTCTCGGCGTTCCGGGGGTTGACGATGGCGGGAGTTGCGAGTAGAAGCCGCGACGTCTGAGCCGATGTGAGGCTTTTCCTTTCGGGGCGTCGCGCCCTGGAGCTGGCCTCAAACAGGGTTCGTTTTACGAGCGACTAGACATTGCCGGCTTGCACGAGACGGGTTGCCGTTTCCTCTGCGTTTTGTTCGGGCAGGACCGCCGGAGGCGGTTTGGTGCCCGAATTGCCGTATGGAAAGATCGCCGAAACGGCCCTGAACAGGGTTTGAGGCACGGGTTTTGAGATAGAAGGAAGGTTTGATGCCTACCGTCAACCAGCTGATCCGCAAGCCGCGCGTCGCGCCGGTGAAGCGCAACAAGGTTCCGGCCATGCAGGCCAACCCGCAGAAGCGGGGCGTTTGCACGCGCGTCTACACCACGACGCCGAAGAAGCCGAACTCGGCGCTGCGCAAGGTCGCGAAGATCCGTCTCGTCAACGGCTTCGAGGTGATCGGCTACATCCCCGGCGAGGGGCACAACCTTCAGGAGCACTCCGTGGTCATGATCCGCGGCGGCCGCGTGAAGGACCTTCCGGGCGTACGCTACCATATCATCCGCGGCGTGCTCGACACGCAGGGCGTGAAGAACCGCAAGCAGCGCCGCTCCAAGTACGGCGCCAAGCGTCCGAAGTAAGGGTTTCCCGGCTTCGGCGCTTTTGTTTTGGGCCGAGCCGACGATCGTGAGAGACGAAGAATATGTCCCGACGCCACAGAGCAGAGAAGCGCGAGATCAACCCGGACCCGAAGTTCGGCGATCTCGTCGTCACCAAGTTCATGAACGCCGTCATGCTGCACGGCAAGAAGTCGACGGCCGAGTCGATCGTCTATGGCGCGCTCGACCAGGTGCAGTCCAAGACGAAGCAGGAGCCGGTGGCCGTTTTCCATCAGGCGCTGGACAACGTCGCTCCGCACATCGAGGTCCGCTCGCGTCGCGTCGGCGGTGCGACCTACCAGGTTCCGGTCGACGTCCGCCCCGAGCGCCGTCAGGCGCTGGCCATCCGCTGGCTGATCGCGGCCGCGCGCAAGCGCAACGAGACCACGATGGTCGACCGTCTCTCCGGCGAGCTGCTCGACGCCGCCAACAACCGTGGCACCGCCGTCAAGAAGCGTGAGGACACGCACAAGATGGCCGAAGCCAACCGCGCCTTCGCGCACTACCGCTGGTAATCCGGCGAGCGGAAACGAGAGGCACCCCCGATGGCCCGCGAATACAAGATCGAAGATTACCGCAATTTCGGTATCATGGCGCATATCGACGCCGGCAAGACGACGACGACCGAGCGGATTCTCTACTACACCGGCAAGTCCCACAAGCTCGGCGAAGTCCATGACGGCGCCGCCACCATGGACTGGATGGAGCAGGAGCAGGAGCGCGGGATCACCATCACGTCGGCTGCGACCACGACCTTCTGGAAGGGTCGCGACGGCAAGATGCGCCGCTTCAACATCATCGACACGCCCGGCCACGTCGACTTCACCATCGAGGTGGAGCGCTCGCTGCGCGTGCTCGACGGCGCCATCGCGCTGCTCGATGCCAATGCCGGCGTCGAGCCGCAGACGGAGACCGTGTGGCGCCAGGCGGACAAGTACAACGTCCCGCGCATGATCTTCTGCAACAAGATGGACAAGATCGGTGCCGACTTCTACCGCTCGGTCGAGATGGTCGGCTCGCGCCTCGGCGCGCAGGCCGTCGTCATGCAGCTGCCGATCGGTGCCGAAAGCGACTTCAAGGGCGTCGTCGACCTGATCGAGATGAACGCCCTGGTGTGGCGCGACGAGTCGCTCGGCGCGGCCTGGGATGTGGTCGAAATTCCGGCCGACCTGAAGGACAGGGCCGAGGAGTACCGCGAGAAGCTCATCGAGGCCGCCGTCGAGATGGACGACGACGCGATGAACGCCTATCTCGAAGGCAACATCCC
>JALHFU010000191.1:0-5736 GCA_022838525.1 Hyphomicrobiales bacterium | reverse complement strand
AGCCTCCCTTCGGGATCGCGGCCGATCACGTCGGTGAAGGTGCCGCCGCGGTCGATCCAGAAATCCCAATGGCCTGCGCTCTCATGGCCCGTGCCTTCCCGCCGCTCTTGCGACATGCCTTGCGACATGGACTTTCTCCCGGTTCCACCTCTGCGACACGGTCTTGCGCCGCTCGCTTACAAATCGTTGACAAATTGCGAATGAACTGTCAACTTTCAATCCAGTGCCGCGTTCCGGCGCGGCGAAAAGACCGAAAACCGGCATCGCAACCGAAAGAGGGAAACAGGGACATGAAGCATCTTACTCGCGCAAGCCTGCTCGGCGCCGCCTTCGTCACGCTCGCGGCGTTCCCCGCCTCAGCCCAGACGGCATGGGACATGCCCACGCCCTATGGCGACGGCATCTTCCACACCAAGAACATCTACCAGTTCGCCGAGGACGTGAAGGAAGCGACCGGCGGCAGCCTGACCATCACCGTCCACTCGGCCAACTCGCTGTTCGGCCATGCCGAGATCAAGGACGCGGTGCGCGACGGCTCGGTGCAGATCGGCGAGTTCCTGCTGTCGCGGCTGGCCAACGAGGACCCGATCTTCGCGCTCGACTCCATCCCCTTCCTGGCGTCGTCCTACGACGAGGCGGAGAAGCTGTGGGCGGCCTCGCGCGAGGCGGTGTCGGCCAAGCTCGCCGAAGAGGGGCTGACCGTGCTCTACGCCGTGCCGTGGCCGGGACAGAGCCTCTACCTCAAGCAGGAGGTGACGGACCCGGCGCAGATGCAGGGCCTGAAGTTCCGCGCCTACAACGTCGCCACGGAGCGGCTCGCCACCCTGCTTGGCGCGACGCCGACGCAGGTCGAGGAGACCGACATCCCGACCGCGTTCTCGACCGGGCGCGTCGAGGCGATGATCACCTCGCCCTCGACCGGCGCCAACGCCAAGGCGTGGGACTTCGTCAGCCACTACATCGACACCCAGGCCTGGCTGCCGAAGAACATCATCGTCGTCAACACCGACGCCTTCGAGGCGCTGAGCGAGGACGAGCGCAAGGCCGTGCTCGATGCGGCCGCCGCCGCCGAGGCGCGCGGCCTCGAAATGTCGCGCGAGGAGACCGACGCCAAGATCGCCGAGCTCGAGGCCGGCGGCATGACGGTGTCGCAGCCCTCCGAGGCGCTGGCCGCCAAGCTCAAGGAGGTCGGGCAGACCATGACCGCCGAGTGGGAGGCTTCCGCGGGCGACGCCGGCAAGGCGGTCGTCGAAGCCTATCGCAACCAGTAAGGCGAAAGCGCGGGCGGGCCGGCGCGCCATGCGTCCTTGCGGACGCCTGCATGGCGCTCCAGCTCTTCCATGAGCATCGGACCGGCCGAAAACCGGCTTCCATTTTTCGGTCCGATGCCTTGAACCCGCCCGCGCCGCTTCGGGGACCGCTCACATGCGCAAGGCGCTCGATGCCCTCTACGGTGCCGCCCTCGTCGGCGCCTGTCTCTCGATGATCCTGATCGCGGCGCTGGTGTTCGTCCAGATCCTCGGCCGCGTCGCCGACAGCCTCGCCGTCGTCGCCGGCCTGCCGCGCTACGGTTTCATCATCCCGTCGCTGGCCGAGATCGGCGGCTTCCTGTTCGTGGCCTCGGCCTTCCTGGCTCTGCCCTCGACGCTGCGCGCGGCCGGCCATGTCCGCGTCACGCTGCTCCTGCGCTATTTCGGCCCGCGCGGCGACCGGGTGATGACGTTCCTCGTGCTGCTCGGCGCGATCGCGCTCACCGCCTTCGCGGTCTGGTCGGTGTGGCTCCTGACCTGGGGGTCGTTCGTCCGCGGCTCCCTGTCGATCGGCATCATCGCCATCCCGCTGTGGATACCGCAGGCGGTGATGACGCTCGGCCTCGTCATCTTCGGCATCGCGCTCGTGGACGAGCTCGTCGCGATGCTGCGCGGCGGCCAGCCGGCCTTCCGGCTGACCGAGAGCCAGCGCGAAGCCGCCGAGGGAGGCCACTGATGGATATCGGGCTGATTTCCCTCCTTCTCGTCGTCGTCCTCTTCGGCCTGCTGCTCGCCGGCCTGTGGGTCGGCTTCGCGCTGATGGCCGTCGGCCTGGTGGCGATGGAGCTCGCCACCTCGGCGCCGGTCACCTCGGTCTTCGCCCGCCGCGTCTGGGGCTCGATGAACGTGTGGGACCTGACCGCGCTGCCGATGTTCATCTGGATGGGCGAGATCCTGTTCCGGTCGCGGCTGTCGTCGGACATGTTCGAGGGGCTGGCGCCGTTCACGCGGCGGCTGCCGGGGCGGCTGCTCCACGTCAACGTCTTCGGCTGTGCGCTGTTCGCCTGCGTGTCGGGCTCGTCGGCCGCCACCACCGCCACGGTCGGGCGCATGTCGCTGCCCGAGCTGAAGCGGCGCGGCTACGACCCGAAGCTCGCCATCGGCACGCTCGCCGGCTCCGGCACGTTCGGTTTCCTCATCCCGCCGTCGATCATCATGATCGTCTACGGCGCGGCGACCGAGCAGAGCATCGCGCGGCTGTTCCTCGCCGGCGTCGGGCCCGGCATCCTGCTCGCGGCGATGTTCTCGGCCTATGTCATGGTCTGGGCGCTTCTGAACCGCGACCGCATGCCGCCGCCCGAGCCCGTCCCGACCTGGGGCGAGCGCGGGCGGGCGCTGATGCTGCTCCTGCCCACCGTGCTGCTGATCGTCGCCGTCATCGGCTCGATCTATGCCGGCTTCGCCTCGCCGACCGAGGCGGCGGTGCTCGGCGTCGTCGGCGCGCTGGCCATCGCCTGGTTCTCGGGCGGCCTCGACCGGGCGAGCTTCGTCACCTCCCTGCGCGGCGCGGCCATCACCAGCTGCATGATCGCCTTCATCCTCGCCGGGGCGTCGTTCCTGACGGTGGCGATGGGCTTCACCGGCATCCCGCGCACCCTGGCGGCGTGGATCGGCGAGCAGGGTTTCTCGCACTATGCGCTGCTGGCCGTGCTGCTGGTGTTCTTCATCGTCATCGGCTGCTTCCTCGACGGCATCTCCATCGTGGTGCTGACCACCTCGGTCATCCTGCCGATGGTGCTCGCCGCCGGCATCGACCCGATCTGGTTCGGCATCTTCCTCGTGCTGGTGGTCGAGATGAGCCAGATCACGCCGCCGGTCGGCTTCAACCTGTTCGTCATCCAGTCGATAACGGGACGCAACATCTTCGAGATCGCCTATTACGCGTTGCCGTTCTTCCTGCTTCTGGTATTGGCGACGGGAATCCTGACCGTTTTCCCGGAGATCGCGCTGTGGCTGCCCGGAACGATGATGAGCAACTGACGGCCGTTTCCTCCATCGGGCCGGTCGTCTCGTCGGCGCACCTCGCCAACTCCAGCCTGCCGGCGCTGTCGGAGATCGAGTTCGCGCTGACCATGACCAACAACGCCTTCCAGCGCTGGATGGTGCGCTGCGTGGCGGCGGCGGGCGGGCCGGCGATGTCGCCGCTCGAGGTGCTGATCGTGCATCTCGTCAACCATCGCGAGCGGCCGAAGACGCTGGCCGACATCTGCCTCGTCCTCAACATCGAGGACACGCATCTGGCCAGCTACGCCATCAAGAAGCTGGTGGAGCACGGGCTGGTGAAGACGGGCAGGAGCGGCAAGGAGAAGACCATCGCCATCACCGAGGAGGGCACGCGCCTGTGCCGGCGCTACGGCGAGGTGCGCGAGGCGCTGGTGGTGCGTGCCGCGCTCCAGCTCGGCCACGACCCGGCCGAGCTGTCGCGCATCGCCGCCGTGCTGCGCGCTCTCTCCGGCGCCTACGACCAGGCCGCGCGGGCGGCGGCGTCGCTCTAGCCGTGCCCGTCCTCGCCTTCCTCGCCCGTCACGGGCGGCTGATGCTGATTGCCGGCCTCCTGGCCGGCGCGCTCATACCCGATCTCGCGCTCGCGCTGCGCCCGGCCATCGCGCCGCTGATCGTCGGCCTGCTGTTTCTCGCCGTGCTCAGGCTCGGGCCGGAGGGCATCGTCGCCGGCATGCGCGGGCTGCATCGCGCGGCGGGGCTGGCGCTCTTCTTCCAGGCCGCGCTGCCGCTCGCGGCGGCGGGCGTCTTCGCCGCGCTCGGCGTGCTCGCCCATCCGCTGGCGACGGGAACCGTGCTGGTGCTGGCCGCCGCCCCGATCACCGGCAGCCCCAACATCACGCTGATGGCCGGCGGCGATCCCGCACCCGCCTTGCGCCAGCTCGTCATCGGCACCGCGCTGCTGCCGCTGACCGTGGTGCCGGTGTTCATGCTGATGCCGGCCTTCGGCAGCCCCGCCGCGGTGGTGCGCGCCGCGCTCGAGCTGCTGGGGCTGATCCTGCTGGCCGGCGGCGTCGCCGTGGCGCTGCGCCGCTACGGCATCGTCAGGGGCAACGAGCGCGCCTATCTCGCCATGGACGGGCTGGCGGCGCTCCTTCTCGGCCTCGTCGTCATCGGGCTGATGTCGGCGATCGGCCCGGCCTTCCTCAACGACCGGCCCGCCTTCTTCGCCGCGCTCGCCGCCGCCTTCGCGCTCAACATGCCGATCCAGCTCGCAGCCAGCGCGCTCGCGGCGCGCCGGCAGCCCTCGGCCGCGCCGGCCATCGGCATCGTCGCCGGCAACCGCAACGCGGCGCTGTTCCTGAGCGTGCTGCCTGCCGCCACCATCGACGAGCTGCTTTTGTTCATCGGCTGCTTCCAGATCCCGATGTACCTGACGCCGTTCCTGCTGTCGGGCTGGTTCCGCCGCCTCGCCGGCAGGGGAGGAAAGCAGCCGCCGGTTTGAGCCGGCCGCCGGAAAGAAAAACGCCGCCCCCTTGCGGGAGCGGCGCTTCTCCTAGGTTCGTGCCTGTCGGCCGTTGGCCCCTCTGGCCGCGCACGGCGCCCCCCCGGGAAGTGTGCCGCGGGGCGCAGCCCTCAGCCGCCGAAGCCGAAGCCGACCGGCATGTCGTCGAGCGTGATGCCGAAGGGATCGAGGCTCTTGACGATCCAGCTCTGGCTGTTGCCGATGCGGCGGTTGTATTCGGCCCAGCCGGCGACGAAGCTCTTCCACACCTCGTCCGTCTCGTAGTTGACGGCGATGACCGAGGGCGTCGACAGGACCGGCGTCGGCACCATGACGCGGCCGATGTCGGGCGTCTTCTTGCTCATAACGAGGCCGTTGAGCATGGTGTTGACGAGACCGTCGGCCTTGCCGGTAACGGCCGCCACGATCGCCTCGTCGCGCGTCTTGAAGCGCAGGATGTTGGCGTTCGGCAGGTACTGCTGCGTGATGAGGTCCTGCGCCGAGCCCATGTCGACGGCGAAGGTGTATTGCGGGTCGTTGAGCTCCTTCCAGGTCTTGCCTTCGAGCTCTTCCTTGGCCGACACGATGATGAAGGAGTTGTAGTAGGTCGGGGCCGAGAACGACACCGACAGCGCGCGCATCGGCGTCGCCGTCACGGCGAAGGCCATGTCGACCTTGCCGCTCTGCACGTCGAGGATGGCGTTGGCCCAGCTCGACTCCACGACTTCGAGCTTGACGCCGAGCAGCTCGGCGATGTCCGAGGCCATGTCGATGACGAAGCCCTGCCACTCGCCCGAGCGCGGGTCCTTGTTGAAGTAGGGCACCTCGTTGAGGATGCCGGGAATGCGCAGCACGCCGCGCGCCTTGATCTCGTCCACCTTGCTCTGCGCCTGCACGGCGCCGCTCATCAGGCCGAGCGCGACCGCCGCGCCGGTGATGATCTTTCCAAGAAAGCCCATTCCAGAATCTCCCATGTTCCCC
>JALHFU010000458.1:0-1066 GCA_022838525.1 Hyphomicrobiales bacterium | reverse complement strand
TGCGGGTCGGTCGGCCGATAGTCGGCGACGGCCGACTCGACGGCGCGGGCCTCGCCGTGGCGGTCGATCTCGACCACCCAGGGAACGACGGTGCCGCGGGCGGACTGCCAGACCAGCGCCGAGGCGAAGCCGGCCGATAGGATCAGGCAACCGAAGGCCATGAAGCGCCAGTTGCGGGCCTGCACGCGGGCCGAGCCGATGCGCTCGTCCCATACCTGGGCGGCCTTCTGGTAGGGCGTAACGGGTTCCGGCATCTTGCCGTAGTGGGTGGTCGGTCTTTTGAAGATGTTCATGTGCGGTCGCTTTCGGATAGGCTGATGGAGGCGCCGCCGCCGTGGCTGTCACCGGATCGGACGGCATGGGCGGCGGCCGAGACGCCGTGGCTGAGGGCCTGGCTGCGGCGCATGCGCTGCGCCCAGGCGGGAGGGCCGTCGGCGGCGGGTGCGCTCGCCGGGGCCGGCGAGGCTCCCCCGCCGACCGTCCCCATGGTGGACGTGCCGCCGGTCGTCTCGAAGCCGCCCTTGACGCCTCCGGTGTGGCTGGATTTGAGGCTGTCGGCCGCGCGGGAGACGGTGCGCTTCAGCGGCGAGACTGCGGCGGCGCCACCGGCGCGAGCGACACCGCCGAGACCGGCCGCGACGCCCGACGCGCCGGATTCGCCCATGGAAGCGAGGGTGTATGCGGTCGAGGCCGCGCCGGCGGCGGATGCGCCGCCGCGCGCCAGGGCAGCACCGCCGGAAAGCGCGGCGGCGCCGCCTCGCGCGGCCAGCATGGTCGCGCCGCCGGCCGCGATCGCGGCGCCGCCGACCGCGAGGCCGGTGCCGACGGCAGCGCCGGCGCTGAGCTGCGGACCACCAGAGACCAGGCCGGTGGCGATGCCGGGGCCGAAAATCCCGAGACCGAGAAGAGAAAGGGCGGCGAGGACGATGGCCATCGCGTCGTCGATCGTCGGAGTCGCGCCACCGAAGCCGGAGGTGAACTGACCGAACAGGGTCGAGCCGATGCCGATGATGACCGCCAGGACCAAGACTTTGATACCCGACGAGACCACGTTTCCAAGGACGCG
>JALHFU010000457.1:0-3098 GCA_022838525.1 Hyphomicrobiales bacterium | reverse complement strand
GTCATCGATCGGCGTGATGACGATCGTCAATGTGGCCATGCCGGCCGCGAAGGTCACAGTGGTCTTGCCGAGCGAGCCCGCTCCCACCACCGCGGCGGTGAAGTCCTTGCCCAGCTTCGCGGTCCCGAACCACCCGAATCCCACCACGAGCGGCGCCGAGAGGTCACCGGTCCGGGTGAGAGTGAACGTGATGGTGTCGGCGCCAGGCTCCGCACCCACCGCGTCCGTTGCCTGGATCGTCACCACGGGGAGCGCCGGCGGGACATCGTCGTCGGCAATCGTGCCGCTCGCGCTCGACGGCGAGCCCACCGCGTACCCGGTGCCCGCCACCAGCGAGAGAACGACGCTCTCCACGGCCTCCACGATCGTGTCGTCGAGCGGCGTCACGGTGATGATCACGCTGGTCACCCCCGCAGCGAGCGTGAGCGTGCCGCCGTCGACGGACAGGGTGCCACCGGTCGCGGTCACCGTGTAGTCGACGCCGTAGGTCGCCCCACCGGACCAGGCGAGCGACACCGTCACCGGCGCAGCGTCGTCGCCCGTCCGCGTGATCGTGAAGGCGATCGGATCCGTCGGCTCGGCGCCAGTCGTGTCGGTGGCGGTGACGCTGAGGACGGGGACGCTGGACAGCTCGACGGCGAACCCACCGTGTAGCCGGTGCCGGCAACCACGTCGAGGACGATGGTCTCGGCGAGCTCCGCCACCGTGTCGTCGATGGGCGTGACCGTGATGACGGCGCCCGCGACGCCCGCCGCGAGGATCAGCTGCGTGCCGTCGGCGGAGAGCGTTCCACCGCTGGCCATCACCGTGTAGTCGCTGCCGAGCGCCGCGGTCCCGGACCAGGCGAGGGCGACTGTGATGGTGGTGTCGAGCGTGCCGGTCCGCGTGATCTCGAACGTGATCGGGTCCTGCCCCGATTCGCCTCCAGCGCTGTCAGCTGCGGTGATGGTGATCACCGGCCATGCGTCGTTGTCGGCGATCGTGCCGCTCGCGCTCGACGGCGAACCCACCGCGTACCCCGAGCCCGCCACGAGCGCGAGGACCACGGTCTCGGACGACTCGACGGCGGCGTCGTCCACCGGCACGACCGTGAGGGTGGCGCTGGCGACGCCGTCCGCGAGCGTGAGGGTGGTGCCGTCGGACGAGACGGTGCCGCCGCTCGCGGACACCGTGTAGTCGGTGCCGAACGCCGCCGTGCCGGACCAGGCCAGGGTGATCGTCACCGCGCCGAGGGCGAGGGAACGCGTCACCGTGAACACGATGGAGTTCGGGCCCTGTTCGGCGCCCACGCCATCGGTGGCCTTGACGTTCACGGCCGGCAGCGGCTCCAGCACGGTCACGAGTTGGGCGCCGATGGTCTCGTTCCCGAACACGTCGGTGGCGGTCCAGGTCAGGACTGTGACGCCGATCGGGAAGAGGTTGCCGTCGGGCACGCCGGAGACCACCAGCGACTCGAGCACCGTGTTGTCCGTGGCGGTCGCGGTCCCGAGCGTGGACTCGCTGACGAACGTGCTGGTCGCGCCGGCCGCAGCGGTCACGGTGACGTCCGGCGGCACCGTGAGGACCGGCGGGGTGTTGTCGACGGCGTTGATGACGTGGGTGCCGACGAACAGAGGAGCGCACCGTTGTAGGCGAAGGCTCCGATGAGCGCGCCGGCGAAGTAGACGTTCACCGAGGCCCCGCTCAGCTCCGCCATCAGCAGGTACGCGCCTGCCGCGAGGGCGGCCGGGTTGACCGTGAAGGTGACGTCCGTGAACCACGCCCCATCCAGCATGTGGCCGATGACCACCGCGCCGGCGGCGGCGTCGAGGACGAGGAACTTGAAGTCGTCGGAGTCGTAGTGGTCGAACACGAAGCCCGCGACGCCGTCGGCCGCCACCCCAACCCTCGCCTCGAGTTCGACGTAGGCGTCCGGCTCGGGCTGCGCGTCGAGAGCGATGATGCTGGTGGCGGGGCTGTCCACCGCCGCCGTGCCGGCGTACCGGCCGTCCGTGACCGCCCAGTCGCCAGTCGAGCCGGTGAACCGGTCCGCGACGCCGTCGGCGAAGTCCTCGGTCTCCTCGAACGTGGCCTGCGGCGGCAGGACGGCCACCAAGAAGTTGTCGAAGGAGCCACGCGAGTTGTTGGAGCCCACGCCCACGAGGCCCATCTCGAGCCCGTACCACTCGCCGTCCACCTCGCGCGGCGCGTAGGTGTACGAGGCGCGCGCGACGCCGTCGACGAGCACGGTCACGACCAACCCGTTCACCACCACGAGCACCTCGTAGTAGCGGCCCGCCTTGATGAGCATGTTGGCCTGGATGTCGTACACCCACTCCGTTGCCGTGCGGTGGCCGAGCACCACCTTGTTGGTGGACTGGTCGAGGCCGGCGAACTTGAAGTCGGTGGGCCCGAAGTAGTCGAAGATCAGGAAGGCGTTGGCGTTCCAGCCGCCTGTTGGCTTGATCACCGCCACCTGCGCGCCGATCTCGTAGTACGTCGGCAGGGCCTGGTCGAGGTAGAACACGGCCGCGGCATCCATGCCAAGGGACGCCGCCGAGACCGTGAGGACCGCGCCGTCGACCGGGCGCGAAGCCGGTCAGGGTGCCGTCGTTGAAGTTCGCGGTGCGCAGCAGGTCGCGGGACCCACCGGGGATGTTGCCGGCCTGCGGGTCGGCGGGGGCGCCGGACTGCTGGCGCCAGATGACGCCGTCGCGCGGGGTGACCAGGCCGATCTCGCCGATGGGCTCGCCGTGGCGCAACGGGTCCGGCCAGCCCTCATCGCTCGCGATGGTCTGGTCCGCGCCCTGCGCCATCGAGAGGGCGTAGAGGAACAGGTCGAGGCCCGGCGGGCGCTGCCGCGAGATCGTGGCGATCCCGAACGGCGCGAACGGCACGATGTAGGAGTTGAACTCACCGATCCAGTCGATCAGGCGGTCGCCGCCGGTGTTGCCGATCAGGACGTCGCGCCCGGCGCCCCCGTACACCCGGTCCTCGAACATCGGGTGGGTGTCGGGGATGTCGCCCACTGCCTCGTTCACGTCCGGCGTCGACGGGTCGTCGCCCAGCCGGTCGTCCGCCTGGAGCAGGTCGTTGCCCCAGCCGCCCCACAGGGTGTC
>JALHFU010000190.1:0-5795 GCA_022838525.1 Hyphomicrobiales bacterium | reverse complement strand
CACCATCGACAGCAGGCGCAGCAGGGCCTTAAGCATTCGTTCCTCTCGTCTTCTTCCGCGGTGGGCCGGCCGCGGCCGCTTTCCGCATTCAGATAGGCGCAAGGACGAAGGATGGCAATCGCGGGCCGCGCTTCACCCGCCTGCCCGCGCGTGCTTGCCGTGCGGCGTCTTGCTCCAGTGATGCGGGCGACGGTAGATCTCCCACAGCGCCAGCCACGCCGCCACCGACAGCAGGAACCAGTGGACCGGCGTCAGCGCCACCAGCCTCAGCGGCCGCGTCTTCTCGCCCGCTGTCAGCGTCACGAGGCCGAGCGCGATAAACACCGCATAGCCGAAGGAGATGTTGGTCACGCCGACCAGCGCGAACGCCGCCTCGTAGGGGCTGAGTGCGCCCTGCCAGACGAGCATGACGAGCGCATAGAGGACCGAGACGGCGAAGAAGGGATGGACCAGCGCCGAGACGACCATGCCGAGCGACATGATCTGCATGATGGCGAAGGAGGCGGGGCCGAGCTCGCGCCACAGCACGCCCGGCTCGCGCATGTGGACCAGCCATGTCTGCATCCAGCCCTTGAACCAGCGCACGCGCTGCGGCAGCCACACCGCAAGCGTCTCGGGCGCGTCCTCGTAGGTCGGGCGGGTGATGACGGCGGTGCGGTAGCCGTAGCGGGCGAGCCTGACGCCGAGCTCGGCATCCTCGGTGACGTTGTAGGCGTCCCAGCCGCCGATCTCGTCGAGCGCGGCGCGGCGGAAATGGTTCGACGTGCCGCCGAGCGGCAGGACGAGCCGGCGGCGGGCGAGCCACGGCAGCAGCCCGCGGAAGAGTGCGGCATATTCGAAGGCGAACATCAGCGACAGCAGGCTCGCCCTGCCGTTGGTGACGACAAGCGGGGCCTGAAGGCAGGCCGTATCCTCGCCCTCCGCGCAGAAGCGCTGCCACGCCTCGACGAGCTGGAGCGGGTGCGGCCGGTCCTCCGCGTCGTAGAGCGTGACGAACTCGCCACGGCACAGCGGCAGGGCGTAGGCCAGCGCCTTGGGCTTGGTGCGCGGCGTGCCGGGCGGCACCAGAACCACCTCGATATGGGGCGGCAGCGGCATCAGGTGCAGCGCATCGAGCGTCTCGGCGTCGTCGGCCTCGCAGACCAGCTTGATCTCCAGCCTCGTCGGCGGCCATTGCAGCTTGCCGAGCGCCGTGAGCAGCTGCTGCACCATCTCCTTCTCGCGATAGAGCGCGACGAGGACGGAATAGACCGGCTGCTCCGCAGGATCGGCCGGCGGCAGCCGGCGCAGCCGCAGCGGCCGCGCGCTCGAGAAGGCGATGAAGCGCAGGGCGATGCAGGCGAAGAAGCCGGCCGTCGCCAGCGCGTGGAAGACGAGGATGGTCGCCACCGGCGCCAGCCACAGGAACAGCAGGAAGGCGAAGACGAGCAGGGCGGCCGTCGCCCCCTGCCAGGCATTGACGACGGTGCGCGCCGAGAATTCCGGCGAGCGCAGGAAAAGCCCGTGCTGGGCATCGAAGAGCAGCCGGCGGCGGCTGCGCGCGATGACGGCGGCGCGCAGCGCGGCGGGCGCAGCGATGCGCAGGCGCCGGCGCAGATGCGGCGCACGCGCGAGATGCGCCTTGATCGCGTCGAGGTCGATGGCGGGATCGGCGACGAGGTGGACGACGTCGCCGCCCGCCTCGCGCATCATCGCCACCCGCAGGCCGGAGCGCGTGCGCAGCGACGCCAGCCGGCGCGGCTCGTCCACCAGCAGGGCGTCGGGGTCGGGCGCGGCCACGAACGGCAGGCCGAGCTCGGCCGCGATGGCCCGGAACAGAACCTCCTCCCCGACACGGCCCCCGGCGACGAGCTCGTCGAGAAAGCCGGTGCCCATGACGAGGGCGCGCCCGGCCGCCTGCCTGGCCGGCTCCCCCGTCAGGCCGAGACGGGCGAGAACCGGCCGCCACTTGCGCAGCAGGGCGCTGCGCCTCTCCTCCAGCGGGTCGGGCGCGAGGTCGTCGGGCTCGTCCCCGGCCGGCATTGCACTTCCGGGCCGATGCAGGCCGGCCTGGAACGCCATGAACCGCAGCGGCGGAACGCCGGGGATGCCGCCATGAGGATCGTGCGAATCCATGCCCTAGCCGCGCATGGCTGCACTTGCGTGGCGGAGTATTACGGCCCGCTTTCCGGGCGGAACGCGCTCCCGATGGCAACCCGGCTCACAACATCCACGCCGCAAAGAATGCAAAAGACGCGATACCATCGACAGACCCTCGCCATACTTGCAAGAGTGCATATTTTCCCGTCGTTGGATACCGGTTATTTGCGGCGCTGCTTTCCTTCTTCCGTATTCTCTCCCGGTGGAGAAACGGCCTGATCTGTCGAGCCCCACCGCAGCGCGCGGTCCGCCGCATCGCAGGCGGTTGACAGGAGCGAGGCGGCGCTGAAGAGATAGCGGCGACATTCCACGCCCGCCTGCGCCATGCCCAGACCTTTCGCCGTCATCCTCCTTCTGCTCGCCGCCGCGGCGTCCCTCATCGGCGCGCCTGCCGCGCGGGCGGCCGGGCCGGCCATTCCGGGCTACTGGGACGAGAAGGAGCAGCTTGCGCGGCCCGACCTCTCCGGCTTCCCGCGCGTGCGCTTCCTGACGACGATCGACTTCCCGCCCTTCAACTTCCTCGACGGCAACGGCCGCCTCGCCGGCTTCCATGTCGAGCTGGCGCGGGCGCTGTGCCGCGAGCTCGACATCGTCGCGCGCTGCCAGATCCAGGGCCTGCCCTGGGAGGAGCTGGAGGCGGCCATCGCCTCGGGACAGGGCGAGGCGCTGATCGCCGGCACCGCGATCACGGCCGAAAGCCGCCAGATCTATGCCTTCTCGCGGCCCTATCTGCGCTTCCCGGCCCGCTTCGCGGTGCCGAAGGCGAGCCCGATGGGCGAGCCGATGCACGTGGCCGTTTCCGGCAAGCGCATCGGCGTGCTCGCCGGCTCGGCGCACGAGGCGATGCTGCGCCGCTATTTTCCCAGGGCGCGCCCGGTCATCTTCACGCGGGCCGACTGGCTGCATGGCGGCCTGCGCGACGGCAAGCTCGACGGCATCTTCGGCGACGGCATGCGGCTGTCCTTCTGGCTGGCCGGGTCGGGCTCCGCGGCCTGCTGCCGCTTCGCCGGCGGCCCCTATCTCGCGCCGGAATTCCTCGGAGGCGGGCTCGCCATCGCGGTCAGGCGCGACAACGCGGCCCTCGCGCAGGCGTTCGACCATGCGCTGCGCGAGATCGGCGTGAAGGGCATCTTCGCCGAGCTGTACCTGAAATACTTCCCGGTCAGCTTCTACTGAACCCGCCGGTGGCGGATGCGCGCGGCGCGCTCGATCGCCAGCCCCGTGCTGCGGTCGAGGTCGAACCGCTCGCGCAGCAGCTCGAGCAGGCGGTCCTCCTCCAGCTTGACGTCGAGATCGGCGGCCGCGATGTCGACGGCGAGCGCATAGGCGGTCTCGCGCAGCTCGGGCGATAGCGCCTCCGTGATCAGGTCGAGCACGCCGGCGAGGCCGGCCTCCTCCTGCAGCAGCCGCTGGCAGTCCTGCGCCACGGCCAGCGTACGGGCCTGCTCGAAGCCCTGGAAGACCGGCAGCGTGCGCACGATGGCGCCGATGCGCGCCAGCTCCTCGTCGCCCATGTCGCGATCGGAGGCGGAAAGGATGACCATCAGATAGACCAGCGCTTCCTGCGGGGTCGGCTTCGACATGGAATGCTCCGTGGGGTGGATTCGTGTTGCGGCCGCAGGTTAGGGGCGCGCACCGCGGCCTGCAACGAAAAAGCCGGCCGCAGCCTGGCCGAGATTGACGCACCGCGACGATTGACGCACCGCGGCGGGCCGCCTAGAGGTTTCGCGCGCGCAGACGCCCGCGACACCCTCCCCGCGAACCGCACGGAACGCCAAAGATGACCCAGACGCGACCCGCCTCGCTCACCTTCACGCCGGAACTTCTCGCCGCCGCGCGGGAAAGCAAGGCGTGGCCGTTCGAGGAGGCGCGCAAGATCATCAAACGCTACGAGGGGCGCGATTGGCCGGCCGAGATCCTGTTCGAGAGCGGCTACGGCCCGTCCGGCCTGCCGCATATCGGCACCTTCGGCGAGGTGGCGCGCACGACCATGGTGCGCACCGCCTTCCGCGTGCTGACCGGGGACAAGGTGCCGACGCGACTCCTGTGCTTCTCCGACGACATGGACGGGATGCGCAAGATCCCCGACAACGTGCCGGACCGCGCCTTTCTGGAGCCGTACCTGCACCGGCCGCTGACCTCGGTGCCCGACCCGTTCGGCGGCAGGTACGAGAGCTTCGGCCACCACAACAACGCCATGCTGCGGCGCTTCCTCGACACGTTTGGCTTCGACTACGAGTTCGCCAGCGCCACGGACTACTACACGTCGGGCCGCTTCGATGCCATCCTCAGGCGCGTCGCCGAGCGCTACGACGCCATCATGGCGATCATGCTGCCGACGCTCGGCGAGGAACGCCGGGCGACCTACTCGCCCTTCCTGCCGATCTCGCCGAAGACCGGCCGCGTGCTCTACGTGCCGATGAAGAAGGTCGATGCCGAGGCCGGCACCATCACCTTCGACGACGAGGACGGCGAGGAGATCACGCTGCCCGTCACCGGCGGCAGGGTGAAGCTGCAGTGGAAGCCCGATTTCGGCGCGCGCTGGGCGGCGCTCGGCGTCGATTTCGAGATGTTCGGCAAGGACCACGGCCCCAACATGGGCGTCTACGACCGCATCTGCGAAGCTCTCGGCGGACGCCCGCCGGAGCATTTCGTCTACGAGCTGTTCCTCGACGAGAACGGCGAGAAGATCTCGAAGTCGAAGGGCAACGGGCTCACCATCGACGAATGGCTGACCTACGCCCCGACCGAGAGCCTGGCGCTCTACATGTTCCAGAAGCCGCGCACCGCGAAGAAGCTCTATTTCGACGTCATCCCGCGCGCGGTCGACGAATACTACCAGTTCCTCGCCGCCTATCCGCGGCAGGACTGGAAGGAGCGGCTCGGCAATCCGGTCTGGCACATCCATTCCGGCAATCCGCCGGTGGTCGACATGCCGGTGTCGTTCGCGCTGCTCCTGAACCTCGTCAGCGCCTCCAACGCTCACGACAAGGACGTGCTGTGGGGCTTCATCTCGCGCCATGCGCAGGGCGTGTCGCCCGAGACCCATCCCGAGCTCGACCGGCTGGTGGGCTTCGCGATCCGCTACTTCGACGATTTCGTGAAGCCGTCGAAGGTGTTCCGCGCGCCGGACGAGGTCGAGGCCGCCGCCCTTCGCGCGCTGTCGGACAAGCTCGCCACGCTGCCGGCAAGGGCCGACGGCGAGGCGATCCAGAACGCCGCGCTCGACGTGGCGCGCGGGATCGAGCGCTATCAGGACCACACGAAGAAGAGCCCGGAAGGCGGGCCGGGCGTTTCGGTCGCCTTCTTCCAGATGATCTATCAGGTGCTGATCGGGCAGGAGCGCGGGCCGCGCTTCGGCTCCTTCGCCGCGCTCTACGGCATCGACAACACCCGCGGCCTGATCGACAAGGCGCTGAAAGGCGAGCTGGCGGCCTGAGGGCGCAAGGTCATCCGGCCGTCTGACGGCTCCGGCGAAGCGGGATCGGTTCAGGCTGGCTCAGGATCAACGCCGTCATCCCGGCCAAGACCGCGAAGCGGCCGCAGAGCCGGGACCCATTGGCCGGACCATCGTCGAGCACGGCCCGGTTCAGGGTGCAGCGCGCATCTCCTATGTTCCGTAAACCCACAGCGCGGCCTTGGCCGGGATGACGGTC
>JALHFU010000456.1:0-1077 GCA_022838525.1 Hyphomicrobiales bacterium | reverse complement strand
GATCTTCTTGAGGCCTTCCTCGCCCTTGTAGCCCAGCGCCGCGAAGGCCGGCAGCAGCGACGGCAGTTGCGCCGCCATGTCCTTCAGCTCGAACTTGCCGACCTTGCCGCCATAGGCGAGGACGTCGAACGCACGCTCCATCTGCGTTTCGAGGATGCCGAGCGAGTTCGTCACCGCATCGGCCGTCGTCGCCATGTCCTTGAATTCGGCGCCCGAGGCGTGCGCCGCCCGCGAGACCGACGGCAGGAGCTTGTTGATCTGCTCGATGTTCTTGCCCGACGCGGCGAGCTCGTCGGCCCCCTCGACGACCTGCTGGAACGGAACCCGGAGATCGTTGGCGAGGCTGCGCAGGCGGCGGCCGAAAACCTCGGTCTCCTCGACCGTCGCCTCCGCCGTGGAGCCGATCCGGCCGATGCGCCGCTCGATCGCCGCATAGTTCTTGGTCGCGCCCATCGCGGCCGCCGTCGTCAGCACCGGCGCGATCAGCCGGGCGGTCGCGGCGTAGGCGCCGCGGGCCGAGCGGGCGATCAGCATCTGACTGCGGTTGACTGCCCTGGCCTTGTTGTCCACCGCCGCCAGATGCCCGGACAACTGGCGGAAGGCCGCCACGTTGCCGAGCTTGGAGGAGAGGCGGAGAACTGCCTCAATGACGCGGTTTGCCATAGACCTTGTTCATCCAGTTTCGCGCGCGCTCGCCATAGGCGACCAGCTCCGCAAGCGTCAGGCGTCCGACGTCGTCGAAGCCTTTTCCGAATCTCCAGAGGAGGAGGTCGGCGGCTCCCGCGAAGCCCGCGCTTTGCCGAAAAAATCGCGGATGCCCTCATGCACCGCGAGCACGTCCGGCAGGTCGAGGAGAGCGAGGTCCGCCACCGTGTGCGGCTCCTTGAGGCAGCGCTCCGCGTAGCTGGCCACCACGTCGTGATGCCGCACCAGCATGGCGCGGTTGCCTTCGGCGCTGACCGGCTGCCATTCCTCGATGTCGCCGAGGTCGAGGAAATCCTGCCAGCGCGGTGAGCGGAAGGTGAGGCGGTCGAAGGGCCGGCCGGTCTCGCCGTAGGTCCGCGACAGCGGGACGAC
>JALHFU010000189.1:0-9603 GCA_022838525.1 Hyphomicrobiales bacterium | reverse complement strand
TTCCCTACGGGCGGACGAAGTTCAGCGGGAAGCCGGCGAACGGCTTGATTTCCTTGAGCACGAACGTGGTCTGCATCTCCTTGATGCGCGGCAGGCGGCGGACGACCGTCATGGCGAAGTCGGCGTAGGTGTCGAGGTCCGGCGAGACGACCTGCAGCAGGAAATCGGCATCGCCGGCGATGGAATAGCAGGCGACGACCTCGTCGAGGCCGAGGACGCTTTGCGAGAACTCCTCCGCCTCCGCGGCGCTGTGGCTGTCGATCCTGACGCGGATGAAGGCGAGGACGCCGAGGCCGATCTCGCGCCGGTCGAGGATCGCCCTGTAGCCCTGAATGACGCCGCTGTCCTCCAACTGGCGGACGCGGCGCCAGCACGGCGAGGCCGAAAGCCCGACCTCGGCGGCAAGGGCTTGGTTGGTCAGGCGGCCGTCGTCCTGAAGCGCGCTCAGGATTCGCACGTCTGCCGGTTCGAGCTTGGTCATCGGTAAGGTCTACCTGTTTTCAACCTGATTTAGGCAACATCTCCCTATCTATCGTCCCAGTCGGGGTGAAAAGGCAAGTCTGACCCGCCGAGCCGGGATATGCTGCGGCATCGACATCGAAGCCGACAGACGGACCCCGTGGAAGAAGACATTCGCCTTGCCATCGTCGTGAACCCGGACCTGCCGTCGGGACTGGTGGCGAACACCGTCGGCGCGGTTTCGATCGGGCTCGGCGCGCGGTTTCCGGGCCTCGCGGCAAGCCGGCTTGCCGACCGCGCGGGGCGGTCCATCGACATCAGCGCGAACCGGCCGGTGCCGGTCCTTCAGGCGAGCGGGGAGGCGATCCGCGGCCTGTTGCTCAAGGCCCTCGCGGAGCCGGGCGACGTGGCGGTGGTGCCGTTTCCGGCCTTCGCCCGGTCGCTGCATCGATATGCCGACTACGAGGCCGATTTTCCGAATCGCGATCTGGCGGAGGAGGTCATCGACGGTCTCGGCCTTGCCGGTCCGACGAAGTGGATCAGGTCGCTCACCGGCTCGCTGAAGCTCCTGCGCTAGACGGGCGCTGCGCCGGCGCGGCGCACGAAAACGGCCGCAGAAGCGCGATGTCTGCGGCCGCTTGGATGGAAGGGGGGCGGTCGGTCGCGGCGCAGGACGCGCCGGCGCGCCAAAAACTCAGGCGGTGACGCGCAGCCCCGAGGTGACGACGATCGGCGACTTCTCGGCGACGCGGTCGTAGAGGTCGATCACGTCCTGGTTGATGAGGCGGACGCAGCCCGACGAGACCGACTTGCCGATCGACCACCATTCCGGCGAGCCGTGGAGCCGGTAGAGCGTGTCCTTGCCGTTCTGGTAGATGTAGAGGGCGCGCGCGCCGAGCGGGTTGTTGACGCCGGGCGCCATGCCGCCCTTCCACTCCTTGGTCTTCGGATCGTACTCGGTGGCGTATTTCTTGAGATCGGGCTGGCGGGCGATCATCTCCGCCGGCGGATGCCAGCGCGGCCACGGCTGCTTCCACTCGATGACGCCCTTGCCCGACCATTCGAAGCCCTGGCGGCCGAGGCCGACGCCGTAGCGGACCGCGCGGCCGAAGCGCTGCACCACGTAGAGGAAATGGTTGCCGGTATCGACGACGACAGTGCCGGGGGCCTCGCCCGTCGGATCGGGCACGATCTGGCGGTGGTAGCGCGGATTGATCTTGTCGTAGGGGACCGCGGGGATGGAGTGGCCGCCATCGACCACCGCCGCATACATCGAAGCCGGTGAGCCGAGGCTGGGGGCGGGGGTGTCGGCCGGCGGGCGGCCCGGTCTGCCGCCGCCGCTGGTGGTGCAGCCGGCGAGCGCGGCGGAAGCGACGGACGCCGAGGCCGCGGCGAGCAGCGAGCGTCTTGAGATCGAGGAATTGCGGGTGGCGGCGGTCACGTCGACTCCATGGAGAAGGATGCGGGTATTTTCGGAACAGCCGGATGCGGCACGGTTTTCCCCCTGAAACCGCGCCCGGGTCCAGCCGGGCGGAGAAGCTGTCGCGAAGTTTGATCGAAACATGGATAACAAATGGCAAACGCCGGGGCGAGGGCCGGATGTTGCGCACTGGCAACAGTGGCCGGCGTTCAGGTGGCGGAAAGCAGCCCGTCGAGCGACGGCAGGATCAGCTCGGGCTCGTGATCTCGGTATTCGTCCGGCTGGCCGTGGCGGTTGATCCACACGGTGCGGAAGCCGAATCTCTGCGCCCCGGCGACGTCCCAGCGGTTGGAGGACTGGAACGAGATCGCGTTGGGATAGAGCCGCCACGCCGTCGTCACGAGGTCGTAGACCTGCGGGTCGGTCTTGAACCGGCGCACCGCGTCGACCGAGAAGATCTCGTCCACGACGATGTCGAGCGCCGCCGAGCGGACGGCCGATTCGAGCATTGCCGGCGAGCCGTTGGACAGGATGGCGATCCGCGCGCCCGACGCCTTCAGCGCCTTGAGCACGGCCGGCACCTCCGGGTAGCAGTCGAGCCGCCAGTAGGCGTCGAGGAGGTTGCGGCGCTGGGCCGGATCGGCCGACGGCACCTTCTGGAAGGCGTAGTCGAGCGCTTCCTCGGTCAGCTGCCAGAAGTCGCGGTAGCTGCCCATCAGCGTGCGCACCCAGGAATATTCGAGCTGCTTGGCGCGCCAGATCTCCGAAAGGAGCTGGCCGTCGGGGCCGATGGCCGCGGCGTGGCGGCGCACGGCCGCGTGCACGTCGAACAGCGTGCCGTAGGCGTCGAAGACGTAAGCCGAATATGTCATGGGGCGCAGGCCTTTCGCGGGCGACTTGAACTCCAATCCCTCGCCGCGGTCAAGCCACCGTCTGGACCGAAGGAAGCCTGCCTTCTGACGGTTGACGCGCCCGGACAAAGGCCGTTCGATGGCGCCTCGCAGCAAGAGGATTTTCCCGATGAGCACGAGCGCCGCCCCGAGCACCACATGGACCTTCGTCGACGGCGACTGGCACGAGGGCAACGTGCCGCTGGTCGGCCCGCGCAGCCACGTCATGTGGCTGGGATCGAGCGTGTTCGACGGCGCGCGCTGGTTCGAGGGCGTGTCGCCCGACCTCGACCTGCACTGCGCCCGCGTCAACGCCTCGGCGACGGCGCTCGGCCTCAAGCCGACCGTGGCGGCCGAGGAGATCGTCGCGCTGACCCGGGAGGGGCTGAGGAAGTTCGACGGCAAGACCGCGATCTACATCAGGCCGATGTATTGGGCCGAGGACGGCGGCTACATGGGCGTGCCGGCCGATCCCGAATCGACCCGCTTCTGCCTTTGCCTCTACGAGGCGCCGATGCTGCCGCCGGCCGGCTTCTCGGTCTGCGTGTCGCGCTTCCGCCGCCCGACCTTCGAGACGATGCCCACCAATGCCAAGGCAGGGTGCCTCTACCCCAACAACGGCCGCGCCATCATGGACGCCAAGGCGCGCGGCTTCGACAACGCGCTGGTGCTCGACATGCTGGGCAACGTCGCCGAGACCGCCTCGTCCAACGTGTTCCTGGTCAAGGACGGGCACGTCTTCACGCCGGCCGCCAACGGCACCTTCCTCGCCGGCATCACGCGCACGCGCACGATCTCGCTGCTGACCGCCGCCGGCTACAGGGTGAGCGAAAGGGCGCTGAGCGTCGCGGACTTCATGGAGGCCGACGAAATCTTCTCGACCGGCAACCATTCCAAGGTCGTCCCCATTATCCGCATCGAGGACCGCGATCTTCAGCCCGGCCCGGTGGCCAAGAAGGCGCGGGAACTCTATTGGGAGTGGGCGCATTCCNNNNGTGCGTTAGGCGCTAAGGAACATATCCCCGACGGGCCGGTTGCGCCGGTGCGCGCCGTGCCTATCTAGGAGTTGTCTTTCGCCCCCCAAGCGATCTCATGAAGGGAGATTTCCATGGCTTTTGAACTTCCCGAACTGCCCTACGACTACGAGGCGCTCCAGCCCTTCATGTCGAAGGAGACGCTGGAATATCACCACGACAAGCACCACAAGGCCTATGTCGACAACGGCAACAAGCTCGCCGCGGAAGCCGGTCTCGACGGCAAGTCGGTCGAGGAGGTGGTGAAGGCGTCGTACGGCAAGAACCAGGGCCTGTTCAACAACGCGGCCCAGCACTACAACCACATCCATTTCTGGAAGTGGATGAAGAAGGGCGGCGGCGGCAAGAGCCTGCCGGCCAAGCTGCAGAAGGCGTTCGACGCCGATCTCGGCGGCTACGACAAGTTCCGCGCCGACTTCATCAATGCCGGCACGACGCAGTTCGGCTCGGGCTGGGCGTGGGTCGCGGTCAAGGACGGCAAGCTGGAAATCTCCAAGACGCCGAACGGCGAGAACCCCTTGGTCCACGGCGGCGACCCGATCCTCGGCGTCGATGTGTGGGAGCATTCCTACTATATCGACTACCGCAACGCGCGGCCGAAGTACCTCGAGGCGTTCGTGGACAGCCTCATCAACTGGGACTACGTGCTCGAGCGCTACGAGGCGGCGACGAAGTAGCCGCCGGATCGCAGGCACTTATCGAAAGCCCCGGTTCGCCGGGGCTTTTTTTGTTGGCAGCGAGGGCCATCACGCAAGCGTGACGGGGGGCGGAGCGGTTGTGACTTCCACCCCATGGCGAATCCGACATGATCGCACCCGCGTCATCCGCGCCAGCTATTGCCAAGAAACGGAGTGCCTCGATGAAACTGCTCACCCTTGCCGCCGCAGCCCTGTCGTTCATGGTCGCCGGTGCGGCAGCCGATCCGATCGAGCAGCGCAAGGAGAACATGAAGGAACGCCGCGACGCGCTGCGCGTTCTCGGCCCCATCGCGCAGGGGCAGGCGGAGTTCGACGCCGCCGCGGTGATGGCGGCGCTTGAGAAGCTCGACGCCAACGCGAAGGCGGCCGCCGACGTCGATGCGCTGTGGCCGCAGGGCAGCGACAGCGGCGACACCAAGGCTGCCCCGGCCATCTGGGCCAACTTCGAGGGCTTCAAGGCCGAAAACGAGAAATATGCCGCCGCCGTCGCGGCCGCCGTTGCCGCCGCGCCGCAGGATCTGGCGGCCTTCCGGGCCGCCTTCGGTCCGGTCGGCGCGGGCTGCGGCTCGTGCCACGAGACCTACCGGCTGGAATAGGCGGGCCGAGGGCGTCGAACAGCATGGCACGCTTCGGTACGATCGCGCTCGGGGTTGCGCTGCTCGCGGCGGCGGGCGGCGCGGCCTTCTGGCTGCTGACCGAGCCCGAGCGGCTGGGTGCGGCGGAGACCGCCGCGCTCGGCGCGGGCGATGCGGCGCGCGGCGAGCAGGTGTTCTGGGCCGCCGGCTGCGCCTCGTGCCATGCCGCGCCGGGCGCGACCGGCGACGACCGACTGATCCTGTCCGGCGGCGAGCGGTTCAATACGCCGTTCGGCACCTTCGTCGCGCCGAACATCTCGCAGCATCCCCGCGACGGCATCGGCACATGGTCGGCCGAGGACCTGGCCAACGCCATGATGCGCGGCGTGTCGCCCGAAGGGCAGCACTACTACCCGGCCTTTCCCTATACCTCCTATGTGCGCATGCGGGCGGAGGACGTCGCCGATCTCCACGCCTTCATGAAGACGCTGCCGGCGGTGGAGGGCGATGCGGGCGGGCACCAGCTCAGCTTCCCGTTCACCCTGCGCCGCGGGCTCGGCCTTTGGAAGCGGCTCTATCTCGACCCCGCGCCCGCCGTCGCGCTGGAGGCGCCTTCCGAGCAGGTGGCGCGCGGGCAGTATCTGGTCGAGGGACCGGGCCATTGCGGCGAATGCCATACGCCGCGCGACGCGTTCGGCGGGCTGGACAAGAGCCGCTGGCTCGCCGGCGCGGCCTCGATGGAAGGAAGCGGCACGATCGACAACATCACCTCCGGCGAAGGCGGCATCGGCGGCTGGAGCGAGGTCGACATCGCGGCGCTGCTCGAAACCGGCTTCACGCCGGACTTCGATTCGGTCGGCGGCAAGATGGCCTCGGTGGTGCGCAACATGGCGCAGCTTCCCGCCTCCGACCGCGAGGCGATCGCCGCCTATCTGAAGGCGATCCCTGCCCACCCGGACGCATACTGACGTCTCGTTTACGAGGCCTTGCCCACGACCTTCAGCGCGAAGGCGTAGGAATAGGCGATCTCCTCCAGCCGCGAGAAGCGGCCGGACGCCCCGGCATGACCGGCATCCATGTTGATGCGGAACAGGACCGGGTTGTCGCCGGTCTTGAGCGCGCGCAGCCGCGCCACCCACTTCGCCGGTTCCCAATAGGTGACGCGCGGATCGGTGAGGCCGGCGACCGCAAGGATCGGCGGGTAGGCCTGCGCGGTCACGTTGTCGTAGGGCGAATAGGCCGCGATGGTGCGGTAATCCTCCGCCGACTCGATGGGGTTGCCCCATTCGGGCCATTCCGGCGGGGTGAGCGGCAAGGTGGCGTCGAGCATGGTGTTGAGCACGTCGACGAAGGGGACCTCGGCGATGATGCCGGCGAAGTCGGCCGGCGCCATGTTGGCGACCGCGCCCATCAGCATGCCGCCGGCCGAGCCGCCATGGGCCACGATGCGATCGTGGCCGGTGAAGCCTTCGGCGGCGAGATGCCGGCCGGCGGCGATGAAGTCGCCGAAGGTGTTCTGCTTCTTGTCGCGCTTGCCGTCCTCGTACCAGGCATAACCCTTGTCCTTGCCGCCGCGGATGTGGGCGATGGCATAGACGAAGCCGCGATCCACCAGCGACAGACAGTTGGTGTTGAACGAGGCGGGGATCGAGATGCCGTACGCGCCGTAGCCGTAGAGCAGGCAGGGCGCGGAGCCGTCGAGCGGCGTGTCCTTCCTGTAGAGCACGGAGACGGGGACGAGCTCGCCGTCCTGCGCCTTCGCCATGAGCCGGCGGGTGACGTAGTCCTCCGGGTCGTGTCCCGAAGGCACCTCCTGCGTCTTGAGCAGCACCCGCTCGCGCGTGCGCATGTCGTAGTCGTAGACCTGCGTCGGCGTGGTCATCGACGAGTAGGAGAAGCGGATGACGTCCGTGTCGTATTCGTAGGAGCCGGCGAGGCCCAGCGAATAGGCCTCCTCGTCGAAGGCGATGGTGTGCTCGCCGCCGCTCGCGCGCTCCCGCACCACGATGCGCGGCAGGCCGTCCTTGCGCTCCAGCCGCACCAGCCAGTCGCGGAAGGCGAGGATCGACAGGATGAGGCGGCCCGGCTCGTGCGGGACGAGCTCCGTCCAGTTCTCCTCGCGCGGGTCGGCCGCCGGCGCGGCCATGATGCGAAAATCCTTGGCGCCGCCCGAATTGGTCAGGATGAAGAAGACGTCGCCTCCGGCCTCGAGGTCGTACTGCACGCCCGTCTCGCGCGCCTTGACGAGGAGCGGCTCGGCCTGCGGCTCGCCGGCCGGCAGCAGCCGGTACTCGCTGGTCTCGTGATCGTTGATGCCGATCATGATCCAGTCGTTGAGGCGGGTGCCGGCGACGTCCATGAAGAAGCCGGGATCGGTCTCCTCGTAGACGAGGCGGTCGTTCGCGGTGTCGTCGCCGAGCCGGTGGTAAAAGATGCGGGACGGGCGGTGGTTGTCGTCGAGGCGGGTGTAGAAGAAGCCGTCATTGGCGGCGTCCCACTCGCCGGAGCCGCCGGTGTCGCCGACCGCGTCGGCGAGGTCGGAGCCGGTCGCGGCGTCGCGCACCCGGAGCGTGAAATATTCCGAGCCCTTGTCGTCGCAGCTCCACAGCAGCAGCCGGTGATCGGAGGAATGGTCGGCGCCGCCGAGGCGGAAATAGGCCTTGCCCTCGGCCTCCGCGTCGCCGTCGAGCAGGATCGTCTCGGCGCCGCCGTCGCGCGGGATGCGGAAGAAGCGCGGATGCTGGCCGCCTGTGCGGTAGGAGGTGCCGTAGGCGAAGGGGCCGTCCTTCATCGGCACGCTCGAATCGTCCTCCTTGATGCGGCCCTTCATCTCCTGGAACAGACGCTCGCGCAGCTCGGCCGTGTCGGCCATCAGCTCCGCCTGATAGGCGTTCTCGGCCTCGAGATGCGCGCGGATCGCCGGGTCGAGAGCCGAGGGATCGCGGAACACCTGCTGCCAGTTGTCCGCCCGCAGCCAGGCATAGTCGTCGCTCCGCTCGATGCCGTGCCTGACGTCCCTGACTGGGCGTCGCTCCGTCACGGGCGCGGGGCGGGCGGGAAACGGTGCTGCGCGGGGCATGGAACGAACTCCTTGGCGACGGAAACTACAGGCGCCGGGACGGCGGCGCGGGACGTCACGACTTAGCGGCCCGGACAGGCATCGCGCAAGTGCGCGCGCTGCGTGCTTCGCTCAGGTTCGTTTGCTATCTGGAGTGGAGGATAATCAATTAAAAGTTGTGTTACATGGTTGAAACAATCTGCAATTGGGCAAGAGATTGTGTTCCGAAGATGTCAAATAAGAGCATAAACTATACTGGCAGCGCTGCAATTTTATCAGGATTTCTTGGATGTTGAATTGACTTGAGGTGTCATAGGGACCATGTATGCCACGACAGCTCGAATCAAAGACGCGCCTGACAAGCGTCGGCGAGGTGTCGGCGGGGCGATGCTCGTCCCGTCCAGTTCAATTATTCACTTACTGGGGCCCTATGATGGACACGAACGAAGCACCTGCCAGAAATCAGGACATTCTCCTGGAACTGACCGCCGATCTTGTTTCGGCCTATGTCAGCAACAACCCGGTTCCCGCCGCGGAACTTCCGAATCTCATCGCGGAGGTTCACGCCGCGCTCGGCCGCGTCGGCAGCGTGCCGGAGCAGGCCCCGGTCGAGAAGCAGAAGCCGGCGGTCAACCCGAAGCGTTCGGTTTTCGACGACTACATCATCTGTCTCGAGGACGGAAAGAAGTTCAAGTCGCTGAAGCGGCACCTGATGACCCATTACGGGCTGACGCCCGAGCAGTATCGCGAGAAGTGGGGCCTCGAGCCCAACTACCCGATGGTCGCGCCGAGCTACGCGGCGGCGCGCTCGCTGCTCGCCAAGAAGACGGGGCTCGGCCGCAAGCGCTAGGCGCGCCGGGCGGGGCCGCCCTGCGGCCGTCCACTTCGAGACCCGAAATACCGACGGCCCGCCGCTTCCGGAGAAGCGGCGGGCCGTGGCGTTTTTGCAGGAGCCGTTGTGATCCGCGCAGTCATGTTCCGCGCGCCGAGGGGGCGCCGCGCCGCGTTGCGGACCGGCGGCGCAAGCCGGCGGGTGAGGCGGCGACCTTGCGGCTGTCGCTGCGGCCGTCGAGGCGGTCGAGCGCCTGCTTGAGCGCGATGTGGCGGTTGAGATCGTAGCTCCAGTGACGCGCCGCGCCGCGCAGCCGCTCGCGTTCGATCAGCCGGGCGAGCTTCCGGCGCAGGCGCTCCCGCTCTCCCGGCCCGGCGGCGAGCGCCGCGGCGAGGTCGATGCCGCACGCGAGGAAGAAGGCGGCGACCTGCCGCGCCTCCTCGATTTCCTGCCGCTTTTTCTGCCTGAAGACGAGCGCTTCCTCGCGAAGTCCGGCCACCGGTTTCTCCTTGCCGCTGGATGTCGGGACGATCATCCGGGCGGGGAGGGAGGGGGTGGAGAGACAATTCCCGGCCGGCTGTGCACTGCCGGAAATATGCGAATGAAAGCAAGCCGCTGGTTGTTCGGCGAAAGGTAT
>JALHFU010000455.1:0-1082 GCA_022838525.1 Hyphomicrobiales bacterium | reverse complement strand
CGCCGGGCAGCACCCGCAGCTGCCCCCCGAGGCGGCCGACCAGGTCCCAGACTTGCCAGCCCTCAAGGGTCAGCGGTCGGTTCAGCCGCGCCGGGCAGTCTTCGCACGCCGCTTGGCAGGCGTCGCAATATCGGTCGCCCCCGCCGAAGGACCATTCGGCGAGAGCGCGGAGGCGTTTTTTTCCTGTTCCAGCAGCAGGCCCTTTGAGACATAGGTCAACTGAAACGCCTCGAAGATCGGCCAGATGTCGAGCAGCGCGTCGATAGCCTCAGGGCTGGGATCGATCGGCTTGCCGCCCGCATCACCGATGCCCTCCCAGGCGATCACCGCCCGCCGCGCCAGCGCTTTCGCGAAGGCCACCGCGCGTTCCTCGTCGGAAGCCTCCTCGGGCACCGCCTCCACGGCGGGATCGCTGCGCGTCGCAACCATCAGCGCAGTGGTCAGCGGGCGCAGCTGCACCCGCACGCCGGGCGCGAGGTCATGCCAGCGGGGCGCGTTGATCAGGTCGAGCGTCAGCATCAGTAGGTCTCCACATCGTTCACGAGGGTCGCAGTACACATCCGGCCGACGGTGCTGTCGCGCGCGGCCTGCCAGTCGAAGGTCGTCTGCACGCCCTGCGGCCCGGAAATCTCGATCCGGGGGCGTGGCAGATAGACGGCGTGCACGGTAAAGGTGAAGCTCTCGCCGGACGGCAGGACGTAGGCGAACTCGAGCTCGCACGGATCGCCATTGATCGCCTGCGTCACCAGCGTGGTATCGGCGAAGCGCACCTCAATGGATCCCGTCAACGCGGCGATGGACGGGTCCGCGCCGTCGATGCGACCGTCCGAGCGGATGGTCTCGATCCGGTCGAGGTTGTTGGCATAGGTGATCTCGGCCGAGACCACGTTCCCGAGCGCGGTCCCGTTCCGCGTGATCGACCCGTTGAAGTGACCGAAGCGTTTGAGCTCCAGCGCTGCGGGCGTTCCGGCGCTGGTGGTCGTGCCGACCGTCTCGCCCTGCGCCACCAGCCGCGCCGTCGCTGTCAGCAGGCCCGAGCGCTGCATCTGCCAAGTGATCTGGTCGAGCACGCAGCCCGAGTA
>JALHFU010000014.1:0-45534 GCA_022838525.1 Hyphomicrobiales bacterium | reverse complement strand
GCTCTCCGGCACCACATAGCCCTGCGTGCGCTTCTGGAGCGTGTCGTCGCCGATCTGGTGCGCCGCGTTCAGCGCCTCCTCGATGTCGCCTTCCTCCAGCAGCCCCTTCTGCGCGGTGTAGTGCGCCCAGATGCCGGCGAAGCAGTCGGCCTGCAATTCGACGCGGATCGACATCTGGTTGGCCTCGACCTGGCTCATGCGCTGGCGCATCTGGTTGAAGCGCGGCAGCACGCCGATCAGGTTCTGCACGTGATGGCCGACCTCGTGCGCGATGACGTAGGCCTGCGCGAAGTCGCCCGACGCGCCGAAGCGCTGCGACAGCTCGCGGAAGAAGGCGAGGTCGATATAGACCTTGGAATCGCCCGGGCAGTAGAACGGCCCCGATGCCGAGGAGGCAAAGCCGCAGGCCGACTGCACCTGATCCGAGAACAGCACCAGCGTCGGCTCGCGATAGCTCTGCCCTTCCGCCTGGAAGATGCCGTTCCACACGTCCTCGGTTTCGGCCAGCACCACGGAGACGAACTGCGCCTCCTCGTCGGTCGGCTGGCTGCCCGCGCCGTTCTCGGTGATCTGCGGCGTCGCCGGCCCGCCGCCCTCCAGGATCTGCAGCGGGTCGATGCCGCAGGCGCGCAGCGCGAAGAAGATGACGACAAGGATGATGATGCCCGAAAGGCCGCCGCCACCGACGCCGCGGCCGATCGGAATCGGGATCGGCCGGCCCGTCCGGCCGAAGCCGCCCGGCGCGCCGCGCTGCCCGCGGCGATCCTCGACATTGCTGCTCTGGCGACGGTCTCTCCAGCGCATCGGCTGCATCCTTTCCTGTTCCTGGCCGAGCGGCCGACGAGGCCATTCTATAGCCTCCCCGGTGCGGCCATGGAACGAAAAGATGCGGCTCCGCCCGCTTCAGCCCGGCGACCGCCGGCGCCATGCCGGGATGCCCATGTTCCGGACCGCGAGCAGGCCGGCCGAGACGAAGGCCGCCGCGAGCAGCGCGGCGAGCACGAGGCTCGTGGCGTCGCCGCCGATGGCGGCGAGGCTGTCGTGCATGATGCGGCCGGGCAGGAAGGTGAACGCGCCGGCGACGACGATGCCGCCGAGATACATGCCGGCGACATGGCCGCGATGGGCGGCGATGTCGCGCCGCCGCGCCGCGCGCACGGCGAGCACGCAGCCGGACAGCACGTAGACGGAGATGAGATGGATCGGGCTGAAATCGCCGGCCAGCCTTATCTCGTGGATGAAGAAGGTCGACAGCGCCGTCGCCGCCATCAGGCCGATCCAGATGCGGCCGAGCAGGCGATGGAGCCGCGTCCCCTTCGGCCGCGCGAGCAGCCACGCGCCGATCAGCGCTGCCGGAACCACGGTCGCGACATGGAAGAGAACGGCGAAGGAGGCGTTGAAGAGCGGGATCGAAGACATGCGGTCGGGCCTCGGCCGGTTGAAATCCGCCCCTTGTTCGTCCAACCATCGCAGGGGCTCAAATGGATCGACGCGGATCGGGGATAGGAATTCGTGAACCGGCAGCTTGTGCAATCCGCGCTTCGCAAACTGCAGGCCTTCCTGCGCTCGCCGCGCTTCTGGAGCACGTTCGCGGCCGTCGTCCTCCTTTTCTGGATCACCGCCCCGTTCGGCACTGCCGCCCTGCCGGCCGCGCCGCGGCTCGGCTTCTGGCTCGTGCTCCATGCCGCGACATGGGCCTGCGCGCTCGTCTTCGTCGTCTTCGCCGACGTCCTCCTCGAAGGGCGCGTCGCCAGCCGCCTCGCCCGGATGATGACCGGAGCCGTGCTCGCCGCGCCGCTGATCGGCCTCGTCACCGAAACGCTGAGGACCGCGACGTTCGGCGGCGCGATCACGCCGGCGAGCTACGCCGGGGCGCTCGGCACCGGCCTCGTCCTCTCCGCCCTGTTCTGCGTCCTGACATGGCTGTCGATGCACCCCGCGCCGCAGGCGCGCGCACCGCAGCAGCCGGCCGCCTCCGCCGCGCCGGCGCAGGCCCCGCTCCTGCGCCGCCTCGGCCCGGAGAACCGCGGCGCGCTTCTCCACCTCGCCATGCAGGACCACTATGTCGAGGTCGCCACCGCGCGCGGCCGCGAGCTGGTGCTGATGCGCTTCGCCGACGCGCTGGCCGAGCTCGGCGGCACGCCCGGCCTGCGCATCCATCGCTCGCACTGGGTGGCGGACGCGGCCGTGGAAGCGCTCGCCCGCGACAATGGCCGCCTCACCGTGGTGCTGAAATCCGGCGCGCGCATTCCCGTCAGCCGCCCTTACGTGGCCGCCGTCCGCGCGCGCTGGGGCTGAGGCCGTTAGCGTTAATCGAACGTTAAACCGCCGCCGATAGCGTCGCCCCGGATGCAGCCTCACGCCTGTTGCGACGCCCGATGAATGCGCTCACGCCGCTGATCGAACTGGCCAGCCAGAGAAGCCTCGACCTCTTCTTCCGGGTCGGGCAGGGCTATGTCGCGCGCTCGGGCCATGAACCGGGCTTCCGCCCCGGCGGCCACGGCCTCAGCCCGCTCGGCGTGCAGGCGCGCGCCGAGGCCCGCATCGTCTCGACGCTCGGGCCGCTGCCGCGCGACCGCAGGCTCAACGCCTGGCCCTGCGGCGGCGGTTCGCGCCGGCCGGCCGTTCCGGCCGCGCTCAGCCGAACGCCTTGATGCGCCGCGTCGTCTCGGGATCGAGGAAGCCCGCGACCGTCGCGTCCGTCTCCAGCGCCAGCGCCCGGTGCATGTCGGTCGAGGCGGTCGCGTTCAGCGTCCGCTTCATCGCCCGCACCGCCAGCGTCGGCAGCTCCGCCAGCCGCCTCGCCACCGCCCGCGCCTCGTCGGGCAGCGCATCGTCCGGCACCACGCGCCAGGCGACGCCCAGCCGCTGCAGCTCCGCCGCGCCGTAGCGCTCGCCGAGGAACAGCATCTCCCGTGCCTTCACCAGCCCGACCATCGCCGGCAGCAGCGACGTGACCGCGCCGGTCACGAACAGGTTCAGCGACACTTCCGGGAAAAAACCCTTGGCGCTTTCGGCCCAGATCGGGAAATCGCAGTTGATCGCCCATTCGAAGCCGCCGCCAACGGCCCAGCCGTTGATCGCGCCGACCACCGGCTTCGGCCCGAAGGAGATCGCCCGCGTCGCGCGCTGGATGGCCTCGACCAGATCGCGCGCCTCCTCCTCGCTTTGCGGGTGGACGTGGTCGTGGCGGTCGTCGCCGGCGCAGAACGCCCTGCCCTCGCCGGTGAAGACGATCGCCCGCGTCGCCGGGTCGGCGTTGGCATCGTCGAAGGCGCGCGCCACGTCGTCGAGCAGCGCCCGGTTCATGGCGTTGAGCCTGTCCGGCCGGTTGAGGGCGATGCGGCGCACGCCGCCCTCCTCGAGCACGCTAAGCACGGTGGCATAGGTGAAGTCGCTCATCGCTCGCTCCTGATCACGCGTCTGGTCTTGCCCTCGGTGACGGGAAAGCTCCCCGGCGGCAGCACGGTCACGTCCGCCGTCGCGCCGAGCTTCGCCTTCACCGCCGCCGCAACCCGGCCCGCAAGGTCGGGCGTATCCGGCACGCCCTTCGCCCGCTCGACATGGAGCGGCAGGCGGTCGTAGGGCGGCGGGCCGCCGAGCACGATGCGGTAGTCGCCCGAAAGCTCCGGCATCTCGCTCAGCACCGCCGCCACCATGGTCGGGAACAGGTTCAGCCCGCGCACCACCACCATGTCGTCGCTGCGCCCGACGACGCGGAAGCGGAAGCCGGTGCGGCCGCACCGGCACGGCGCGGTCTCGTCCACGGCGACGATGTCGCCGGTGCGGAAGCGCACCAGCGGCTGGCAGTCGCGCACCAGATGCGTCAGCACCAGCTCGCCCTTCGCGCCCCGTTCCAGCGGCAGCGGCCGCGTCGTCTCGGGGTCTATCAGTTCCGGCCACAGCACGTCGGCGGCCATGAAGTGCAGCCGCGTGTCGTGCCCGCACTGGGCGGCGAAGTTGGAGAACACGTCGGAGACGCCGTAATTGGCGTTGCGCGGCTCCATGCCCCATGTGGTGCGGATGCGCTCGCGCAGCGCCGGATCGTCGAGCCCGGCCTCGCCGCCGAACAGGCCGAGCTTCAACCCGAGGTCGCGCGGGGCGAGGCCCGGGAATTTCTCCGCCAGCACCTTCTCCAGCACCGCGGGATAGGACGGCGTACAGGAGATCGCCGTGATGCCGACCTCGCGAATGGTGCGGATGAGCAGCTCGGTGCCGCCGACGCCGAACGGCACCACCAGCGCCCCGGTCGCCTCGAGCGTCATGTGGTCGGTCACGCCGCCCATCCACATCTGGTAGTTCAGGCAGTGGACGACGGTGTGCTCCGCCGTCAGCCCGGCCGCGGCGTGGCAGCGCCCGCCCACAGCCTCGGTGATGCGGCAGTCGCGCGCCGAGAGCGCGAGGTTCATCGCCTGCCCGGTCGTGCCCGAGGTGCGGTGGAGCCGGTTGGCCATGCTGCGCGGCGCGGCGAGATAGTCGCCGAACGGCGGATGCGCGGCCTGCGACAGCCGCAGCTGCGCCTTGTCGGACAGCGGCAGGTCGGCGAGCTGCGCCAGCTCCGGTGGCGGCGCGGCATGGCCCCACAGCGCGCGGTAGAAGCCGGAATTTTCCGCGACATGCCGCGCCTGCCCGCGCCACGCCGCCTCCTGCCGGGGCCGAAGCTCCGCCGGCGTCATGAACTCGGCCCCCTCGACCAGCGTCATGGTTCCATCCCCCGTTCCCAGATCAGGCTGAGCGTCGCCACCACGGCGTCGCGGTCCCTCGATATCTCGGCCAGCGTCGCGTCGCGGCCGAAGAACAGCGCGATGAGGTACTGGTCGATCATGCCGCCGAGCGCATAGGCGCGCCGCATCAGCTCGTCGCGCGGCGGTGCGGCCTGCCCCTCGCGGGCGAACCGGCGCAGCCGCGCCTCGACCACGGTCGCCGCCCAGTCGCGGTTCAGCGTCTGGAACGCCTCCGCCGCCTCGGGAAAATCGTCGAGCCGCGAGACGAGGCAGCGCATCAGCCCGGCATTCTCCTCGAACAGCGCGACATAGGCCGCGTTGGAGGCGCGGATGCGGTCGCGCCCGCCGATGCGCGCGGCTCCCCGCATCGACGCCTGCATGAAGGCGACGAACGCAGTCAGCGTCTCGACCATCAGGTGACGGACGTCGCGGAAGTAGAGATAGAAGGTGCCGTGGGCGAGGCCGGCCTCGGCGCAGATCTCCGCCACCTTCAGCTCGTTCGCCGTCCTGTCCTCGAGCAGCCGGCAGGCCGCCGCCTGTATCCGCGCCTGCGTCCGCTCGGCCTTGCGCCCTGCGGCCGCCGCCTGTTCCGCCAGCCTGTCGGCGAAGCGGAAGCCGGAACCCGCCGGCTGCGCATGCAACTGCGTCTTCATCCTGTGTCCTCTTCCACCCTCTCTTGCGGCCGCATGACCCCCGACATCCCGAGGCGATCCGAACTCGGTAGAAGCGCCCCGCCCCTTCCCCATCGTTCCGCCCGACCGGGTTTCGAAGCGGCACCCGCCTGACGCCCTGACGCCCTGACGCCCTGACGGGGAATCCACGGCTGCGCATGTGTCAATTCTGAAACTGATATCAATATCATTTTCTTGACAGTGTCAATCTGGCGGCGTGGCGCGGCACGTCATCCTGGCAGCGTGGCGCGGCTCCTCATTTGGCAACCCGGCGCAGCCCTGCGTCATGGCCTCTCCTCATCGTGGCAGATCAGCGCGGGCTCCTCATTCTGGCACCTTGGCACGGCTCATGCTGGCACCTCGGTACGGGTCCTGATCGCGGCAGCTTAGCGCGGGTTACTCATCCCGGCGGCCCGGCGCTGCTCCCCGTTCCGGCAACGGTTCAGCCGCGCTCCTCGTCGTCCAGCGCCGCGACGACGCGCGCGAGCATGCCGAGGAAGGCCGTCCGCTCCTCCGGCATAAGGCCGGACAGCGCCTGTTCGTTGACCTCGACGGCCGCGGCGAACACCGCCTGCGCCTTGGCCCGCGCCTGCGGCGTCAGCGAGAACAGCATGGCCCGGCGGTCCCGCGGGTCGGGCCGCCGCACGACCAAGCCGTCGCGCTCCATCCGCGACAGCGTCGCCGCCATGGTCGGCTGCTCGATGGCCGCCGCCTCGGCCAGCACCTTCTGCGGCAGCTCCCGTCCGTCGCCCAGCGCGAACATCACCGGCATGTGGGCCGAGGACAGGCCCAGCGGCTTCAGCCGCCGGTCGATGGCGCGGGCGAACAGCCGCGCCGCCCAGTTGGTCATGTAGCCTGCCGATTTGTCGCGCCTCAGCTGCATCGCATCCGCTTGCCGGAAAATTACATTGCATGCTATATAAATCGCGGATCGGTTGACTTCAACCAGCCAGTTCCCGGCGTCCCGTCGAATTCAAGGAGCGAGCCATGCCCATGAAGAGCACGCAGCAGCGCTACGGCGCGGTCCCCATCGCCATCCACTGGATCACGGCGCTCGCCCTCCTCGGCCTGCTCCTGTCCGGCTTCCGCGCCGAGGACATGACCGACGACGCGGCGAAGATCGGCATCCTGCGCGTCCACAGTGCCGTCGGCGTCTCGGTCCTGCTCCTCACCGTCGCCCGCATCCTGTGGTGGGTGGCCGTCGACAGGAAGCCCGCCTACCCCGCCGCCATGCCGCGCTGGCAGCAGACCGCGTCGTCCGCCGTCCACGGCCTGCTCTATCTCGCCGTGCTGCTGATGGCCGGTAGCGGCATCGCCACCATGGCGCTTTCGGGCGCCGGCGACATCGTCTGGGGCGGCGCGGCTGCGCCGCTGCCCGATTTCAGGCAGTTCGCCCCGCGCGCCGCCCATGGCCTCGGCGCCTCGATCCTGATCCTGCTTTCCCTCCTGCATATCGCGGCCGCGCTCTATCACCAGTTCGTGCTGCGCGACCGGCTCCTCGCCCGCATGGGACTGGGCCGTCTCTGAGCGCCTTCGCGGCGTGACTGCGCATGCGGGCAACGCATGGCCCGCATGCGCCATTTGCTGCCATTTCCGGGGTTCCCTCGTCCGTCTCCTTACCCTATAAGGCCCGCCTAGCCTGACAGAATCCCCACTTGTCCAGAACCGGCCGGGTCCTCCCGTTCCGGTCTTTGCGCAAGCCCCAAAGAAGCGGACGCCCCATGCCAAAACGCACCGACATCAAGTCGATCCTGATCATCGGGGCCGGCCCCATCGTCATCGGCCAGGCCTGCGAGTTCGACTATTCGGGCACACAGGCGTGCAAGGCGCTGCGCGAGGAGGGCTACCGCGTCATCCTCGTCAACTCCAACCCGGCCACCATCATGACCGACCCGGAGCTGGCGGACGCAACCTATATCGAGCCGATCACCCCGGAAGTGGTGGCCAAGATCATCGCCAAGGAGCGGCCGGATGCGCTCTTGCCCACCATGGGCGGCCAGACCGCGCTCAACACCGCCCTTTCCCTGCGCCGCATGGGCGTGCTCGACCGCTACAACGTCGAGATGATCGGCGCCAACGCCGAGGCCATCGACAAGGCCGAGGACCGGGCGCTGTTCCGCGAGGCGATGAAGAAGATCGGGCTGGAGACGCCGCGCTCCATGCTCGCCAACGCCACCGAGGTCAAGGAGGCCGACCGCAAGGCGCACGAGGCGCGCCGCGCCGAGCTCAGGGCATCCAACCCCGCCGACCTCGACGCCGCGCTCGACGCGCTGGAGACCGAGTGGAACCTCGGCGAGGGCGACCGCAAGCAGCGCTACATGGCGCACGCCATGGGCGTCGCCGCCCAGGCGCTCGACCATGTCGGCCTGCCGGCGATCATCCGCCCCTCCTTCACGCTCGGCGGCACCGGCGGCGGCATCGCCTACAACCGCGCCGAGTTCTTCGACATCGTGCAGGCCGGCCTCGACGCCTCGCCGACCACCGAAGTGCTGATCGAGGAGAGCGTCCTCGGCTGGAAGGAGTACGAGATGGAGGTGATCCGCGACCGCGCGGACAACTGCATCATCGTCTGCTCCATCGAGAACGTCGACCCGATGGGCGTGCACACGGGCGATTCGATCACCGTCGCGCCTGCGCTGACGCTGACCGACCGCGAATACCAGATCATGCGCTCGGCCTCGATCGCCGTGCTGCGCGAGATCGGCGTCGAGACCGGCGGCTCCAACGTCCAGTTCGCCGTCAACCCGGCCGACGGCCGCCTCGTCGTCATCGAGATGAACCCGCGCGTGTCGCGCTCGTCCGCCCTTGCCTCGAAGGCGACCGGCTTCCCCATCGCCAAGGTCGCGGCCAAGCTCGCCGTCGGCTACACGCTCGACGAGCTCGACAACGACATCACCGGCGGCGCCACGCCCGCCTCGTTCGAGCCGTCCATCGACTATGTCGTGACCAAGATCCCGCGCTTCGCCTTCGAGAAATTCCCGGGCGCCGAGCCGGTGCTGACCACGGCGATGAAGTCGGTCGGCGAGGTCATGGCCATCGGCCGCACCTTCCAGGAGAGCTTGCAGAAGGCGCTGCGCGGGCTGGAGACGGGGCTCACCGGCCTCGACGATATCGAGATTCCGGGCCTCGGCCAGGGCGACGACCGCAACGCCATCCGCGCCGCGCTCGGCACGCCGACGCCCGACCGGCTGCGCATGGTGGCGCAGGCGATCCGCATGGGCACGTCTCTGGAAGACGTGCACGAGATGTGCCGCATCGACCCGTGGTTCCTCGACCAGATCGCCGAAATCCTCGCCATGGAGGCGCGCATCCGCGCCCACGGCCTGCCGGAGGACGCCGACAACCTGCGCATGCTCAAGGGCATGGGCTTCTCCGACGCCCGCCTCGCCTCGCTGGTGAAGAAGGACGCCGAAGAGGTTGCAAAGATTCGGCAAAAGCTCGGCGTCCATCCGGTGTTCAAGCGCATCGACACCTGCGCCGCCGAGTTCGCCTCGCCCACGGCCTACATGTATTCGACCTACGAGGCGCCCTTCGCCGGCGTGCCGGCCGACGAGGCCCAGGTCTCGGACAAGAAGAAGGTCGTCATCCTCGGCGGCGGCCCCAACCGCATCGGCCAGGGCATCGAGTTCGACTATTGCTGCTGCCACGCCGCTTTCGCGCTGAACGAGGCCGGCTACGAGTCGATCATGGTCAACTGCAACCCGGAGACCGTCTCGACCGACTACGACACCTCGGACCGGCTCTATTTCGAGCCGCTGACGCCGGAGGACGTGCTCGAGATCCTGCGCGCCGAGCAGGCGGCGGGCACCCTCGTCGGCGTCATCGTCCAGTTCGGCGGCCAGACGCCGCTCAAGCTCGCCGAGGCGCTGGAGCGCGCCGGCATCCCGATCCTCGGCACCTCGCCCGACATGATCGACCTCGCCGAGGACCGCGACCGCTTCCAGAAGCTCCTCGTCAGGCTGGGTCTCAAGCAGCCGAAGAACGGCATCGCCTGGTCGGTCGAGCAGGCGCGCACCGTCGCCTCCGAGCTCGGCTTCCCGCTGGTGGTGCGCCCGTCCTACGTGCTCGGCGGCCGCGCCATGCAGATCATCCACGACGAGGGCCAGCTCCAGACCTATCTGCTCGACACCGTGCCCGGCCTCGTGCCCGAGGACATCAAGCAGAAGTACCCCAACGACAAGACCGGCCAGATCAACACCCTTCTGGGCAAGAACCCGCTGCTGTTCGACACCTATCTGACCGAGGCGACCGAGGTCGACGTCGACGCGCTGTGCGACGGCAGGGACGTCTATGTCGCCGGCATCATGGAGCATATCGAGGAGGCCGGCATCCATTCGGGCGACTCGGCCTGCTCGCTGCCGGTGCGCTCGCTCTCGGCCGACACCGTCGCCGAGCTGGAGCGCCAGACGGCGGCACTTGCCCGCGCGCTCAATGTCGGCGGCCTGATGAACGTGCAGTACGCCATCAAGGACGGCGAGATCTTCGTCCTCGAGGTCAACCCCCGCGCCAGCCGCACCGTGCCCTTCGTGGCCAAGGCCATCGGCCGGCCGGTGGCCAAGATCGCCGCGCGCGTCATGGCCGGCGAGACGCTCGACGGCGCCTTCGGGCACTATGGCGACAGGCCCGATCTCCGCAGGCTGTCGCACATCGCGGTCAAGGAGGCGGTGTTCCCCTTCGCGCGCTTCCCCGGCGTCGACACGCTGCTGGGGCCGGAGATGAAGTCGACCGGCGAGGTCATGGGCCTCGACGCCGACTTCGCGCTCGCCTTCGCCAAGGCGCAGCTCGGCGCCGGCGTCGACCTGCCGCGCTCGGGCACGCTGTTCGTGTCGGTGCGCGACGAGGACAAGGCCAAGGTGCTGCCCTCGGTGAAGCGGCTGGCCGATCTCGGCTTCAGGGTGCTGGCAACCGGCGGCACCCAGCGCTTCCTCGCCGAGAACGGCGTTCAGGCCGAGAAGATCAACAAGGTGCTGGAAGGCCGCCCGCACATCGAGGACGCCATCCGCAACCGCCAGGTCCAGCTCGTTTTCAATACCACGGACGGCCAGAAGGCGGTCTCGGACTCGAAGTCGCTGCGCCGCGCGACGCTGATGCAGAAGGTGCCCTACTACACGACCATGGCGGGCGCCGCCGCCGTCGCCGAAGCCATCGCCGCGCTGAAGGCGGGATCGCTGGAAGTGCGGCCGCTGCAGGGCTATTTCTGAGCCGGCAGCGCCGGCACCCCGCATCCGACCGGACCGCCGCCCCATCCGATGGATCGGGCGGCAGCAGGCGGTGATCGCCCCGCCTCACCTTCGGGTCAGCATCGACATCGCCCTTTCGCTGTAGCGCTCGCCGGAGAATTTTTCCGGCGCCAGCATGTCGCCGAGCCTTGCAAGCTCCTGCGGCGAAAGCACGATGTCGGCGGCGGCGACGTTCTGCTCCAGATGCGGGATCTTGCGCGCGCCGGGAATGGGGACGATGAAATCGCCCTGATTCATCACCCAGGCGAGCGCGAGCTGCGCGGCCGTCACGCCTTTTTCCGCCGCCATCTCCTCCAGCGTCGCCACCAGTGGCGCGTTCGCGGCCATGTTCTCGGCGCTGAAGCGGGGGAGCGTGCGGCGGAAATCCTTCTCGCCGAAATCGTCCGTCGTCTGGATCTTCCCCGTCAGGAAGCCGCGGCCGAGCGGGCTGAACGGCACGAAGCCGATGCCGAGCTCGCGGCAGGTGTCGAGGATTTCGCCTTCCGGGTCGCGCGTCCACAGCGAATACTCGCTCTGGAGGGCCGAGATCGGATGGACGGCGTGCGCCCGGCGGATGGTGTCGGCGCCCGCCTCCGACAGGCCGAGCGCCCGCACCTTGCCCTCCTTCACCAGCTCGGCCATGGCGCCGACGGTATCCTCGATCGGCACCTGCGGGTCGACGCGGTGCTGGTAGAGAAGGTCGATCACCTCGACGCCGAGCCGCTTCAGCGACGCCTCGGCCACCTCGCGGACATGCTCCGGCCGGCTGTCGAGGCCGGACATGGCGGCAGCGCCGGCCTTGCTCGTGTCGATGCGGAAGCCGAACTTGGTGGCGATGACCACCCTGTCGCGATAGGGCTTCAGCGCCTTGCCGACCAGGATTTCGTTCTCGAACGGGCCGTAGACCTCGGCCGTGTCGAAGAAGGTGACGCCGAGCTCGACCGCCCGGTGCAGCGTGCGGATGGCGTCCTGCTCGTCCTGGCCGCCATAGGCGTGGCTCATGCCCATGCAGCCAAGGCCGACGGCCGAGACGATGAGATGCGGGCCGAGCTTGCGCGTCTTCATCGCGGCGGCCTTGCCGCCGGCTTCAGCAGGCGTGCCGCCGGCGTTCTGGTGGGGCTGTGTCATGGTCGATTGTCCTTGTGGTTTTGCCGGCATAGCCGGCGATCTTGCTGTCGAGGACGCGAAGGCAATCCGACAGTTCGGCAAGGCGGGTGCGCACGTTCTCGCGATGCCGTTCCAGAAGCGTGCGACGCTCCGCTTCGGTGCCGGCGCCGCGCTCGCGCAGGGCCGCATAGCGCACCATGTCGCGGAGCGGCATTCCCGTCATCTTGAGGCGGCCGAGAAACTCGATCCAGCCCAGGATCGACGCATCGTAGTCGCGCTGGCCCGAGCGGTCGCGGTCGGCATGCGGCAAAAGCCCGATCCGCTCGTAGTAGCGGATGGTGTGGGCCGATAGCCCCGAACGCCTCGCCAACTCGCCGATCTTCATGGAACCTTCCTTCGTCACGACGCGAGCAAGGCTACGGGTTGGAGCGCACTCTAAGTCAAGGCATAAAACGACGCCGCGATCACTCGGTCCGCAGCGCGGCCCCGAACGGCCAAAGGCCGCAAGCCCGACCGGGTGTCGGACCTCATGGCCCGCCCCCGCGGAGGGCCAGCGAGCGAAGCGAGCGATGCGGCCCGCGAGCGAAAACCCAGCGAAAAAAGCTAACTCCCGCGCATCCTGCGCCGGTCCTTGCCGAGGCCGGTCGCCTCCAGCAGGCCCTTGCGCTTGGCGTCGTAGTAATAGCCGCGCGCATAGTAGCGCACGGCGAGGTCGTGGTCGCCGCCGGCCACCAAATAGGCGCCGCGCAGGTAGCGGCCGGCATATTTGAGGTTGGTCTCGGCGTCGAGCAGCCCTTCGGGCGGGCCGTCATAGCCCATGGTGCGCGCCGTCTGCGGCAGGATCTGCATCAGCCCCCAATAGGGGCCGTTGCGCGCCGCCGGGTTGAACGTGCTCTCGCGGTTGACGACGCGGCGCAGGAGCTCGACGGGAATCTCGTGATGGTCGGCATAGCGCGCGATCAGCGCATCGAGCTCGGGGCTGCGCGCGGCGACCCTGCCCCCGACCGGCTGTGCGGCCGCCATCGCCGCCGCCGCACCCGCCGGAGCCGGCGCGGAATAGGCGACGGGCGCGGCCGAGGCCACGAACTCGTCCTGCTCCTCGGCCAGCGAGAAGATGGCGGGCGTCACCTCGACGCTGTCGGGAAGGACGGGATCGTCGGCATCGACGGCGGCGAGCGAAAGCTGCTGCGCCTCGAGACCGAGATCGCTGGTCGTGCAGCCGGCCAGACCGCCGGAGACCAGAAGGGCGCACAGCGCGGAATGAAGACGATGTCGCGGCAATCCGGGCACTTTCTTCTTCGTCGATCCGTTCCCGCCGTCTTGCGCATTACATCAGCCGCGCCCGCGCCGCAAGCAGCTTCGCCTGCCGAGGGAAACGGCACGGCCGGCGCGCGCCGGGTATCGGCCACGCCGCAGCGCCACGATGCCGAAGTGGAATCCGGTTTTCCGGCGCATCCGACGACCGGGCCAAGAATAGATCGCGATCTTGCGCCGGCCGGAACCGCTGCGCTCCGGCGAAGCTTGCGCAAGGCTTGCGGCGATCCGAGAAAAGGAGGCCGGCCGGAGGTTGTTAAAGCGCGGCGTCATGGCATAATGACTTTGCGACTCGCGGGAAAGATTGTCCGGCGGCTCGTTTCCCCAAGTATCCGTCCTGTGCTTCCCGAGTACCGACAGAAAGGTCCGGGTATGCGTGCCTATGCGTCGCAATCACAAGAACAGAACGACAGGGAACGACAATGCTGCTTCCATCCGACACGTCACCCAAGCGGCGGCTGACCGAGCACGCCGAGCTTGCCGTTGCCGCCGAATTCCTGCTCGCCCGCGGCTTCGCCGAGGACGAGATCGCCGTCCAGCTCTCCCGCTTCTACTATATCGACATCGACGCGCTGAACGACGTCGTCGCCGCCCTTGCCGGGCACGTGTCGGCAAGGCCGTTCCACGCCTGAGCGATCAGCCGGTCCGGCGGCGGCCGAACGTCCGTTGCGCTCCGCCGGGCCTTCCCGGCGTCGGAAGATCGGGCCCCTCGCCGGCAGCCTGTGCGATCGCCGCATAGGCGGTGCCGACCGACGGCTTGAAATCGGTGAAGCATTCGGGCGCCAGCTCCGGCCGCGCCAGCACGTAGCCCTGCACCATGTCGGCGCCGGCCCGCTCGGCGAGGTCGAGCTGCCAGTGCTCCTCGATGCCCTCGAAGACGATGCCGATGCCGCGCGAGGCGAATTCCTGCACCATCACCCGCAGCAATGCGAAGCCCGGGCGCGTCTCCATCAGCCGCGAGATCCATTGCGCGTCGAACTTCACGATGTCCGGCCTGAGCGCGGCGACGCGCTCCATGTCGGATTCCTCCGCGCCGTAGTCGTCGACCGCGATCCGGAAGCCGTGGTCGCGCAGCGCGCCGACGAAGGCCAGGAGCGCCTGTTCCGACGTCGAGCGCTTCTCCGTCACCTCGCAGACGATGCGGCCGGGGTCGATGCCCGCCTCGTGCAGGGTCAGGCGCATGTCGCGCAGCGCCGCTTCGGTCAGCTTGCGCTCCGCGAACACCGACGGGTCGAAATTGACGAACAGCAGCGCCGGATACGGCAGGAACGGCCCGGCATTGAGGAGATGCAGCGTCCGCGTCAGCGTCTCGACATGCATCCTGTCCCCGGCCGGAATGGCGTTGAAGAACTCTGCCGGCGAAACGCCGGCGCCGTCGCGGAACGGCCGGATCAGCCCCTCGAAGGCGGCGACGTCGAGCTTGCCGCCGCGGAACGCGAAGATGGGCTGGAAGGCGGACATGAGCGTGTAGCCGGCCCATACGCCGGTAGCGGTGCGGTCGTCGTGCCGCACGATGTGCGCCAATGCGATGCTGCGCGACAAGAGGGCCTCTCTATGCTGGCGACCTTGCCCCGTCTGCCAGTATCCCACCGAAGGATTTACCGTCTGTTAACGCGGGACCGGGCGCGTTTCGCCGATTTTCGGCCGCTTCGCGCTTGCGCGCCGGGCAAGGATGCGGCATTGAGCGCGCGGCCGAAACGTGCGGCCTTTTCCCAGATCGGAGATATCGTCATGGCCTTCCTCGCCGATGCCCTTTCCCGCGTCAAGCCGTCCGCGACCATCGCGGTCTCGCAGAAAGCGCGCGAGCTGAAGGCGAAAGGCCGCGACGTCATCTCGCTGGGCGCCGGCGAGCCGGATTTCGACACGCCGGACAACATCAAGAACGCCGCCATCGAGGCGATCCGCCGCGGCGAGACCAAGTATCCGCCGGTCTCCGGCATCGTGCCGCTGCGCGAGGCGATCGCGCAGAAGTTCAAGCGCGAGAACAATCTCGACTACAAGCCGGAGCAGACCATCGTCGGCACCGGCGGCAAGCAGATCCTGTTCAACGCCTTCATGGCGACGATCAACCCCGGCGACGAGGTCGTCATCCCCCGCCCCTACTGGGTCAGCTACCCGGAGATGGTCGCGCTGTGCGGCGGCGAGCCGGTCTATGCCGACACCTCGATCGACGACGGCTTCAAGCTGTCTGGCGCAGCGCTCGAGAAGGCGATCACGCCGAAGACCAAGTGGCTGGTGCTCAACTCGCCGTCCAACCCCTCCGGCGCCGCCTATACCGAGGCCGAGCTGAAGGAGATCGCCGACGTGCTCCTGAAGCACCCGCAGGTCTGGGTGCTGACCGACGACATGTACGAGCACCTGACCTATGGCGACTTCGTCTTCCGCACCATCGCCGAGGTGGAGCCGGCGCTCTACGAGCGCACGCTGACCATGAACGGCGTCTCCAAGGCCTACGCCATGACCGGCTGGCGCATCGGCTACGCCGCCGGGCCGCTCCCGCTCATCAAGGCGATGGACATCATCCAGGGCCAGCAGACCTCGGGCGCCTGCACCATCGCCCAGTGGGCCTCGGTCGAGGCGCTGAACGGCCCGCAGGACTTCATCCGCAAGAACAAGGCGATCTTCCAGAACCGGCGCGACCTCGTGGTCTCGATGCTCAACCAGGCGCGCGGCATCTCCTGCCCGACGCCGGAGGGCGCGTTCTACGTCTACCCCTCCTGCGCCGGGCTGATCGGCAAGAAGACGCCGGCCGGCAAGGTGATCGCGACCGACGAGGACTTCGTCACCGAGCTTCTGGAAGCGGAAGGCGTCGCGGTGGTCCACGGCTCGGCCTTCGGCCTCGGCCCCAACTTCCGCATCTCCTACGCCACGTCCGAGGCGCTGCTGGAGGATGCCTGCACCCGCATCCAGCGCTTCGCCGGCTCGCTCGCCTGAGGGCGGGAGGATGACACGGGACACGCGGCCGCCCGGCCGCGTGTCACAAAACTTTCATACTCGCTCAACCGCTCCTTAAACGCCCCCCTATACCGTCGGTGCGAAAGTCGGGGCGGCGGGCATGAGCATCTTCACCACCATAAGGAACCACAGCACGCGCGGCTACTACGTGCTGCAGCTGCTGTTTCTGGCGAGCGCGCTGACGCTCGGCTGGTCCATCGCGGCGTTCCACGACGTCACCGCGCTGGCCTGGGCGCTCGGCTTCTGCCTCGCCGTCAACCTGACGGCGATCGTGGTGCTGGTCTATCTCCAGCGCACCATCAGCCGGCGGCTGCGCCGCGCCTCCATCGACGAGGTGGAGACCGCGCGCATCATGCGCACCGACGCGCTCACCGGCGCGATGATGCGCGGGGCCTTCCTGGAGGAGCTTCAGCGCGCGCTCGGCCGGCCGCTCGCGCCGCGGCAGGCGACGCTCGTCCTGGTCGATCTCGACCACTTCAAGCGCCTGAACGACAGCTTCGGCCACCCCTTCGGCGATGCGGCGCTGGCGCATCTCGTGAGGGCGATGACGCGGCTCTTCCCCGACGGCATGATCGGCAGGCTGGGCGGCGACGAGTTCGCCCTCCTGATCCGCGACTGCGACGTGGACGGCACGACGGCGCGCGCCCAGCGGCTGATCGAGGAGCTGCGCGCGGGCATCCCCCATGACGGCCACACCATCGCGCTCTCCGTCTCGATGGGCGCAGCGCTCGCGCCGGCGCATGCCGGCCAGTCCAACGACCTGATGCGGCTCGCCGATCTGGCCCTCTACGAGAGCAAGGCCAACGGGCGTGGCCGCATCACCGTCTTCGACACCGGGCTCCTTTCAGAGAAGCGCCATCGCCGCTTCATCGAGCGCGAGCTGCGCGCCGCGATCTACCTCAACGAGCTCGAGCTCCACTACCAGCCGGTTATCAATGCGGACGGCTCGACCTACGCCGTGGAAGGGCTGGTGCGCTGGCGCCACCCGGTCCGCGGCCTGATCCCGCCGGGCGAGTTCATCCCCATTGCCGAGGAAACGAGCCTGATCGACACGCTCGGCGCCTGGGTGTTCCGCCGCGCCTGCCTCGACGCCGGCGCCTTCCCCGGCTGCCGCATCAGCATCAACGTCTCGGGCGAGCAACTGAAGCGCGACGAGTTCGTCGTCATGCTGGCGCGCATCCTCGACGAGACCGGCTGCCGGGCCGACAATTTCGTGCTGGAGATCACCGAGACCGCCGCCACCACGGCGACGCCCGAAATCCTGCACCGGCTGGAGGCGGCGCGGGCCATGGGCTTCCGCGTGGCGCTCGACGATTTCGGCACCGGCTTCTGCGGCTTCAACTATCTCAAGACGCTGCCCATCGACGCGATCAAGATCGACAGGAGCTACATCCAGAGCCTTTCGCACGACGAGGTGGCGCGCGTCTTCGTCTCCGCCCTGACGCAGATCGCCCATATCCAGAACCTCGTCATCGTCGCGGAAGGCATCGAGACGGAGGACGACCTCGCGCTGGCGCGCGCCGCCGGCTGCAACCGCTTCCAGGGCTACCACATCGCCCGCCCCGCCCCGAAGGAGAAGCTTGCCGGCTTCCTCCACATGCCCGCGCGGGCAACGCAGGTGGCCGCCCTCGCGGGGTGACGCCGCGGGCGGTGCGACAGGTCGCCCTGCCCCGCGCCTCTTGCCCTCGTCCCTTAGCCGTGTGACGATATTGCCATGGCCCCGGACGGCCGCCGCGCCGTCTCGGCCCTGCGACGGCCGCCAAGGCCCGAAGGCACCGGCCGCCGCTCACGACGCAACGCGCGAGAGGGAGGTCAGGTCACATGGGCAAAAGAGCAGGAGAACGCCGGAAAGGGCCGAAATGCGTCGCCATTGTCGGTCCCTTTTCGAGCGGCAAGACAACGCTTCTGGAGGCGCTTCTGGCGCGCACCGGAGCGATCCCCCGGCAGAACGCCGTATCCTCGGGCAATACGGTCGGTGACGGCTCGGCAGAGGCCCGCGCTCACATGATGAGCGTCGAGGCGACCTTCGCCACCGCGGAATTCATGGGCGAGAGCATCACCTTCGTGGATTGCCCCGGCTCGATCGAGTTCGCCTTCGAGGCGCAGCCGATCCTCGCCGCCTGCGACCTCGCCATCGTCGTCGCCGAGCCCGACGAGAAGAAGATTCCCGCGCTCCAGCTCATCATGCGCCAGCTCGACGAGATGGGCGTGCCGCACGTCCTGTTCCTCAACAAGATCGACAAGGCGACGACCGGCGTGCGCGAGACGCTGAAGCTGCTCCAGCCGGCGAGCTCCACGCCCTTGCTCCTGCGCCAGATACCGCTGCGCAAGGACGGCATCGTCGTCGGCTCGATCGACCTCGCGCTGGAGCGCGCCTACATCTACCAGGAGCATGCCGAGAGCACCGTCGCCGAAATCCCCGACGACGAGAAGGCGCGCGAGATCGAGGCCCGCTTCTCGATGCTGGAGGCGCTGGCCGACCACGACGACGCGCTGATGGAGCAGTTGCTGGAGGAGATCGAGCCGCCGCGCGACGAGATTTTCGACGACCTCGCCGCCGACCTGCGCGACGGGTCGATCACGCCGGTGCTGATCGGCTCCGCCGAGAAGGGCAACGGCATCATGCGGCTCTTGAAGACCATCCGCCACGACGCGCCGGACGTCGAGGCGACGCGCGCCCGCCTCGGCATCGCGCCCGGCAGCACCGTGTTGCAGGTCATGAAGTCGATCCACACCCCGCACGGCGGCAAGCTGTCGGTGGCGCGCGTGCTCGCCGGCCAGATCGCCGACGGCGCCGAGGTCGTCTCCTCGCGCGGCACCTCCGGCAAGGTCTCGGGCCTCTACCGCCTGCTCGGCCGCGACCAGACCAAGCTCGCGAGCGCCGCCGAGGGCGAGACCGTCGCGCTCGGCAAGCTCGACGACATCGCCACCGGCGACACGCTCTCGACCGCCAGAAGCGTCTCCACGCTGGTGACGCTCGACATCCCCCCGCCCGTCTATGCGCTGGCGCTCCGGCCGCGGGAACGCAAGGACGACGTCAAGCTCTCCGCCAGCCTGCAGAAGCTCAGCCACGAGGACCCTTCGCTTTCCATCGAGCAGAACCAGGATACCGGCGAGACCATCATCTCCGGCCACGGCGAGATGCATCTGCGCGTCACCGTCGAGCGGCTGGAAGGCAAGTACCAGATCGCGGTCGAGTCGCATCCGCCGCAGGTCCCCTACCGCGAGACCATCCGCAAGTCGGTCACCCAGCGCGGGCGGCACAAGAAGCAGTCGGGCGGCCACGGCCAGTTCGGCGACGTGGTGCTGGAGATCAGGCCGCTGCCGCGCGGCTCGGGCTTCGAGTTCTCAGACACCATCACCGGCGGCGTGGTGCCCAAGCAGTACATTCCCTCGGTCGAGGCCGGCATCCGCGACTTCCTCAAGGCCGGGCCGCTCGGCTTCCCGGTGGTCGACATCGCGGTCAACCTGTCGGACGGCTCCTACCACACGGTGGATTCCTCCGACATGGCGTTCCAGCAGGCGGCGCGCATCGGCATGAAGGAAGGCATGACCGCGTGCTCGCCGGTGCTGCTCGAGCCGATCCTCAAGGTGCAGATCGTCACCCCGACCGAGGCGACCGCCAAGGTGACGGCGATCGTGCCGCAGCGGCGCGGCCAGATCCTCGGCTTCGACAGCCGGCCGGGCTGGCCCGGCTGGGACGTCGTGGAGGCGATGATGCCGCAGGCCGAGATCGGCGACCTGATCGTCGAGCTGCGCTCGGCCACCGCCGGTGTCGCCTCCTATGTGGCGACCTTCGACCACATGGCGGAGCTGACCGGCCGCCTCGCCGACGAGGTGATGAGCGCCAACGGCAAGGCCGCCTGAGCGTCAGACGATACGGGCCGCGCGGGCGAACGCGGCCCTTCCCCCAAACGGCAGCGCGGTTTCCGCGCTGCCGCTTTCTTGTGCAACGCAATATGGCGCAGGCGTCGCCCGCTGGATTCAAGGCAAAAAAAAGCCGGATCGAAACGACCCGGCTTGAATATTGGAAGCGCCCGTAGGCAAAACCTCCAGAGGGGAACACTCGTGGGCGCCAATGGGAGGAGGAATGCGCCCAGGAGATGAATGAGATATGAGCGTTCCCCGCCTAAATTGCAAGCAATGTCTTTCGCATTGCACCCATGCAGAGCACGCATAGCTGGCAGGAACGGACGCTGCCCGAATGCAGGGCAGTCATAGGCTCAATATGCCCAGCTTCGCGCCTTGGCGATCAGGAAGTCGCGGAAGACGTGCAGCTTGACCTGGTTCTTCATCACGTCCGGGTAGCAGAAATAGGTGTCGAAGGACGGCACCTCGGTCTCGGGCATGATCTGCACCAGCCCGGAATCCTTGTCGACCATGTAGTCGGGCAGCATGGCGATGCCCGCCCCGCGCTGGACCGCGAGCTTTATCGACATGATGTTGTTGATCTGCAGCGTCGCGACGCGCCGCGACCCTTCCGGTCGCCCGGCCGTCTCCAGCCAGTTCATGTCCGCCAGGTGATACGGCACCGGCTCGCCGAAGGTGACGATGCGGTGCTTGTCCAGTTCCTCGATGGTGCGCGGCTTGCCGTGCTTGTTGATGTAGGACGGCGCCGCGAACAGATGGAAATGCACGGTGAACAGCTTGCGCTGGATGAGGTCGGGCTGCTGCGGCTGCCGCAGGCGGATGGCGCAGTCGGCCTGCCGCATCGTCAGGTCGAGCTCCTCGTTGGCGAGGACGAGCTGGAGCTGGATCTCGGGATAGAGATCGAGGAATTCCTGCACCCGTTCGGTCAGCCAGCCGGAGCCGAGGCCGACGGTGGTCGTCACCCGCAGCGGGCCCGAGGGCCTGTCCTTGGCCTCCGTCAGCCGCGCCTTCACCGTCTCCAGCTTCATCAGCACTTCGTGCGCGGTCTGGTAGAGGATCTCGCCCTGCTCGGTCAGCACCAGCCCGCGCGCATGGCGGTGGAACAGCGGCACGCCCACGTCCTGCTCCAGCGCGCTCACCTGCCGCGAGATCGCCGATTGCGACAGCCGCAGCGTCTCCGCCGCATGGGTGAAGGAGCCCGCCTCCGCAGCAGCATGGAAGACGCGCAGCTTGTCCCAGTCCAGAGCCATGACGGCCGGTTCCCCGTTGTTCTCTCGTGCTTTCGTTGCCCCGCCACCAGCGGGGATGGTTCATTTTTGCGCCTGTTGCAACTCCGGAATGGCGGCGTGCCGCTTCCGGAGCGCCGGGAAGGCTACTCGGCCGCCTCGCGCAGCGACTCCTGCTCCGCGATGTAGCGCTCTGCTTCCAGCGCCGCCATGCAGCCCATGCCCGCGGCCGTGACCGCCTGGCGGTAGGTGTCGTCGGTGACGTCGCCGGCGGCGAACACGCCCGGCACGTCGGTCGCCGTCGAGTCCGGCGCGGTCCACAGATAGCCGTTCGGCTTCTGCTTCAGCTTGCCCACGAACAGCTCGACCGCCGGCGCATGGCCGATGGCGACGAAGACGCCATCGGTCGCCATCTCGCTCACCTCGCCGGTGCGCATGTTGCGCAGCTTCAGGCCCGTGACCGAGGGCGGCATCGGCCCGTTGCGCGCCTCGCCGGTGATCTCCTCGACCACATGGTCCCACAGCACCTTGATGTTGTCCTTGCGGAACAGGCGCTCCTGCAGGATGCGCTCGGCGCGGAACTCGTCGCGGCGGTGGATGACCGTCACGCTGCTGGCGAGGTTGGCGAGATAGAGCGCCTCCTCGACCGCGCTGTTGCCGCCGCCGACCACGACGACGTCCTTGCCGCGATAGAAGAAGCCGTCGCAGGTGGCGCAGGCCGAGACGCCGAAGCCCATGAAGGTCTGCTCGGTCGGGATGCCCAGCCACTTCGCCTGCGCGCCGGTGGCCACGATCAGCGCGTCGCAGGTGTAGGTCGTGCCGGAATCGGTCGAGACGCGGAACGGCCGCTGGTCGAGGGCGACCTCGGTGGCGAGGTCGGCGACGACCTCCGCCCCGACATGCTCGGCCTGCATCCGCATCTGCTCCATCAGCCACGGCCCCTGCACCGGCCCGGCAAAGCCCGGATAGTTCTCGACGTCGGTGGTGATGGTGAGCTGCCCGCCCTGCTGCATGCCGGCGATCAGCACCGGCGCCAGCATGGCGCGCGCGGCGTAGATCGCCGCCGTATAGCCGGCCGGACCCGAGCCGATGATGAGGACGGGCGCGTGTATGGCGGTCATGGTCGGCCTTCCCGGGTTGCCCGCGCGCGGCGCGGAACCTCGTCTTGGTGTGTTCGGATGGCGCTAATCTAGGTGGTGCCGCCCCCCCGTTGCAAGGCGGCGAAATGCTGCGCCGGACAAAGGCTGGGGAAAGCCGTCCCGCGACGCGAATGCCTTGGACAGCCGGGCGCAACATCCGCTAACTTCGCAAAGCGATCGCGAAAGATTCTCACGCAGCGCCGGAGCCGCCCGCATGCCTTTCAAGGCTGACCTCGACGCCATCGACTGGAAAATCCTGAAAGAGCTGCAGGACAACGGCAGGATGACCAATGTCGAGCTGTCGCGACGGGTCGGAATCTCCGCCCCGCCGTGCCTCCGGCGCGTCAAGCGGCTGGAGGACGCCGGCATCATCCGCGGCTACCGGGCGCTCCTCGACACGCGCATGCTCGGCCTCGACGTCGTCGCCTTCTGCCTGATCGGCCTTCACCACCAGTCGGAGGCGGAGCTGAAGGCCTTCGCCGAGCGCACCCGCGGCTGGCCGGTCGTGCGCGCCGCATGGATGGTCTCGGGCGAATCCGACTTCATGCTCCACTGCGTGGCGAGCGACCTCGCCACCTTCCAGAGCTTCGTCATCGAGGAGCTGACCTCGGCCCCCAACGTCGACACCGTCCGCACCGCACTGACCATCCGCCAGGTCAAGGACGAGGGGCTGGTGGGGATCTAGCCTCCCCGTCAGCCGCGCGGGCGGGCCTCGATCAGCCTCATATAGGCGCCGACGACGGCATCTTCCGAGAACATGACATCCAGCGTCGTGCGGCCGCCCGCGACGATGCGCGACACGAGCTGCGGCTCCGCCCGCAGGCGTTCGAACGCCGCGGCAAAGGCCTCGTGGTCGCCGATGTCGACCAGAAGCCCGTTCTCTTCGTCGCGCATGAACCAGGTCGGACCCTCGGAGCGCGTCGAGACCACCGGAACCCCCTGCCCCCATGCCTCGAGCACGACATTGCCGAGCGGCTCGTGGCTCGACGCCATCGCGAAGCAGTCGCTCGCCGCGATGAAGGGAAGCGGGTCCTTCTGCCAGCCGGCGAAGCGGACGCGGTCCGCCACGCCGAGCTCGGCCGCGAGCGCCTTCAGGTTCTGCTCCTCCTCGCCGCCGCCGATCAGCCACAGGACGATGTCGGGGCGCCCGGCAAGAGCGCGGATCAGGACGTCGAAGCCCTTGCGCGGGACGAAGCGCCCCATGGAGGAGACGACATATGCATCCTCGGGGGTATCGAGCACGCTACGCGCGACCGGCACGGCGGCGACCGTCTCGGTGAAGTTGGAGATCACCTCTATGCCGCGCGTCCAGCCCATCTCGCGCACGTGCCGCGCGATGCCCGGCGTGTTGCAGACCACCGTGTCGATGTTGCGGAACTTCCTGAGGGACGTCGGATAGTCTCCGAGGCGGACCAGCTTCAGCGGGCCGGCGATGCCCGGCACGAGCTTGGCGCCCTTCGGCATCCAGCCGAGCACGCAATCCGGCCGCCACTGCCGGATCATCGCGCGGACGCGCAGCGGCAGCAAAATCCGGTCGAGCGAGGCCGTGCGAAAATGGCTTTCCTCGACATCGACGGAGGTGTCGAGGTCGGCTTTCCACGCTCGATCCGGCCGGATGACGATCTTCTGCTCGACGCCGCGCCCGGCAAACGCATTGACGAGGTGGACGAAGAAGCGTTCCGCACCGCCGTCCTTGCCGAAATGGAAATGGACGATCTTCATGTCTGCTCCTGCCCTTCGCGGGCGACGACACTGCCGTCCATGTCGTCGGCGGGCGGCATCGCGCGCAGCGCATTGCGCTGATAGATCTTCGCCTCCGTCAGGAACGAATAGACCGCCCCCGTCATCGCCTCGATGAAGCCCGGAAACCCGCAGCGCCACAGGCCGTTGCGGAAATAGAGCCGCAGAAAGTAGAGCGGCGGGTTGAAAACCAGCTTGAGCCGGCGGGCGGACGCGCCCTCGCCCACCTTCTGGTCCGCCTTGAGCGAGGAGTACTTGTTTTCCTTGAGTATCTGCTCGTCGATCGCCAGCGGCCGGAAATGCAGGATGCTGCCCTTCCTCGCATCCGCGACGCGCCCCTCGGGCCTGATGCCTTCATGGACCTTCTGGGCGAGATCGTAGGCCCCCTTGCCGCGGCGGATGATCCGCAGGTTACGCCGCTCATGGACGTGCGCCGGCGTGTAGCCGTAGCCGATGAGGTAGGGACGGCGCGCGATGCGCCATCCGACGATCGACGCATCCGCAGCCAGCAGATCCGGAAGTGCCGCGCGCAGGGCGTCGTCGATGCGCTCGTCGGAATCGATGTTGAAGCACCATTCCTCGCGGCATTGCTCGAGCGCGAACTGCTTCTGCCCGGCATAGCCGCGCCATGTCTCGGAGAACAGCCGGATCGGCCAGCCGCGCGCGACGTAGGAGCGGATGAGATCGAGCGTGCCGTCCGTCGACCCTGAATCGACGATCACGATATCGCTGAAACCGCGCAGGCTCTCGATACAGTTGCCGAGATAGGCCTCCTCGTCCTGGCAGATGATGAAGGCGGAGATGCGAAGAAGCCCCGCCGATGTCGATTCTTCTGTTGCCAAGCCGGAAACCCTTCCGCTACATCGCATTTCAAGCCGCAACGGCCGCGATGCGGTCGCGTCGGAGCATTAGATTCACGCCTTGAGAAATGCAATCCGCCGCGCGGCAGCCATGAGACGAGACATAACTCGCCGGGCCGCTGCAGCAGCGGTGTCGTACACCAGCAGCCATCCCACCCATACGATCGTCGCCGAGGTCTCGTTTGATCTACACTTATGTTGCGCCACCCCTGCCCAGCCTCAGCCGGTGGCGCAGGCTCTACGGCAGGAAGAAGAACCTGAGCTGCCTGCGGGCGCTGGAATACGAACGGCTCGGCCAGTTGCGGCTTGTCGGTCCGATCCTCGATGTCGGCGGCGGTGGCAATTCGCTCTATCGCGATCTGCTCCCGGCGGATGCGGTCTATGAATCGGTCAATATCGACCCCGCCATCGAGCCGACCTATCTGATCGGGCCGGGCGGCGCCTTCCCGGTTGCCGACGACAGCTTCCCGACATGCCTGTGCTTCAACACACTGGAGCACATCTACGATGCCAGGTTCGTCATCGACGAGATTCATCGCGTGCTTGCGCCGGGCGGCGTCGCGCACATAACCGTGCCCTTCATCTTCCGCATACACGGACATCCCGACGACTACTTCCGGGCGACACCGAGCTGGTGGCGCGAGACGCTGGAGCGGGCCGGCTTCGCCGAGGTCGAGCTGCATCCTCTGATCTGGGGCCGCTATACCAGCGGCGCGAACATCAGCGGCTATCGCGGCATCCTGAGGCGCCTGCGGTTCCACCTCACGCATCTCGCCGACCTGGCCTATGCCAGGATCGCCTTCGCCGGAGGCGATGGCCGTTATTCCGGCCGTCGTGGCGAGAGGATATGCGCGACATCCGTCGGCTGGTTCATCTCGGCGAAGAAGCAGGGGTAGCGGACTTCGGTCCGTCAATTCGCAGAAACGGCAAACAGCGGCACGAGATGAAATTGTCTCAGCGGATCAAGCAGTTCAGAAGAAAAATAGTATCGAACATGAGTCCGGCGATATTTGATGCATATTCAAATATCGGCTCAATAATAAAGAGATATCCGCATCGGGCATCGTCGGATGCGGCAAGTGGACTTATTAAAGTAAGCGATGGAGAGAAAGAGATAACGATATGCAGGAGGACGAGAGTTTCCCTGTATAAACGGGGAATAGGGAAAAGGCTCGACAACCTCGCAAGATCATATCTTCTCGACCATATTACGGAGCCTCTCTCCGGCGCATTCATCGATTGCGGCGCAAACGTCGGCGAGCTTGGCGCCTTCAGCCGGGCAAGGGGCCTCGACTATCATGCGTTCGAGCCCGAAAAGCTGGAGGCGGATTGCTGCGACCTGAACAATTTCGGCGGTGCGCTGCGGACGAACCGCGTCGGCCTCTGGTCGGAAGACGGCACGCTGAAGTTCTATTCCAAGCCATCCAGCGCGGACAGTTCCCTTTTCGAGACCGATGGATACGTCGAATGTCACACGATCGACGTCCGGTCCCTGGACAGCTACGTCGCGGAAAAGGGCATCGACGATATCGCGATCATCAAGATCGAGGCGGAAGGCGCTGAACCGGAAATCCTGTCCGGAGCCAGGAAATCCATAGGCATGTCGAAATACGTGACCGTCGACTGCGGCTTCGAACGGGGAAAGGCCCAGGAAAGCACCCTCATTCCCGTGATGAACATCATGATAGGGTCGGGCTTCGAAGCCGTTGCGTGGGACAGGGACAGGGTGACCGTCCTGTTCAGGAACAAGCGCCGGGCGCCGGACTAGAGACGGGAGAGTTCCCCGTACATCGACACCAGACGCTCCGCTTCGCCGCGAAGCTGGAACTGGGATGTCACGCGGCTGCAGCCGTTTTCCCCGTGCCCGATGCAGAGCTCGGGCTGCGCAAGATAGGTCGACAGGCTTGCCTGCATCGCCTTGAGATCGTCCGCCGGGACGATCCTCCCCGTCACCCCGTCCTCGACCAGCTCGGAGAACGCGCCGACGTCGGTGGCCACCACGGGCACGCCGCTGGCCATGGCCTCGAGCGGGGTCAGGCCGAAGCCTTCCCAGCGCTGGGGGGCGACGTAGAGGGAGAGCGCGCGATACCAGCGGTCGATGTCGCGGTGCTCGCCCACGAACAGGATGCGGTCGGAAAGGCCGGCCTGCGCGACGCGCACCTTCAGATCGTCCTCGAACGCCTTGTGCTGCGGCGTCGCCCGGCCGGCCACCACGGCCGACCATCGCGGATGATGCGGCAGGAGCGCGATCATCGCATCGACGAAGAGGTCAGTGCCCTTCTGGTGGCGCACCCGGCCGAAGCAGCCGGCGTAGAGCTGCCCCGGGTCGAGCCCGACCTCGCGCGCGGCGTCGGCGCGGTCAGCCGGCGGCCGGAAGCGCGCGGTGTCGATGCCGTGCATGATGACGGTGTTCGGCACCTTGAGATAGGCGGCCGTCTTGCGGCTGGTGGCGATCACCGCATCCATGCGGCCGATGAGAAAGCGCGTCCAGCGCGTGTGCTCGCGCTGCGAGGCCGAGGTGAAGACGAGCTTCAGCGGCGCGCGGAAGACGTGGCGCAGGATCAGGCCGCCCAGCATCTCGGTGTTGCGCCGCGCGTGCCAGACGCGCGCCCGCCCGCCTTGCGGCCGCCTGAGCAGCGCCGGAACCTGCCACCAGCGGATTCTCGGCAGGTGCTCCGGCAGGCCGGGGCCGAGCGTCGCCACCCCGATCATCTTCGCCTGAAGCGGCACGAGCTGGATGATGGTGCTGGTGACGCCGGAAAGCCGGCGCTTGAAGTTCGGAACGACCACCTCCACCCGCGCCATGTCGACGCGGGCGGCCGCCGCGGGCGGCCCTGCCCCGTCCACGCTCACTGCCAGCGCAGTTCGACGATCTCGTACCCGCGCGCGCCGCCCGGCGCATTGACCTCGATCTCGTCGCCGACGGCCTTGCCGATCAGCGCACGCGCAATGGGCGAGGAGATGGAGATGCGGCCGGCCTTCACGTCGGCCTCCTGGTCGCCGACGATCTGGTAGGTCTTCTCCTCCTCGGTGTCCTCGTCGACGAGGACGACGGTGGCGCCGAACTTGATCGTGCTGCCCGAAAGCTTCGTCACGTCTATGACCTCCGCACGCGCGATCAGGTCCTCCAGCTCGCCGATGCGGCCCTCGTTCAGGCTCTGCGCCTCCTTGGCGGCATGGTATTCGGCGTTCTCCGACAGGTCGCCGTGCGAGCGCGCTTCCGAAATGGCCTCGATGATGCGCGGGCGTTCCTCCTGCTGACGCCAGCGCAGCTCTTCCTTCAGAGCCTCGAAACCACCGACCGTCATCGGAACCTTGTTCATGTCGCTCGACCTTTCGTCCTTTTCCGTCCGGCGCCTGACAGCGCGCCACACAAAAAGAAAACGGTCCGACAGCCGCGGCCAACGAACCGTTCTATGCTTCACGCAGCAAATATAGCAATTCCTGCGAGCATTTCACGCGGAATTTTGGCCGCGCGCGCTCCGCCGCACGCCCGGCGAGGCCGCCGAAACGGCCCCGCACGCCCGGCGAGGCCGCCGAAACGGCCCGGCGGCGGCCTCAGGCGCGGAAGATGATCGCCGCACCGGCCGCGATCAGCGCGAAGCCGGCGAGATGGTTCCAAGTGATCGCTTCCTTGAGGTAGAACACCGAGAAAACCACGAAGACGGCGAGCGTGATCACCTCCTGCATGGTCTTGAGCTCGGCTGCGGAATAGACCTGATGGCCGATCCGGTTGGCCGGCACCGCCAGCCAGTATTCGACGAAGGCGATCATCCAGCTCAGCAGCACCGCCGCGTAGAGCGGCGCGGCCTTGAACTTGAGATGCCCGTACCAGGCGAACGTCATGAAGACGTTGGAGGCGACGAGGAGGAGGACAGGCAGGACCTTGGGCGACACGAGCCACATCGCGATGTTTCCGGACAAGAAGTCGCAACGTCCTTCGCATATCCACCTCGTCAAAATCACCAGAAATTCGCTATCATGCACAGCGTGAATGGAGGTTCCGATGCACAAGCCGTTCCAGAGGGAATGGGACCTGACGATAGATCCCGACACCGTGCGCCTCTTCGTGCTGAAGGCGAAGGCCATCGCCGCCGGCCTCAACCGCGACTACGAGGCGGGCGGCGAGCACGAGGTGGAGCTCGACGAGCGCTCGCGCGACGGCCACCTGCATGACGGCCTCGCCGAGGAGGAGGAAGAGGACCTGACGGAACGCGAACTGCGCGCGCTCATCAACGACCTCAACGTCGACGAAGCGGCCGAGCTGATCGCGCTCGCCTGGATCGGCCGCGGCGACTTCGACGCCAGCGAGTGGGAGGACGTCGTGGCGGAGGCGCGCCAGCGCGGCCAAGGCCGGCGGGCGTCGAGCTACCTGCTCGGCATGCCGATGCTGGGCGACTGGCTCGAGGAGGGTCTGGAGGCCATCGGCGCCTGACACGGCGCGTAACGCGATGTGAAGCGGCGCCGCATTGCCGCGGATCGGCGGCGCGACCATCTTCGTCGCATGACCGTCGCAAGCGCCGTGCGCCTCATCGCCTTTCTCGCGGCAACGACATCCGCGGCCGGCGGTCAGTTCCCGCCCCTGCCCGAAACCGCCCCGCCGCCGCCCGCGCGGCCCGCACCCGAGGCGGAGGCGGAAGAGCCGTCGCACCAAGGCGCGCTGCCGGCCGACGAGGCGGCATGCCGGGAAAGGCTGCGCGCGCTCGGCGTCGCCTTCGCCGAAGCGCCGGCGATCGACGAGCCGGAAGGCTGCAAGGCGGCCTATCCCCTGACCGTTTCCGGATTGCCGGGCGGCGTCGCGCTGCAGCCGGAGGCGACGCTGACCTGCGCGATGGCAGAAGCGACTGCGCGCTTCGTCAGGGATCACGCCGCGCCGCTCGCCAAGCGGGAGTTCGCGTCGAAGCTCGCAGCCGTCGAGCAGGCGTCCTCCTATGTCTGCCGGCCGCGCCGCAACGCGCAGAAGCTGTCCGAGCACGCCTTCGCCAACGCCCTCGACTGGAGCGCCCTCGTGCTGGAGGACGGCACGCGCGTCGAGGTCCGCACGCACGACGCGGCGAAGGAGCCGCGCGCCTCCCGCCTGATCACCGGGCTGCACAAGGCCGCGTGCGGCCCCTTCGCGACCGTGCTCGGACCGGGCAGCGACGCCGACCACGCCGATCATTTCCATTTCGACATGGCCGAGCGGCGCAATCCCTTCTGCCAGTAGCCGCCGCATTTGCGCCATACCCGTAAAGGCCGCCGCTGAGGTTTCCTTTACCGTTGCGCACTAGCATTTCCCCCGGTCCCGACAGGGACGTCTGAGACGGGGATTCCGGAGTGCCCAGCGTGTTGCGTATCGGGGCTGGAAAGCTTGCCGCCATGGTCGGCCGCCGCGTCCGCATCGGCGCGGCCCTTGCGGTGGTCGCGGCCGGTGCGCTTGCCGTCTCCTCCTGCACGGTTTCGGGCGTCCTCACCCCCAGCGTCGACGTCGGGACGCGGACGGCCTCGGTCGGCGCCCAGCCGCGCGGCCTTGCCCGCGTCGTGCCTGCCTCCAGCCTGATGAGCGTCGGCTATCCGCGCCTGTCGCAGCCGCTCGGCGCCTCGGACGCCGCAGCGATGCCGGCCGACGAGGCCGACTGCCGCCGGCAGCTGCGGCGGCTCGGCGTCACCTACCGCGACATCGCGCCGATCAACGACGGGGGCGCCTGCCGCATCGACTGGCCGGTGCAGGTCACAGGGCTGCCCGGCAGCGTCGAGATGAAGCCCGCCGCGACGCTGTCCTGCGGCATGGCGCTCGCCTTCGCGAGCTGGACGAAGCACGAGCTGACGCCCGCCGCCCGCTGGCGCTACCTGTCCGGTGTCAAGACCGTCCATCAGGGATCGAGCTATTCGTGCCGCAACATCCGCCGCTCCGGCGGCGTCGCCTCCGAGCACTCGAAGGGCAACGCGCTCGACGTGATGCGCATCGAGCTGCGCAACGGCAAGGACATCGACGTGCGCAAGCCCGGCTGGTTCGCCTTCCGCGAGCGCGGGCTCCTGAAGAACGTGCGCGCCGGCGGCTGCCAGTATTTCACCACGGTTCTCGGCCCCGGATACGACGCCGACCACGCCGACCATTTCCATTTCGACATCAAGAACCGCAGGAACGGCTACGTCGCCTGCCGCTGAGTCGCGAGGCCCGACGCAAATTTCCTGTCGCGCGCAGCCGCGGCGGATGGTATCAGCGCTATCATGCTCACAGTCGAAATCGCGGTCGTCGTTGTCCTCATCTGCATCAACGGCCTTCTGGCCATGTCGGAGCTGGCGGTCGTCTCGTCGCGCCCGGCGCGGCTGAAGGCGCTGGCGGACAGGGGGCACTCCGGCGCCTCAACGGCCTTGCGGCTCGCGGCCAATCCCGGCCGCTTCCTGTCCACGGTCCAGATCGGCATCACGCTGGTCGGCGTGCTGTCGGGCGCCTTCTCCGGCGCGACGCTCGGCCTGCGGCTGACCGACTGGCTGATCGCCTCCGGCGTTCCGGCCGGCATGGCCGGCACGCTCGGCGTCGGCTCGGTGGTGGCGCTCATCACCTACGCCTCGCTCATCATCGGCGAGCTGGTTCCCAAGCAGATCGCGCTGCGCAATCCCGAGGCCGTGGCCTCGCGCATCGCGCCGGCCATGCTCGGCCTCTCGGCCGCTGGTCTGGCTGCTCGACGTTTCGGGCCGCACCGTGCTGCGCCTGCTCGGCCAGGCGGACGAAGGCGGCGCCAAGGTCACAGACGAGGAGATCGCCAGCCTGATCGCGGAGGCGGAGAGCCATGGCGTCGTCGAGAGCGACGAGCGCAAGATGATCGCCGGCGTGATGCGGCTGGCCGACCGCAGCGTGCGCGCCATCATGACGCCGCGCACCGAGGTCGCGTGGATCGACCTCGACGCCTCGCGGGCCGACATCCGCAAGCGGCTGCTCGAAACGAGCTATTCCATGCTGCCGGCCGGCAAGGGCAGCGTCGACCATATGGTCGGCGTGGTGCGGACGCGCGAGGCGCTGGTGGCGCTGCTCGGCCGCCAGGCCTTCGACCTCGCCGCGCTGGTGCGCACCGCCCCGATCGTCCACGACAATGCCGACGCGCTCGACGTGCTCGCCACGCTCAAGGAGGCCGAGGTGCCCATGGCGCTCGTCCATGACGAGTACGGCGACTTCGAGGGCGTGGTGACGCCGGCCGACATCCTCGAGACCATCGTCGGCGTGTTCAGGTCGGACGTGGACGAGGACGAGCCCGCCGCGGTCGAGCGCGACGACGGCTCGTGGCTGCTCGCGGGGTATCTGCCCATCGACGAGATGGCCGACACGCTCGGCATTCCGCTGCCCGAGAAGCGCGACTACGAGACGCTGGCCGGCTTCGTGCTGTCGCACATGCACCACCTGCCGCAGGTCGGCGAGCATGTCGACGTCATGGGCTGGCGCTTCGAGGTCATGGACCTCGACGGCCGCCGCATCGACAAGGTGCTGGCCTCGCGCAGCATCAAGACCCATCGCGAAGCGCGCACCTGACCTTGCATGAAAAACGCCCCGCACCTTGCGGCACGGGGCGTTCCACGGATCGGACGGAGAGAAGATCCGATCAGGCCTCGCGGGCGGTCTTCAGCGCCTTGGCCCACCAGGCGAGCTGGCCGAGCATGTCGTCGGCGGCCTGGTTGAGATGCGCGAAGTCGGCGATCTTCTTCTCGCCGGAAGCGATCTGCATGTAGTCGGCCCAGACGATGTGGACGCCGGCGCGCACCGGCGCCATCTGGAGCTCGATGGAGATCAGGCGGAGCTGTTCGATCGCGCGGGCGCCGCCGACGCCGCCATAGCCGACGAAGCCGATCGGCTTGCGGTTCCACTCGTTGTAGGCGTAGTCGAGCGCGTTCTTCAGGACGGCCGTCGGGCCGCGGTTGTATTCGGCCGCCGTGGCGATGAAGCCGTCGAGGCTGGCGATCTTCTCCTGCCACTCCTTCGCGCCCTTGGCCTGGGACGGCGCATAGGCCGGCGACGTCTGCTCGTCGAAGAACGGCAGCGTGTAGTCGCGCAGGTCTAGGACCTCGACATCGAACTCGCCGGCGGCCTTGGCGCGCTCGGCGATCCATTCCGCCGGCTTGTCGCCGAAACGGCCGGGGCGGGTGGAGCCGACGATGACGCCGATCCTGGGCTTGGACATGGGATGCTTCCTTTCCTTTAGCACGGTGTGCCGGTAAACTGATCTGGTATCCTTTGGATACTGAGGCTATATAGGAGACCTGTTTCGCAGTGCACAAGGAGGCACTTCGTTGACACTGAGTCACCGGGACGAAACCACCTGCCAGGGCGTCAGCGACGTGCTTTCGCGGGTGGGCGACAAGTGGACGGTTCTGGTGGTGGAGCTTCTGAGCGACGGCCCGATGCGCTTCAACGAGCTACGCCGGCTGATCGGCAACATCTCGCAGAAGATGCTGACCACGACCCTGCGCGGGCTGGAGCGCGACGGGCTGGTGACGCGCACCGTCTACCCGACCATCCCGCCGCGCGTCGACTACGAGCTGACCGATCTCGGGCGCGAGCTGCGGATTCCGGTCTCGGCGCTGGCGCTGTGGGCGCGCGAGAACATCGGCCGCATCAACGCGGCGCGGGCGCGGTTCGACGGCGGCGCGGACTGAGCGGCCGGCTCACCCCTCGGCCGGCACGGGCGTCGGCTTGCCCTCGCCGTCGAGCGCGACCATGATGAAATCGGCATGGGTGACGCGCTCCATCAGGTCGGAGAGGTAGCGCTGCGCCCACGCCTCCACCCGCAGCGTCATCGAGGTGCGGCCGACCCGGGTGATGTCGATGTAGATGCACAGCGTGTCGCCGACCTTCATCGGCTTGGCGAACGCCATCTCCTTCACCGCCGCCGTCACCACCCTGCCCTTGGCGCGCTCGGCGGCGCGGATGCCGCAGGCAAGGTCCATCTGCGCCATCACCCAGCCGCCGAAGATGTCGCCGGCCGCGTTGGCGTCGGCCGGCATGGCCAGCGTGCGCAGGGTCAGCTCGCCGACCGGATTGACCTCGTTTCTGTTCATGGCTGCTCCCATCGTTGCCGTCCTCCACAGGTAGCCGCCGCTCCCGCTTCGCACAAGCCCGCGCACCTGCCCGGCCGCCGCGATTCCGGCCGAAGGAAAGTCCTTGGTTTTCAACTCGCTGGCGAGCGAAAGCGACTCTCCCTGCGAGGACGTTGAATCGGCTTCCCGGAGCCGTTGCCGCGCAGGGCGCGGGACTATCCCAGACGCAGCGCCACCACGCCGCCGACGATGAGCAGCGCGGCGGCGACGCGCCAGCGCGTCAGGGGCTCGCCCAGCATGGCGACCGACAGCAGAATCGCGAACAGGATCGAGGTTTCCCTGAGCGCCGCCACCGCCGCGATCGGCGCCCTGGTCATCGCCCACATCGCGATCCAGTAGGCGACGGCGCTGAGGAAGCCGCCGACCAGTCCCACCTTCCATTCCGGCAGCATCGCGTGCACGACCTTCGGCCCGCGCAGCAGGATGCAGAAGACGAGCGACCACAGCCCCTCGAACAGGAAGAGCCACACGGCATAGCTGGTGGCGTCGACCGCCGAGCGCGCGCCGGAGCCGTCGGTGAGCGTGTACCCCGAGATGAAGAGCGACGTGACCAGCGCGAAGAACACGGACCGGCCGCCGAACGCGCCGACGCCGTGGCCGCGAAACGACATCAGGAACACGCCGCAGCACAGGAGCACGATTCCGAGGATCGCGAGCGGGCCGGGAATCTCGGCAAGCAGGAACACACCGCCGACCGTGGCGAGGAGCGGTGCGGTGCCGCGTGCCAGCGGATAGGCCACCGCGAGGTCGCCGATCTCGTAGGCGCGCGCCAGATAGTATTTGTAGCCGGTGTGCAAGCAGAGCGACAGCAGCAGCCAGACCCAGGTGACGCCTTCCGGCACGGCGACGAACGGCAGCAGCGGCGCGGCCGTGAGCGCCATGCCGACGCTCATCAGCGACACCGCCACGAAGCGGTCGCCCCGGACCTTGAGCATGGCGTTCCACGACGCATGCATGGCCGCGGCCGCCAGCACCGCGAGGAAGACGGCCGTGCTCACGCCGCGCCTCGCGCCGGACGGTCCGGATGGACAGGAGATGAGGCAGGAGATCGCATGGAAGGGGTCTGCCGGAGGGAACGGCTGCGCCATAGCACGGCGCCGCGGCGAAAGGCAAAGCCGGCAAACGATCGCCCGTAAAACCGTCTTCAGGGGCGATGAATCGGCCGATTCCGATCAAATATTGTTTCAGAACCTGCCGTAAGGGAAGAGTTGCGTGATCCGCCGGCCCTCGGGGTCTTGATGGCCGGGGATTTGTGCATAAGCTGGAAGATAAGGGCCACGGAGAGGGCGCAGAGCCGGCGCGACGCTGTCGCAGGCACGAACAGGGAGCGAGACCGATGCCTGGGGCCTCGGAGAAACACACGCAGATTCGCCGGACGAAGCTGGTCTTCGCGCCGCACGAGTTGGCGGCGATGCAGCCCGTCATCGACGCCGTATGCGGCGAGCTGGGCGTCACCGCCCGCGAGAAGGCCCGCCGCCGGGCGGTGATGGAGCGGGTCATGGCCGCCTATCGAAGGGGCCGGCAGCAGCCGCTCAACATGGTGGCGGCCGGGCTGTCCGAGCAGGCGTGACGGCCGGCGAACGCCGGCCGAAGGTCGCAAGGCCCGCCGCGGCTACAATTCCAGGAACGGCTTGAAGCCGCCATAGATCATGCGCTTGCCGTCGAACGGCATGTCCTCCATCGTACCCTTGAGGCGCGGGTCTTCCATGACCTTGGCGTTGATCTCGTCCCGTGCCTCGCGCGACGGATAGAGAATCCACGAGAACACCACGACCTCGTCGTCCTTGGCCTGCACGGCGCGCGGGAAGGACGTCAGCTCGCCATAGGGAACGTCGTCGCCGATGGCCTCGACATAGGCGAGCGCGCCATGCTCGCGCCACACCTCGCCCGCCAGCCGGGCGATATCCTTGTAGGCCTCGATATTGGCCGAAGGCACTGCAACCACGAATCCGTCGACATAGGACATGTCTCTCTCCCTTGAGCCCGGTGCAGGTCGATGCGTCCGCCCGGAAGGCCGATGAATAAAGCCGGGGATGACGATTGTAAGGCACGCGGCGGTCCGCTCTTCCCGACGCCCCCGCGCCGTACCGCTATAAGAGCGTCGCCCGACCTTCCGTTCCACCCGGCGGGAAAGAAAATTCGCGCCCCGACATCGGCCGGGGCTCGCCCGCCTCAGCGGCCCGGCCGGCCGGTCTTGCGCGAGCGCCGCGATTCCTTGCGCATGTCGGCCGGGTCCTCGTAGGAGCCGATGCCGGCGCGCTCGCGCTTCACCGGCTTCGCCTGATTGTCCGGCTTCGGCGGCACCTTGCCCTGCACGGGCTTCTCGGTGCGGCCGACGGTCATCTCGTCGAGCGAGTTCTTGCGGAACAGGCTCCTGCCGCCCGCTCCGGCCGGCGTCGCATGGTCGCCCGAAGTGCCCATCTCGTCGAGATCGGGCTTGCGGAACAGGCTATCGCCCTCGCCCGCCGTGCGGTGGCGCGCCCTGCCCTTGTTGTGCCGGCCCTTCTCGCGGCCGGAAGCCGGGCTTTCCAGCTCGACCTCCCGCGCCAGCGGATCGTCGGCGATAGCGAGCTCGGTCTCGCGCAGGCGCTTGATCTCGTCGCGCAGCCGGGCGGCGCGCTCGAAGTCGAGGTCGGCCGCGGCGTCGCGCATCTCGCGCTCCAGATGCTCGAGATGCGTCTTGAGGTTGGCGCCGACGAGCTGGCCGCCGGCCGTGACGCCGGAGATGTCGGGCCGGACGTGGTCGCGCTCGTAGACGGAATTGAGGATGTCGCCGATGTTCTTGCGCACCGATTCCGGCGTGATGCCGTTGGCCTCGTTCCACGCCATCTGCTTCTCGCGGCGGCGGTTGGTCTCCGCCATCGCCCGCTCCATCGAGCCGGTGACGGTGTCGGCGTAGAGGATGACGCGGCCGTCGACATTGCGCGCGGCGCGGCCGATGGTTTGGATCAGCGAGGTCTCCGAGCGGAGAAAGCCTTCCTTGTCGGCGTCGAGGATGGCGACGAAGCCGCATTCGGGGATGTCGAGGCCCTCGCGCAGGAGATTGATGCCGACGAGGCAGTCGAACGCGCCGAGCCGCAGGTCGCGCAAAATCTCGATGCGCTCCAGCGTCTCGATGTCGGAATGCATGTAGCGCACGCGCACGCCCTGCTCGTGCAGATATTCGGTCAGGTCCTCGGCCATGCGCTTGGTCAGCACCGTGCACAGCGTGCGATAGCCGCGGGCCGTGGTCTCGCGGATCTCGCCGAGGACGTCGTCCACCTGGGTCTTGGCCGGCCGCACCTCGACCGGCGGATCGATCAGGCCGGTCGGGCGGATGACCTGCTCGGCGAACACGCCGCCCGCCTGCTCCATCTCCCAGCCGCCCGGCGTCGCCGACACCGCGACGGTCAGCGGCCGCATCGCGTCCCATTCCTCGAAGCGCAGCGGCCGGTTGTCCATGCAGGACGGCAGGCGGAAGCCGTATTCGGCCAGCGTCGCCTTGCGGCGGAAGTCGCCGCGATACATGCCGCCGATCTGCGGCCGGTGAGGTAGCGCGAATAGTTCTCGATGCCGGCGCAGGAGCCGGTCGCCTCCAGCATCTCGAGGTCGAAGCGCGTGCGCTGCTCCAGCCGCTGCGCCTCCAGCAGCCGCCCGGCCCGCTCCAGCTCGACCAGCCGGTGCTTCAGCTCCTCCTTGATCGACCTGATCGCCTGCGTCAGCGTCGGCCGCGGCGTCACGTAGTGCGAGTTGGCGTAGATCTTGACGCTCTTGAGGTCGCCGGTCTTGGTGCCCGTCAGCGGGTCGAACTCGGTGATCGCCTCGATCTCGTCGCCCCAGAGCGTGATGCGCCACGCCCGGTCCTCGAGGTGGGCCGGGAACAGCTCGATCGTGTCGCCGCGCACCCGGAACGAGCCGCGCGTGAAGTTGACGTCCTGTCGCTTGTATTGCTGCGCCACGAGGTCGGCGAGGAGCTGGCGCTGGTCGAGCCTGTCGCCCACCTCCATCTGGAAGGTCATCGCCGTATAGGTCTCGACCGAGCCGATACCGTAGATGCACGACACCGAGGCGACGATGATGACGTCGTCGCGCTCCAGCAGCGAGCGCGTCGCCGAGTGGCGCATGCGGTCGATCTGCTCGTTGATCGAGGATTCCTTCTCGATATAGGTGTCGGTCCGCGGCACATAGGCCTCGGGCTGGTAATAGTCGTAGTAGGAGACGAAATATTCGACGGCGTTGTTGGGGAAGAAGCTCTTGAACTCGCCGTAGAGCTGCGCCGCCAGCGTCTTGTTGGGCGCCAGGATCAGCGCCGGACGCTGCGTCTCCTCGATCACCTTGGCCATGGTGAAGGTCTTGCCCGAGCCGGTGACGCCGAGCAGCACCTGCGTGCGCTCGTGCTCCTTCACGCCGGCGACGAGGTCGGCGATGGCCGTCGGCTGGTCGCCCGACGGCTTGAACGCCGTCTCCATGCGCAGCTCGATGCCGCCCTCCGATTTCTCCGGCCGGGAGGGACGGTGCGGAACCCACGCTTCTTTCCTGAGATTCGGGTCGCCGCCCTCGATCAGCCGCGACAGCGCCGCCACCGTCGCGGTGACGCCGGACGAGGACAGCGTGTCCACGTCCTCCAGCGCGATGTCGAGACCGGCCACGGGATTGAGCCCGGCCGCCACGCGCTCCTTCGGCGAAGCGGCGCCGCCCATCGAGGTGCCGCGCGCCGTGCGCGTCGGCGCGGAGGAGCGCTCCGGAATCTTCTTCGACGCCCTGGCTTTCGTGGCCTTCCCGGCCTCACGCGCGATCTCGTCGGCCCAGCCGGAAACCGGGCCGCTGAGCGGCACGCCCTCGAACTCCGCCTGCGGGGCTTCGCCGAAGCCGGAGGCGGCATGCGGCGGCGTCTTCTTGTCTGATCTGCTGGCCATGGCCGGAATATGGGCAGAGTCCCGCCGGATGGAAAGGGGCTGCGCCGCTGCCCTGCCCCCTCAGACAAAAAGAGCGGCGCAGTCGCCTGCGCCGCTCCTTTCGCGAGAATTGGCCTGAAGGATCAGGCAGCCTTGAGGTTGACCGCCTTGGGGCCCTTGCCCATGCGGTCCGGCTCGACGTCGAACGCGACCTTCTGGCCGTCGACGAGGCTGCGCAGGCCCGACGCCTCGACGGCGGAGATGTGGACGAACACGTCCTTCGCGCCGTCGTCCGGCGTGATGAAGCCGAAGCCCTTGGTGGTGTTGAAGAATTTCACGGTGCCGGTCTGGGCCATGGGAAAGCTCCTTTTCCCTGAGAGTAAACCGCGTCTGCGCCGCATGCGCAGGCTCGCGGGCGGTCGAGAGTTCACGATATCGGGGAAAGGTCGTCCAAAACGGTCCAGTCTCCGGGTCAGCAAATGCCCGAACAGTCTAACTCATGGCACACAACCGCATCTGGCACAAGGATTTGTTGGGGGTGACACAGCGGAACGGCGCCCTGCCCGCCGGAAAAGGGTTGCACGGCCCGGCACCGGGGCGCACGATTGTTTCATGAAATCGCTCGCTGCAGCCAGCCTCGCCCTCGTCATGGCCGCCGGCGCCGCCTCCCCCGCCCTCGCCGAATGGCAAGTCGACAATGGCGTGGCGATCGTGTCGCCCACCGCCAACAACAGCACGATGGAGCTGCTGGCCATCTCCTGCGGCGACCCCTATCTGGTCGAGGTCTATTCGCGCGGCGGCCCCGTACGCCCCGATGCCGACAGCGGCACGCCGGTCGAGGCCGACTACTTCTATCAGCCCGGCAAGGTCGAGGCGCGGATCGACGGCAGGACGTTCCCGCTGGCCGCGGCCGGCTCGGATGCGGCGGTCGTGCTGTTCGCCCAGGGCAAGGCGTCGGAGAACCATCTCGCGCCGGTCACGGCGGCCTTCATCGAGGCGCTGAAGGGCGGGACGCTGCTCACCCTCGCCTTCGACGTCACGCCCGAAGCCAACGCCCAGGACGGCACGCCGCACGAGACCGTGGCCGAATTTCCGCTCGCGGGTTCGCGGGCGGTGCTGGAAGAAGCTCTCGCCTCCTGCAGGTGAGACGAAACGCAAGACGAGCGACCTGTCGCAGTGGTGAAAAGCCGCTGCGAATCTTTCGCTTGCCCGCAGCTCAAAAATAATGAAAAGATATGGTGTTCGGGCGTTTGCCGGCCCGGAGACTGGAATAGGATACCCGGTGCAATTGCATTCACGCTACCGCACATCAGGCCGTAACGTCCGGGACGACCGCGAAATGAGAGGGTTCTGGCAAGACCCCGGCGCGCGCAAAGCTGTTTCTTCTCCCCCAGTAAAGGCACGAGACTTGGGCGGGCATCATGCCGCGCGACACCACACTATCGGGAGATAAGGAGCTTCCCATGCCCCAGAGCGGAACCGTGAAATTCTTCAACCATGCCAAAGGCTTCGGCTTCATCACGCCGGACGACGGCAACAAGGACGTGTTCGTCCACATCTCGGCCGTGCAGGCCTCCGGCCTGCCGGGCCTCGAGGACGGCCAGAAGGTGTCGTTCGACACCGAGCCGGACAAGCGCGGCAAGGGCCCCAAGGCCGTCAACCTGACCGTGCTCTAGAGCAACCCAGGAAAAGTGCGAAGCGGTTTTCCGCCCGGAATTGCATAAGAACAAGGAGATAGATCGTTCCACCGTGGAACGGTCTAGATCCCTGACCGGAAAGTTTCGCAGAATGCCCCGCGGGCTTGCGCTCGCGGGGCATTTTCTTTGCGCGGCTGAGGACCGCGTCGCGACCGGGTGAACCCGCCATTCAGCCCGCATTCAGCCGTCGTTTCCTAAGCCGGAAGCCGAAGCCGGGACCGGCCCGGCGATACCGGCCAAAGGAGACCGACGCATGACCTTCCGTCCGCACAAGGCGCTTGCCTCCACCCTCGCCGCGGCGACGCTTCTCGCCGCGCTGCCCGCCGAGGCCGGCGAGCGCTGGCGCAGCCGCGACCATCACCGCCGCCCCGTCCCGGTCGAGCGGCATGTCGACGGCGGCGAGCTGCTGGCCGCCGGCCTGCTCGGCCTTGCCGCGGGCGCGATCATCGCCAGCATCGCCAGCCAGCCCGAGCCCGCCTGGCGCGAGCCGGCATGGCGGCATCCGCAGGGCTATCCGCGCCCCAGCCCCGACCGCACCTATTTCCCGCCCGCCCCGCAGCACGCGCCGGCCCCGGTGCGCGCCGCAAACGGCTACGAGCCGTGGTCGGAGGCGTGGTACGCGTGGTGCCGCGACCGCTACCGCTCGTTCGACGCCCGCACCGGCACCTATACCGGCTATGACGGCGTGCGCCGCTTCTGCGTCGCGGGCTGAGCCGCAATCCCGGCACGCAACGCCCGCCACGGCCGGCCGTCGATCGCCGCCAGCCCGAGGCCGATCATGGCCATGCCCGCGAGGTGCTTCGGCATCAGCACCTCGCCGAGGAACAGGACGCCGAGCAGGACGGCGCTGACCGGGATCAGGAACGTCACCAGCAGCAGGTTGGTGGCGCCGGCGGTCGCCAGGATGCGGAAGTAGAGGACATAGGCGAAGGCGGTGGAGATGGCGGCGACGCCGACCAGCGCGCCGATGGCGGCCATGCTGGGCATCGCCAGCGTCCAGGGACGGTCCACGACGAGCATCAGCGGCAGGAGCATCGCGCTCGACGCCGTCACCTGCCCTGCCGCCGTCGCCATCGGCGATACGCCCACCGTCCTGAACCGCCGCCCGTAAATGCCGGCGAAGGCATAGGAAACTGCCCCGGCGACGCACATCGCCTGCGCCGCGACGTTGAGCCCGAGGGCCTGCACCGCATCGAGCCCGATCATCACCGCCACGCCGGCGAAGCCGATGACGACGCCCGCGGCCTTGCCGGCGTTCATCCGCTCGTCGCGGGTCAGCAAATGGGCGAGGACGACGGTGAACAGCGGCGTCGAGGCGTTGAGGATCGACGCCACGCCCGAGGCGATGTGCTGCTGGCCCCAGACGATCAGCGAGAACGGGATGACGTTGTTCATCAGCCCCATCGCGAAGAACGCGGCCCAGACTTCGCGTCCGGACGGCAGGCGCTCCCCGCTCAGCCTCAGCACGAGAAGCAGGATTGCCGCGGCGAGCGCCACCCGGCAGACGACGACGGTGAACACCGGCAGCTCGCGCACCGCGACGCCGTTGAAGAAGAACGAGCCGCCCCACACGGCCGAGAGCGCCAGCAGCATCCCCCATTCCGGCAGGGTCATCGGGCGGTTCGAGGGTCTTTCCTGCTGCACTGCGGTCCTCCATCGGGAAAGCGACATCGCTCGTCCTGCGGGAGATAGAACCGCGCCCGCCGGCCGCGCCACCCGTTTCCTGCCGGCGCAGCGGCTACGAAGGCGGCGCGAAAAGCCTTTCCTTTTCAGGCCGTTGGATTCGGCGGCGGAATCGCTTTCTCAGCGGGCGCGCTCAGACGAGGAACGGGTTGGACCGCCGCTCGTCGCCGAAGCGCCCGCCCGGCCCGTGGCCGCAGATGAAGCCGATCTCGTCGCCGAGCGGCAGCAGCTTCTCCTTGATCGAGCGGATCAGCGCCTCGTGATTGCCGCCCGGCAGGTCGGTCCGGCCGATGGAGCCGCTGAACAGCACGTCCCCGACATGGGCGAATTTGGCGGCGCGGTTGTAGTAGACGACGTGGCCCGGCGCGTGGCCGGGGCAATGCAGCACCTCGAACACATGGCCGTCGAAGGACACCGTCTCGCCCTCCTCCAGGAAGCGGTCGGGCGTGCAGTTGCGCACGCCGGAGATGCCGTAGACCCTTGCTTGCGTCGCGATCTGGGAGAGAAGCGGCGCATCGTCCCTGTGCGGGCCGACGATCTCGACGCCGAGCGCCTCCTTCAGCTCCTCCGCGCCGCCGGCATGGTCGATATGGCCGTGCGTGATCCAGATCGCCTCGATCTCGAGGCCGTTGTCCCTGATCGCGGCGAGGATGCGGTCGACGTCGCCGCCGGGGTCCACCACCACCCCGCGCTTCGACGCATCGTCGAACAGGATGGTGCAGTTCTGCTGGAACGGCGTGACGGGGATGATGCCGGCTCTGAGTTCGCCCATTGCGGTCTCCTTTTTCCGATCCTTAGACGAGGATGGCGTGAGGCGTCCACCGCGGGCTTGCGGCCGCAAAGGAAAAGGGCGGCCGCGAGGCCGCCCTTCGCCGGGAAGAAACCGGGTCAGCCCCTGTTCTTGAGGATCGCGCCGACGATGCCGGTCAGGATCGCGCCGCCGCCGGCGCCGCCGACCACGTCGCCGAGCAGCCCGCCCAGCGCGCCGCCGGTCGCGGCATCGGCCGCCGCGCCGCCGCCGCCGAGCAGGGCGCCGAGGATCTGGCCGCCGGCCACGCCGCCGATCGCGCCGCTGAGCAGCTTGGGAAGCTGCCCCAGCGCCGCCTGCTTGAAGGCCGCGCCGACGGCCTGGCCACCGACGACACCGGAAATGACCTGGATGATGATTGGAAGAAGAGCGTCCACCTTAGTTCCCTCCGATAAGGCCGACTCCGCAGGCCGGCATGTGGATGGAATGCCTAAACTTGACCAAAGTCAAAGGAGATCGGACTTCGCTGTGGACAACGCCGGGAAATATTCTGCGCGCGGAAGTCCGCACCGAACGAAACGGCCCGCCCGTGACGGGGCGGGCCGTTTCGTTCCGGCCTGGCGGCCCGGCGGAAGCGCCGGGCGGCTCCGCTATTCGGCGGCGGCGCGCTTGGGCTGCACCTCGGCCATGTAGTCGTTCATCAGCGTCTTCGTGATGTCGCCCACGGTGAACGTCCACTGGCCGATCTCCGAGACCGGCGTGACCTCGGCCGCGGTGCCGCACAGGAAGGCCTGCTCGAAGCCGTCGAGCTCCTCCGGCATGATGGCGCGCTCGTCGACCTCGATGCCGCGCCGCCTGGCGAGGTCGATCACGGTGCGGCGGGTGATGCCGTCGAGGAAGCAGTCCGGCTTCGGCGTGTGCAGCTTGCCGTCCTTGACGAAGAAGATGTTGGCGCCGGTGGCCTCGGCCACCTGGCCGCGCCAGTCGAGCATCATCGCGTCGGCATAGCCCTTGGCCTCGGCCGCATGCTTGGACAGCGTGCAGATCATGTAGAGGCCGGCGGCCTTGGACTTGGACGGCGCGGTGCGCGGATCGGGCCGGCGGTACTCGGCGACGTCGAGACGGATGCCCTTGAGGCGCTGCTCGGGATCGAAGTAGCTCGGCCACTGCCAGATGGCGATGGCGCAGTTGATGCGGTTGTGCTGCGCCGACACGCCCATCATCTCGGAGCCGCGCCAGGCGATCGGGCGCACATAGGCGTCGGAGAAGCCCTGCATCTTGAGCAGGTCGCGGCAGGCCTGGTCGATCTCGGCGACCGAATAGGGAATCCTGAAGCCGAGGATCTCGGCGGAATCGTGCAGCCGCTGGGTGTGCTCCGTCAGCTTGAAGATCTCGCCGCCGTAAGCCCGCTCGCCCTCGAAAACCGCACTGGCATAGTGCAGACCGTGGGTCAGCACGTGAATCTTGGCGTCCGCCCATTTGACGAATTCGCCATTCATCCAGATATGACCATCGAGCTGGTCGAAAGGAACGGATGCCATTTATGTCTCCCTAGAGGGCGAAAGGCCCTGTTTTCATTGGACGCGCAGCCCACGCTCGGCTAACCGGAGGCGCGAAACCACAAATCTACGCCGATTGCGAGACGGATTGAAGGAATCACCGGCAGAAAAAATCCGCCCTCTTTCACGATCGTGCGCAATCGGCCCATAAGATTGTCAAAAATTACTATCCGGTCTAAATTATGTCAATAACACTGACATAAATCGGACTGGTACAGCCGCGACAGAACGATATGACAGGCGACACGACCCCCTCGAAAGCAGACGACCGCAACACCGAACCCATCAGGAGCGCCCTCACCGGCGACGACGGCATCGACTTCGCCATCATCGAGCTCCTGTTCTTCGCCTACCGAGACTTCACCTCCGACCCGGACAAGATCCTGGCGGAGTACGGCTTCGGCCGGGCGCATCACCGGGTGGTCCACTTCGTCAACCGCAGGCCGGGGCTGACCGTGGCGGAATTGCTCGACGTCCTCAAGATCACCAAGCAGAGCCTTGCGCGCGTGCTCAAGGAACTGATCGACGGCGGCTACATCGTGCAGGTGCAGGGCCCGCGCGACCGCCGCCAGCGCGAGCTCTACCCGACGCAGCGGGGCCGCGATCTGGCCGTGGCGCTGGCCACGCCGCAGACCCACCGCATCGCCGCCGCGCTTGCCGACGCCGCGCCCGGAGACCGCGTCGCGGTCGAGCGCTTCCTCATGGCGATGGTCAATCCCGAGCTGCGCGAACAGATCGCACCCGGCGAGCAGCGAGCAGGATGACCGACACGCACAGGCAGGATAGAATGACCGCGCGCGGGGGCGCTCCAACAGTGGAGGATCACCTGTCGATGACGCAGGAAGCGGTCATACCGGGCGATGACGCCCCTCACCTTCTGGTCGTCGACGACGACACGCGCATCCGCACTCTGCTGAAGCAGTTCCTGAGCACGAACGGCTACCGCGTCACCGTGGCCGGCAACGCCGCGGAAGCCCGGCGCAAGCTCGCCGGCATCGACTTCGACCTGATCGTGCTCGACGTGATGATGCCCGGCGAGAGCGGCGTCCAGCTCACGCGGTCGCTGCGCGAGGAGAAGA